>JBBRYZ010000153.1:0-9093 GCA_038237165.1 Bacteroidales bacterium | reverse complement strand
GTGAAAGTCTGTACTTTAACCTCCTTACCACGAACGAGATAGCTATAGTTATCTTTTTTAAGATGGCTGACTTTACTTTGCCAGCCGTCTAGGAGTTTTTGAGATTCGGGAGCCAGAAGTCGCTGGGTATGCTTATATAGTTTCAATAATTCTGATGACAAGGAGAGGGGAGAAGGGCTTGGGATTTGCGAACTGGTAATTGCGTCTTCAGAAGAATGGGAGTTGCGGAGATTGGGAGACTGGGAGAGCGGTTCATTACGCTGATGGTTCAATTCTTCGATGGCGATATGCAACCCATACAGACGCGTAGCAATGGCACCTTGCTCGCTGGCCCACTTATTATAATTTCTAACGGCTTCGGAAATTTCGCTGAGGTATCGGACACGACGTGGTGGAATAATGCCGGCAATTTGCAGGATATCATCCTTTATAACAAAATGCGATTCAAAGTGTGCCTTGGTTTTAATGTTCAGAATGTTGATTAGTTCCTGATACAACCGGTTTACCCCGTGATCGTTAAACTGCGAGGCCATGGTGGGGAAAACAGGTAGTTTTTCAGGATCGGTGGTAAATAACAAGCGGTTGCGGGCAAATTGCTTGCGCACATCGCGCAAGGCATCCTGGGCACCCCGTTTATCCGATTTGTTGAGTGCAATAATATCAGCATAATCGAGCATGTCGATTTTCTCGAGCTGAGTGGCGGCTCCGTATTCGGGCGTCATCACATACATGCTAATATCGCAAAAATCCACAATCTCGGTATCCGATTGACCGATACCGGAAGTTTCAAGAATCACAAGGTCAAAACCGGCGTTTTTAACCACACAAAGCGCTTCGGCAATATATTTCGATAGGGCAAGATTAGCTTGTCGTGTGGCCAGCGAGCGCATATAAACCCTTGGTGTATTGATAGCGTTCATCCGGATGCGGTCACCCAGTAAAGCACCGCCTGTTTTCCTTTTCGAAGGATCAACTGAAATGATTGCCAGTGTTTTATCCGGAAAATCATCCAGGAAACGTCTTACCAGTTCATCCACCAGAGATGATTTGCCGGCACCACCTGTACCCGTAATGCCAAGAACCGGAGTTGTACTTTGCGTACAGCCTTCTTTTAATTCCGATAACAGATGCTTAACTTCTGAATGGTGGTTTTCGGCAGCTGAAATAAGCTGTGCGATAGCGTGATAATCCCTCTTTAATATATCTTTTTTCGTTACTTTGACATCTTTGCCGGTAGGATAATCCGATAATTCGACCAATTCGTTGATCATTCCCTGCAAACCAAGATGGCGGCCATCGTCGGGCGAATAGATCCGGGTAATGCCATAAGTCTGCAGTTCTTCTATCTCCTCCGGAAGAATAACGCCACCACCACCACCGAAAATTTTGATATGGCCGCAACCTCTTTCCCGAAGCAAGTCGAGCATATACTTAAAAAACTCCATATGCCCGCCCTGATATGATGTAATTGCAACAGCCTGAGCATCTTCCTGAATGACGCAATCCACAATTTCCTGAACCTGGCGGTCGTGCCCAAGATGGATTACCTCAACACCTGTGCTTTGCAGGATGCGGCGCATTATATTGATGGCGGCGTCGTGCCCGTCGAACAGTGAAGCGGCGGTAACAATACGGATTGAATTTTTCGGCTTATAGACTTCGGTTTGCATGTAGGTTTCAGTATGATACTTACAAATATAGGATATTTTAGATGTATTAGATTGTAAAACGATTTTTTAGTGAAATTTATTGGAGTTATTTGCATTCATGACCCTGGTATTTTGCATAAATAAAGAAACAGGAAATAAGTATTTGCGTTGATTTGACAGAAATAAAAAAACGGTAAAAATCAATGCCAGTCATTGATCTCTACCGTTGATAGGTACGTTAAATTAATTTGTAGGATTTACTTGCTCTCGTTGATGGAATCCGATAAAGTTATTGGTGGGTTTTTCAATTTCAAACCGGAAGTAGTCATTATCAGAGTTCCTCCATTACGCGCGTTTTCCATAAAATCACTGTAATTTGAACGCCAGCGGAGTGGTTCGTCAATTTCAACCTCTGTATTTATCGGAATTCCGATAATTACATCTATTTTTTGATACCGCATTCCGTCGGAGTGAGGAAACATGAAATACGGATTGAGAGTAACCAAAGTATCCCGCAATTTATAACTGTACGTAATGTTTCCGGCATAACCCGATGCCTGCGATTCCTGCCAGGCTGAAGCTGAATGTATAAAAGTAACAAAAAGACTATCGGCAGGCACAGGACGGATACTCAGGTTAATTTCGCCTAATACATAGCTGACATTTACAGGCAAGGTATCGCCGGCCAATGGCATAAAATATTGCCGGTGATCATTCGGCCCTGAAACCAGGTGAATGTGTTTTGATTTCATGACTATGCTTTGCCTTTTGGTTACCGAAGCCGTTTTTTCGGATGAACGGGAGTACTGGAAAATTGCTCCCACACCGGTCAGAATTCCGGCAATCAAAAGCAGAACAAAGACAATTACAACCTGCCATCGCAACGGAGGCCATTTAAGTAATAAACGGAGTCCGGCATAAATCAATAAACCGGTTGTGGCAACAAGCAGAAGAATTATTGTAATATACATAAGCCATCTTACATCCGGACCCGGCACAAGCCATTGAAGCGCATTAACAAGTGTTGTTGTGTCGAGCTGATAATCATTCATATTCATCTGTTCTCGAACTAGTGATGCGACGCTGATACCAATAAACATAGCTACAACTCCAAGTAATAATATAAGCCCTGCCAACCTGCCTAACAGATGAAAAAGAAAGGCAAAAACCCTTGCAACTACTTCGGTTACAAACCTGATTAAAGTCCCCAAAGATTGTAAAATGGTGTTTCCCGTTTTCTGAATGCCCGTACCTGCCGAAGCCAGTTCATTACGCAATGTATTGATATTGATGCTCTGACGCTGCATTTCCAATTTTTCGGAAGTTGTTTGGGCAATAGGAAGGATAAGCCATAAAACAACATATACAATTATTCCAACAGCATAAAACAATGTTAAACCTGCAAAAATAAGCCTCACCCAAACAGGATCAATTCCAAACCAGGCTGCAATACCGGCGGCTACGCCACCAATCTGCCGGTTGTCGGGATCGCGGAAAAGTTTTCCCCGTGTTTTAATTCCTGGTGTGTGTTTTGGTTGTTCCGTTTCCGAATCCGAAAGCTGGTCGGGTTCGCCCATGCTGGCAATTACGTCTTGTATATGTTTCAGAGTTATGATAGATAGTCCTTGTGCTTTTTGCAAATCAAGAAGCTCGGCAATACGCATTTCGATATCGGCAATTATTTCATCATGACCCAGGTCTGCAGCAAAAAAGTGACGTAAACGGCTGAGATAATTGTTGAGGCATTCGTATGCATCGTCGTCGATGTTAAATATACGGCCGCCTATATTAACTGAGAAATTCTTTTTCATAATTACAGAGTATTTGGTATTTCGGATGATTCTGTTTGATTGTTACCGGCAATTATAGCGCTCACAGCGTTTACTAGTTCATCCCAACCTGAGCGAAGTTCAGACAGGAATGCAGTACCTTCGGGTGTTATAGAATAATATTTGCGCGGTGGCCCCGAATTGGATTCTTCCCACCGGTAACTGAGGAAGCCTTCGTTTTTAAGCCTGGTAAGGATAGGGTAAAGGGTACCTTCGACCACGATAAGGTGCGAATTTTTGAGCCGCTCAAGAATATCAGATGCGTATGCTTCGCGGCTGCTTATGGCCGCAACCACACACATTTCGAGCACGCCTTTCCGCATCTGGGCAATTGTTGAATCTGCTTTTTCCATGTGGGAATTATTTGAATGATACGGCAAAGATAGTGCATTCTTTAGTACTATTCAATACATAGTACTAAAGAATGCAATATATATTTTAGTTAAATTCCTATCTATCTATAATACAGAATGGTAGATCAAAATAATTTTTTATTAAATTCTGATAAATTAGTATTCCAGGGAAATAAACTACTTTTTTAATTAAACTACCTGGGTTTCCGGATTGATTTGTGCGAATTAAAATACTTTTAATCTAAAAGTAGGTTGGTAAAAAATACTCTAGCAGTATCTATACATGTAATGAGAAAAGAAAGTTATATTTGTGGATATATTTTAGTTAGACAAAATTTTAATTGGCCGCAGCAAAAATTAATAATTTGAAGATTGTATGAATAGAGCGTTTTTAAAATTTTATATTGATTCAACACTTTATAATATTGGATTTTCAATATTGTGCTTTTTAATTGTAAACCCATTAGCTGGAATAGTATCATTACCAACATATGGATTAGCAATTGGTCTACTTTGCTACAGGCAATTTCATGGTCATCAATACTACTTTTATTACAACCTTGGGATAACAAAACAAAGGTTGATAATTAAATCATTTATTATCAATTCAATTATTGTATTTCCCATACTATTATTAATTATATTTGAATGAGTGAACTTATTGTAAATAGGCTATCCAAGAAGTTCAAGAAAAGGATTATATTGTCTGACATTTCACTTCGGATAAAAACTGGTGAGATATTAGGCATTTTAGGGCGAAATGGGTGTGGTAAGTCAACATTATTAAAGATTTTATTTGGCACTTTACCCTCGGATGATGAAAATATTTTGATTGATAATGAATGTTTTAATCCTTCGAGGAATATTGAATGGATGCATATTTCCTATTTGCCACAAGATAGCTTTCTGCCAAATGATTTAAAAGTAAGAGATGTAATTCCAATATATTATGAAGAAGGAGATGCACAAAATAAAATATTTTATGACCCAAGAATAGCCAAATTTGAGCGACAGAAAATAGGAACTTTATCATTGGGAGAAAGAAGGTACTTTGAGATATTATTAATTTCGAGATTGCCTCATCAATTTTTATTGCTTGATGAACCTTTTTCCATGGTAGAACCCTTATACCATGATTCAATAAAGGAACTTTTAATTGAATTGAAAAAAGAAAAAGGTATAATAACCACAGACCATTATTATCGTAATGTTCTTGAAGTTTCAGATAGAATAATGATTATAAAGGATGGCAAAGCATTTGAAATTGAGAATGAAAATGATTTAATTGAAAATGGATACTTACCAGAATCTAGAATATGAAAAAAAACTTTGCCTAATAAAAGAATCATTGTAAAAAATGGCGGATGAAGTATATAATTGGGATCCCGATAGCTATCAGGATTGTCGTACGCACATACATTGCTGTTGGTTGAAAGGAACGAAACATGCAATCAGCCACTATTTATTACCACAGATCCTATTCCCCATCCACTCCTTTAAGCCACCAGCTTCGGTTTACAGATTTTACATGTTCTTTTTTTGCAATCTTTTCCACTTCAGCAATTACAGCAGCATTTGAAGCAGCCACATCGGTACTTTCTGTCGGGTCAGTTTCAAGGTCATAAAGCTCCCAGCGTTTATTTCCTTTCTGCATGTTTATCCTCATGGCTTTCCATTTGCCCAGCAAAACAGCCTGTTGTCCGTTATATTCAGGAAACTCCCAGTATAAGTATTGGTGTTTCTTTTGTGCCTGTCCTTTCAGTTCGGGTAGAAAACTGATGCCGTCCATATCTCCGGGTGTTTTAATGCCGGCGATATCGCATAAAGTAGGCAGCACATCATAAAAAACAGATGGCAGATTCGAAATGCTGCCCGGTTTAATAACCCCCGGCCACGAAGCTATCATCGGAACACGGATTCCGCCTTCGCGCACAAAGCCTTTACCATAGCCATATTCACTTTTAAAAGGTCCGCCACTATCAAACCATGGCGAATCACCGCCTCCTTCACTGGAAGGGCCATTGTCGCTGGTAAAAACAATAAGCGTATTGTCGTAAATGCCAAGTTCCCTGAGTTGTTTAACCAGAAGTCCAACCTGTTCGTCCAGGTAGGAGATCATCGCCGCGTAGCTTGCATGCGGATACCTGAGAGGGAAATAACCTTTTTTACCATCATAGGGTTTTTCGTCGCCAAACTTTTTCACATAATAATCAACCCAACGTTTCGAAGCTTGCAAGGCTGCGTGAGGTATAGGCGTTGCCCAGTAAAGAAAGAAAGGCTGTTTGTAGTTTTCATTTACGAAACCGGTAATCTCACTGAACATCAGGTCGGGCGAATAATCCTTCTGGTTAAAAGCTGAATAGCTATCAGGATTATATAGGTCAGTACCCTCAGGCAGCCTGGTATTGGGGGCAACAGTATCGTTATTCAGGTAAACCCTGTGATCATTTTTATACAAAAAAACCGGGTAATACGTATGTGCCTGCCGCTGGCAATTGTAGCCGAAAAAGAAGTCGAAACCCATCCTCAGCGGAGTACTTTGTGTTTGTGGAGCGCCGAGTCCCCATTTGCCTATAATAGCGGTTTTGTACCCAGCATCGTGAAGCAGGCTCGCACTGGTAACAGTTCTGGGAATCATAGGCCGCTGGCCTTCAAGGGTGGAATCGGCAAGCATAGCACGGTAATTCCATACATCGCCCCGCGATTCCCACTCGTCGTTACCCCGGACCTGTGCATGACCACTGTTTTTACCTGTCAGCAAAACGCAACGGGAAGGAGCGCATACCGGAGCGCCTGCATAATGTTGCGTGAACAGCATTCCTTGCTTCGCCAGATTATCAATATTTGGTGTTTCAATTTTCTTCTGACCATAAACACCTAAATCGCCATATCCCAGATCGTCCGCAAGAATGTAAATAATATTGGGCTTTTGTACGACCTGTGATTGCACAGTTGTAGTAAAGGCTGATAAAATAATCACGCCGATGCTGAGAAATATTCCTTGGATGGTTGAATTGGTATGCTTCATACTTAAACTAGGTATTAAACACTACATTCATTAAACCCTTAAGCTTTCTTAGTGTAAAGTTCTACAATTTTCAGAATCACCTCAGTAGCTTTTACCATCGATTCCAATGGAACATATTCCATTTTTCCATGAAAATTATGGCCGCCGGCAAAAATATTCGGACATGGAAGTCCCATATACGAAAGCCTTGCGCCATCGGTGCCGCCGCGGATTGGAACTACTTTCGGAATAATTCCAAGCTGTTCCATAGCTTCCTGCGCTGTGGCAACCACATGGTAAACCGGTTCCACCATTTCGCGCATATTGTAGTACTGATCCTTCATTTCGAGTGTAAAACAGCCTTCGCCATAGCGTTTGTTCATAAATTCAACGCAGTCCTTGAAAAACTGTTTTTTTAATTCAAATTTCGGCTTGTCATGATCACGGATAATGTATTGAATAAATGCGTTTTCAACAGATCCTTCCGTTTTAATCAGGTGGTAAAAACCTTCGTAATCCTGAGTGAATTCCGGCCGTTCGTTTACCGGCAACAGCGCATTGAACTCCATTGCCATCAGTATGGCATTTTTCATTTTATTCTTGGCATAGCCCGGGTGGATATTCCTTCCCTGGATAATAACCTTGGCACCGGCAGCATTAAAATTTTCATATTCCAGTTCGCCAATACCTCCGCCATCCATGGTATAGGCAAAATCAGCCCCGAATTTTTTCACATCAAAAAAATCGACACCACGGCCTACTTCTTCATCAGGCGTGAAGCCAACTTTAAGCGTTCCGTGCTCAATTTCAGGATGTTTAACCAGGTATTCGACAGCAGACATTATTTCTGTAACGCCGGCTTTATCGTCGGCACCAAGCAATGTAGTTCCATCAGTAACAATAAGAGTTTGTCCAACATATTCCTCCAACTCAGGGAATTCAACAGGCGACATCACAAGGTTCAACGATTTGTTAAGCAGGATATCTTTCCCGTCGTAATTTTCGATCAGCCGGGGCTTGATGTTGGCACCACTCATATCAGGAGCAGTATCAACATGTGCTACGAAACCGATAACAGGTACTTTTTTCGCAGTGTTGGATAGAAGAGTTCCCATCACATAACCGTTGGAATCGATGCTTACCTCCGCAAGGCCAAAAGCCTTAAGCTGGTCGTGAAGCAGGTTCAGCATATCGAATTGTTTCTTAGTGCTTGGAAAAGTATTAGATGTGTCGTCGCTTTGGGTATCGATAGCGACGTAAGAAAGGAAGCGGTTCAGGATTTTGGTTTTCATAAACATTTATTTTATTACAAGATTATTTTAACTTTCTACTGCTACTATGCTGTAGCAATGATTTTATTTGCATAATGGCTACCCGGTTTAACTGAACAAGGCGTTCGTTTTGCTGCAAACCCTGATGGACCAACAATGCATTGATACTCTCCATGTTCGAAAGGACAACCAACTGTTCAATCGTTGCCATATCCCGGATGTTTCCTTTCGCATCGGGATTTTCGTTTCTCCATTGCATTGCCGTTTTTCCAAACAATGCCATGTTAAGCAAATCGGCTTCACTGGCGTATACAAAATTGATTTGTTGTTTGGTTAATTCAACAGGTATAAGGTTTTCTTTGATGGCATCGGTGTGAATATGATAGTTAACCTTTGCAAGTGTACGCTGTAAATTCCACTCTAATTTTAACCTGTCCGTTTCATCTTCTTTAAGGCGTTGAAACTCTTTGATTAAGTAAATTTTAAATTCGGCACTGATCCACATACCGAATTCAAAAGCTATATCTGGATGAGCGTATGTACCTCCATATCTTCCGGCAGTGGCTTTCAAGCCAATAGCTTTAGTTTTTTCTGCCCACTCTTTTGCGCTTATTTTATAATTATTCAATCCTGCCTGACTTTTAATTATGGCAAATTCGCCATAATTAAAATCCGGGTTATAAACTGACTCCCATATACCTAAGAATTCTATTGTATTCCGGTTGCGAAGCCAATCAGATAAAAAAAAGTCACCATCCTTTGCTTTTAACATATCAGTAAGCGAAATAAATTCAATTTTATCCTGATATAAAACTGAAATATCGTTACCTAATACATGTATTGTTTTTTTTATTGTTGTCATTTTATAGCTCCTTTTCAATGTTATAATTCCATCAAATTTGATGGAATTATAACACATGATTTTGCATTTCTCCCTTTCTCCGAGTCGCCCCTTCTCCCCCTCCACCAATTAATCCAAACTAT
>JBBRYZ010000152.1:0-9280 GCA_038237165.1 Bacteroidales bacterium | reverse complement strand
TATCAGACCAAACTGCTGCAAACATCCATTTTATACAAAGATCCTGAGTTGTATGTTAGGTTTAAAGATGTGCTTACCCAATACCTTGATGACTGCAAAGATTTGCCGGATGGAAAACGCAAAGATCTGACAGATCTGATAAACCAGGATCCGAAGCCAAAGCATTTCGAACTGACGGATGGAATGGTGATTGCTGATTTTTATATTCCTTATATGTGTTGCAGCGATTGCCCGCCAATTGCTTATATTTTGCCGGAAAAGCCACAGGAAACTGAAGCCCCGGCAATCAAAATAAATAAAAACAGTTTCTGTAGCGATGATGGCGCAAGCTTCCCGGTTACTGTTTCACCCAAAGGCGGTGTGGCTTCAGGAAGCGGAATAAGCGTACAGACTGACGGTAGTTATGTTTTCAAACCTGCGTCAGCCGGAGCTGGGATTCACACCCTTACATACACCGCAAACGGAAAGACAGCTTCGGTACAGGTGGAAGTAATTTTAACGCCAGTTGCCAAGTTCTCATACGTTGTGCAGGTTAACGGGGCGTTGACGATTCTTACCATTACGAATGAAACTACCGGCCGAACAGCAACCACTACTTATGAATGGTTCAGAGATGGAAAATCTTTTTCGAAGGATGAAAACCCATCACCATTTGAATTCAAAACTGCGGGTCCGCCCAAAAACTTAACATTAAAAGTATCAAACGGCGCTTGTCCGGCTGAAAGTAGCCTGGATGTTGTAATTCCGGCCGACGATCCGACAATTAAAATTGAAAAAGATAGCTTTTGCAATAACGATAAAACCGAATATGTTGTTAGTGTAACTCCTGAAGGAGGAATATTAAGTGGTGACGGAATAGTAAACAGTGCAAACGGAGTTCCTGTTTTTGTGCCGGCCGAAGTAAAAAATCCCGGAGACGTTGTTCTAACTTACACTGCAAACGGGAAGTCAGTTTCAACCACAGTACAAGTATTTGAAACGCCTGTAGCAAATTTCACATTTGAGACAAATACAGACGGCGGCGAAATGGTTGTTAGTTTGAAAAATACATCCACAGGGATAAATGATAAAACCAAATATGAGTGGTTACTGGATGGCAAACCCTTTTCGGAAAAACCTGATCCTGATACTATCAACTTTAAAGTTGAATCGCTTCCTCGCACCATTTTATTAAGAGAAACCAATGGCCAGTGTCCGTCGGAATTCAGTCAGGTAATACAACTTGAAGTTGAAAACAGGAATATTGTGCTTTGCAGCAACATCAAACGATCGCGGCTTGAACCGAACTTAACTGAAACTGATGTTGTGAAAGTACTGAGCAACGATGGTATTGTATTGAAAGAAACGACGCTGGAAATTTCTCCTGCTTCGACTGCTATCCCCAAAACCACGGATTTTCACGTTTCGTACACTATAAACGGGAAACAGGTGAATGTAACCATAACCTTATTGTTTGTGGATGCCGGATTTACAATGAACCTCACACGTAATACTTCGCCGGTGGCAATGTTCCCAACATTTTTAACACTTGTCGCTAAGGAACCGAATGCCCAAAAATATACATGGAAGTTAACAACTGCAGATGGCAGAGTCCTGGAATTCAATGATATTAAAGTGCAGTTGAATTTCCAGAAGCTTGATATTTTCCCGGGCACCCAATTACTCATAAGCCTGACCGTAGATCTTACCGATCAAACAGGAACTACCTGCGAGAATATTGCAGGATTTACTATCAATGATACTATTTTCAACAAGCATCTCAATCAAGGTGATTTTGACAACCTGACTACAGCCTGATGCAAACGCAGAACCTGCATAGAATCCGGAAGCAAACCATCGAAATCAGTTTCGAAAGCTCAGGTGATTCTACAGGACTGCAAAACCAGGTGGCTGAAGTGTTTTATGAAAAGCTTCAACCTCGAATGGAGGTTCTGTTTGATGAGATGTTTGGAGAAAAAGCGCATGCTTCGATTGACAGACTTGAGATTGATTGCGGATTGCTAAGTAAAAAAAACTGGGAACAGGAATTTGCTGATCAGGCCATTCGAAAAATTAAAGAGGAGTTAATCCAGGTGAATACACAGGAAAGAGATCCTGAAAAGATTAAGGAAACCGCCGTTAATGAAGCTTTTTTCTTTTACCTGGAAAACGGTTTTATGCCCTGGAACAACCGTTTTAATACCATTGCCGAATTGGAGGAATTGCTCATAATTAACGAAAAACTTGTTAACCGTCTCAAATCAGTAATTTCTCAGAAATCAAAAGCACCTGAGCGATTAGTCTTGCAATTTTCCAAAAACTTCACTTCACGGATAATTGAAGAGATATCAAAGGACAGGCAAGAAACACTGAAAGAAATTTTTGTTATTCTCGAAGACTTAAACCTTTTGCAAACGGATAAACACAGCTATAGGAATATTGATAATCATATAGTTGATGCTGCCATTTTAAATCTTTTCTCTTCTGATCAGAATAGGGATAGGGTAGATCAGTTTTTTACCTTCCTGCTTACAAAAATAGATGGAAATGCAGAACTAAAAGCAGAAATAAAGGATATTGTAAATTACCTGAAGGATAACATTACTCCTGATGACGAATTGAAACCTGAACAAGATAATAATACTCCGGTTGACGAATTGAAATCTGAACAAGATGTAAAGGCAGAAAAACAAGGATCAGATATTGTTGAAAATGAAGCAATTTATATCAGCAATGCCGGATTGGTTTTAGTGCACCCTTTTTTACACAGCCTCTTTGAACAGCTTGAACTCACAAAAGAAAATACCTGGATTGACAGGCCATCACAGTTGCAGGCAGTAGTGGTGTCGGAGTTTATTGTAACAGGCTCTAATGAATTTGAAGAATTTAATCTGATGCTAAATAAAATTTTATGCGGTATCGACCTTGAAGAAAATGTAATAACTGAAATAGTGATCAATGATCAGATCAGAGAAGAATGTGAAGTTCTGCTTAATGAAGTGATAACACATTGGAGTGTTTTGAGGAATACAAGTATTGAAGGACTACGTGAGACTTTCCTCCAACGCAGCGGAAAGCTTTCGAAAGTTGACAATGGCTGGCTGCTTCAGGTTGAACAAAAACCAGTGGATGTTCTGTTGAATAACCTGCCTTGGGGAATCGGAATTGTTAAATTGCCATGGATGAGTGAAATGCTTTATGTGGAATGGACTTAGATGCTTTAAGTATAGAACTGACTAACATGCTGTCATTCAGTAGCCTTTCGTAAATTGCAGATAGCAGACTTAATAATTTACGATTTTGGATTTGCGAGTTACGATTGGGGGGCTATACATTGCTTATTCATAAACCATCCTGATTATGCGTAAATCGTTCCCGATAGCTATCAGGATAAATCGTAATTTTTTTATCCAGCAGGACTTTTTCCTCAAAAGAAAGATTTAGAAACTTATAGCTTGGTTTAACTTACTTCAACTATGCAAACTTTAGCAACAACTGAAAAAAGTAAAAGTACGCCAGCTACTGGTATGTCTAAGAATCAGCAGCAACCATTTTTCGCGCCGGTCAGGGTACAGCCCAGGCTCGCTATAGGAGCAGTGGACGATCCTTACGAACGGGAAGCCGACGCCATGGCTGACCGCGTAATGCGAATGCCGGCTACTGGCGCACACCAAACCTTCTTTAAACCAGCGCCAACAATAATTCAACGACAGGATGATACGACAAAAACTTTAACTGAAGGCGCCAGCGTAGTGAAAGATCTGCTCGAAGACAAACCAGGTTTTGAGGAGTGGAAGGATAAGCAAACCGATGCATTAAAAAAGAAAGTATGGGATGATCAGCCAACTGAATTTAAAGCCGGAATTATCGGATTCGGATTAAGTTCAGCGGGAATACTTGGTTCTGTAATTGCCTCCGACCCTGGCTTCCGTTCGGATACCATAAAATTATTAGACGATAAAAATATTGCTTTGCCACTTTCACTAATCCCATACCACGAATATTTCCCGTTGTCCTCATTCAAATATAAACTGCCGTCAACCACAGGCGCGCCTCTTGGTCTTTCAGCAGAGTTTGAATTTAAGCCCTACCTGGACCTGATGCACGAAAAATGGAGTTTTATTCCAAAGGCCGACCTTACCCTTGGTGTCGACACATCTTATTCCAACTCAAGTGGGCTTGGAATTAAGGGGGGTTCAATAAAATTAAAATTTGGCAGTGGTATTTTTAATTTTACCGGAGTATTCAATCAAACACTCCCGGCAACGCCAATGCTTGTAAGCGGAAATAATCCGGGCGAATCTCCAATGTGGATCATGCGCACGCTGCCAGGCCAGTTCGACGATCAGCTGCCAAAAGGCTATGCTGTATACTTATCAGTAGACATCGCGCGTGTACCTGAGTTTTTGAAAGGCGATGACAGAAAAACTGATGTAAAACGTAAGTGCGCCAAATGCGAAGAAGAAGAAAAGCTCCATCGGAAAGAAACAAGCGCCGCAAAAACAGTTTCGACTTCGTTAGTTGAACAGACTCTGGAATCATCCGGTTCGGCTCTGGATAAGAACACAAGATCTTTTATGGAGCAAAGATTTGGATATGATTTCGGTAAAGTGAAAATCCATACCAACCCGCTTGCCGCAAAATCAGCCGGCAGCATTAATGCATTAGCTTATACCAGTGGAAACAATATTGTATTTAATCAAAACCAGTTTTCGCCCGGAACAGAAGGCGGCAAAAGATTACTGGCGCATGAACTGACTCATGTTGTACAGCAAGGGAATAACTTAAGCAGGAAATCTTTCATTCAAAAACAGGATACCGGACTACTTGGCCCGATTATCGCAAGTATTTTCCTTGATAAGCAGGAACTCGAAAATCATATAAAAAATAATAACTGGGGCGGGGCTTACACGGTTTTAAACAGGCAATGGATGAAATTTATGGTTAGCACATTCCTTGATAGTCTTCCTGTAAATTCAATCTCTGATTTGATA
This sequence comes from Bacteroidales bacterium, assembly GCA_038237165.1. Lineage (GTDB taxonomy): Bacteria > Bacteroidota > Bacteroidia > Bacteroidales > UBA4417 > UBA4417. The sequence continues at coordinate 4,307 of JBBRYZ010000152.1, read as the reverse complement.
AGCAATGCGGATATAGCCAATAAAACAAGTGCTGTTGGCGACGGAGGAAAAGATCGTATTCTGGCGGCTCTTTATGCTGTAAAAGCTGCAAAAGATTCTGGCACTTCTGATTCCGAAATTGAAACAGGAAGTAAAAAAGCAATAACTGTCAATTTCGATCAGAGAATGGAAATCAGAGCATATCTAGTGAAATATAAATCTTCATCACAAGCGGCAAAAAAGCTTTATGATATTTTGTCGAAACCATTCCTTGGCGACATTGGTACCGCATATGATTTCAGCGATCGTTTTCTTAAATATTCCGATAAACTTGGATTCGACCTTGAAGCCTCAACAAAGAGTTTACATGCATATAAATCAAGCCCATATACTGATCCGCAGCCAGTTTCTATAACCAATGAAGCTACAAAATCATTTGAAAACTCTGATATCCTTTTCTTTTCAGGACATCAATATGCCCAATACAGACGTCCGGGCATTTTCACCAATGATTCCAGCGAATATTGTTTCAATTTGGGTGCCATCTCAAAAAAACTAAACAAAGTAAAATTGGTGGTAAGCACCAGTTGCGCAACCATTTGCAAAGATACAGCCCGGATATTTAACGATAAATTCCCAAATGCATTGATTTTGGGTTACCGGCTAAGTGCTCCTCTGAACGGAGGCATACTCAGTAAAGCTTTTGCCGACACTCTGGAAAAAGAGGGACCTATCGACTTATCAACACCTTCGGGAATAAATACCGTGAAAAAAGTCTGGAAGAGTGTAACAATGAGTGCCGGGGGAAAAGAAGGTCAGCCCGGGCTTTTATTTGGAGGACAGGTTGAATTCTGGAATGGTGCAAAATGGCAAACTGATTCCGAGGACAGTAAAGTAAATGAGTGCCATTATCATTAATAAAACGGATTACCATTAATCTAATTGAGAATAAATTATTGTGGATATCATACAAGCAAAACTAAACTGATATGCAAGCTTTAGCAACAACAGATAAAAGTAAAAATTCTTCAGCGGTTGCTATGCATAATCGTAAGAAGCAATCTTTTTTTGCACCTGTTATAGTACAGCCAAAACTAACAATTGGTGCTTCCGATGATAGCTATGAGCGTGAAGCCGATGCCATGGCTGAAAAGATTATGGGTAATTCAGTAAACAGCAATGGAAATGCTTTCTTTGCTCCAGTTCCGGTTTCTTCCGTTCAGCGCAAATGTGCTCATTGTGAGGAAGAAGAAAAGCTTCAGCGAAAAACCGAAGGTGGTGGTAACGCTGGTGTAAATGCACCGTCAACTGTAAATGATGTTGTAAACTCGGGTGGACAGCCGCTATCTTCCGGAGTCAGGAAGTTTTTTGAACCGCACTTTAGCCGGGATTTTTCAAATGTCCGCATTCATAATAATGCATCGGCGGCAAGCTCAGCCCAACAAATCAATGCGCTTGCTTATACAACCGGAAATGATATTGTATTTAATCAAAACCAGTTTTCGCCCGAATCCCACGCCGGCAAGAAACTATTGGCTCACGAATTGACGCATGTCGCGCAACAGGGAGAAAAGATACGAAGGATGCCAAATGATCGCTTCGGGAAACCATTGGGATTTGTTTCTACACCCGAACAGGAAGCTTATGATAAAGAAACTGCTGAGATAAAGGAATGGGAAAAAGCTCTCGAAAGACTAGGTAAAGGAGAACTGGATGACAGGGACTTGACAAATTACCGTCTTCGAAACAGGTTAACCGGACTTACAACCACAGATATAAATGCACTTATCCCCAAAATTCAGAATTATCAGAAACAAAATCCGGCACTGAGTACCAGCCATATAACCGAATGGCTCGAAGTCCGCAAAGAAATCTCAACTCCCATGCCTGATGGAGCTACCGTTGATAAGGATCCGATAACCAATACAATCGACTCATATTCTGTAACAATAGGCAAGGTTAAAGTTAAAGTTCTTACCGATGCTTTTGGTAAAACACTAAATGATACGGGACCTGTAAGCAGTTTCGGAAGAAGTTACCGATGGACGTCAAAAGACAGTAAAATTGTAACCGGATTATTCGACAAGGACAGTGGAACTGAAGTGCCCGTTAACCCAACGTCCTTTGAAATCACCATTCAAACGAACTATCTAAACAGACCGGATGATCCTTCAGGCTATGGTAAAGGCACCCAGGTTTATGATAAGGAAGAAAAAACTACTTCCCTGAGGGTACATGAAGGAAATCATGGAAGTGATTATCTGAATTACATCAGAAACAACCCTTTCCCAGTCGATATTTCAAAAGGCGTTGTAGGAGTGTTAACAGTCGCAGAAATGCGGAAAATTGACGCATACATCAGCGGTATTACCAAAGCAACATGTGAAGCAACAGACCAGGTAGGCTTTACTCAGGATGAATTCCTGAAAACGGCTGAAGGTAAGAGAAGCGGAATAACAAGTTGCAGAAAATAACTGTTAGTATGCTCATTCTAACCCTATTACCACCATTCAACATGTATCGGAAAAATAAGGATCTTTTGATCAGTTCTTTATCAAATTCCCAAAAATTGCCCTTTTAGCCATCAAACTCAGGAATATACCCCTCGAACCCATAAACAGCATCATAGCCAGCCAAAGCCCGTTGTTTCCCAAAACAGGTTTCAGAAGATAATAGGCAGGTAGAAAAATAAGCGTGGTGATGATTAGCATACTGTTGCGCATGGCTTTGGAGGCCGTAGCGCCCACATAAATCCCATCCCAAATAAAAGCCGGAAATGTTATGATTGGAACCAACACCACCCAGAACATAAATGGTTTTGCGACCGCAATTGTGGTTGGATCATTGGTAAGTAACCGGAGCATTAAACCTCCGAAAACAAGGTAAATCAGTGTAAACCCTGCGGCAATAGCACCGCCCCAGATAAAAAGTCTACGTATTACTTTTGTAAACATCACACGATCCGACGATCCAAAATAACGGCCGGCCAGCGCTTCGGCGGCAAATGCAAATCCATCCACAAAATAGGAGAAAAAATAAAAGAACTGGAACAGCAATGTATTTACTGCCAGTATAGTTACACTTGTATTGGCCGATTGTGTGGTAAAAAATGAAAGTGTGAAAATAAGACAAAGCGTTCGGATAAAAATATCCTGGTTCACATAAATAAACTTCCGGAAAGCTTTTCGATTGAGTGCCACAGCAAGAACAATCCGTTTCCCGATTTTCGGCCAGTAAAATGAAAGGAGAAACAGACCAAGCGCCATTCCGCCATACTGGCTGATAACATTGGCCCAGGCCACACCGTTGCTTCCCATTCCCAATGTTTTGATAAATATAAAACTGAGTATTACATTCAGAAGGTTCATGCTTATAGCCAGTATCATGGGCAACCGCGCATTCTGCATGCCGATAAACCAGCCGATAATAGCATAACTAAACAATGTTGCCGGTGCGGCGTAAATCCGAATATTGAAATATTGATGTGCGAGGGATTCAACTTCATTGCTACTATGAACTATGTTGAATGCTGCCCAGGCCATGGGCCATTGCATTGCAATCAGTAATAATCCGCCTCCAATGGATGTAGTTATTGCCCGGACCAAAATATTTCCGGCTTCACCCAGGTCGCGTCGTCCAAAAGCCTGTGCAGTAAAACCACTGGTACCCATGCGTAAAAACCCGAATGCCCAGAATATAAAGCTAAAAATCATTCCGCCCAGGGCCACAGCGCCCACGTATTTCTCGGAACCAAGGTGACCCATTAATCCAAGGTCGACCATGGCCAGTAAAGGAATGGTAATATTGGTAATAATATTCGGAAAAGCAAGACGGAGGATGCGGCGGTTAAGCAATGAATTTGATTTGGGTGCGGGTGCAAAGATGCAGATTTTTTTACCACGGAGGCACGGAGAAACCGAGCTTCAAAGGGATGCATCTGAACTTTATGATTTTCTACTGACCGTTTAAGAAAAAAATGCTATTATACCCAGCGTCTGTTACTTCAACAAAAACAACGGAATACCCTTCTTCTCTGTGTCCTCCGTGGTCCAACTTTTTCTTTAAATAAAAGTGTCCTGAAAATGCTGGAATATAAATTAAAAAATTGTATTACCTTTGCAGCAGTTTTAATAAGATTCTCTCCGGATTTTTTTATCAATAACATAGATTTTCTATAAGCCGGTTATAACCAGGCAACAATTACACCCGTTTCAACGACTTTACTTCAATTACTTTATTCCCCAAAAAGCCTTCAGGCAATATATGCAAAGCATTTACAGTATGGAATACAACACCACCCGCGGCTCCATGAAGATTTCCGAATACGG
>JBBRYZ010000151.1:0-9378 GCA_038237165.1 Bacteroidales bacterium | reverse complement strand
TGTGCCACGAAATACCCGACTGGAACGCCGAAGGAACCGTGATGAACGAGGAAATGATTCTCATTACGCAAACTATGAGGGAATTGCAGGGAATTATGACTAATTACGTCGGAATTGTCCGCTCGAATCTACGGTTAAAAAGAGCTGCCGACAGGCTTAGCACGCTTGAACGCGAAACCGAAGACCTTTACAAACGTTCCGTGCTGATCGATAAAATTTGCGAAGTGCGTAACCTGATAAAAGTCGCTACATTAATCGTTAAAATGGCGATTGAGCGCAAGGAAAGCCGCGGACTACATTTTTCCATCGATTATCCGAAGGCAAATGATAATGAAATAAGTGCTTTCAGCCCGGAAGAATAGAAGGAGTTGGGGAACTAAGGTACGATTTACAAGGTACGATTTACGATTGGGGAAGTTATTGGTTATCTACAAAAAGCAATTCTAAAACGTCATTCGTAAATTTTCACTCGACATTCATAAATCGCAAATCGTCCTTTGTCACTCGTAAATCGTACTTTGTAAATCATAAATCGTACCTCGTAAATCATCATTCGTAAATCATCATTCGTAAATTGTAAATCCTAAATAACATGCCACTAATCTATCCCATAAAAGGAATCAGCCCAACCATTGGCAAAAACACATTTATTGCCGAAAATGCCACTATTGTTGGCGATGTGGTGATGGGCGACAATTGCAGTGTATGGTTCAACGCCGTTATCCGTGGCGATGTACATTCCATACGTATCGGCGACAACGTTAATATACAGGATGGCGCAATTATCCATTGCACTTATCAGAAACATCCGGTAAATATCGGGAATAATGTTTCCATCGCACATTCTGCCATCGTGCATGGCTGTACCATTCAGGATAATGTGCTTATTGGAATGGGTTCCATTGTGATGGATGGAGTGGTAGTCGAAAGCAATTCGATTATAGCTGCCGGGGCAGTGGTTTCGCAAAACACATTGGTCGAATCCGGAAGTATTTATGCCGGAGTTCCTGCCAGGAAAATCAAATCCATTGACAAAGCACTGCTCGAAGGACAGGTTAATCGAATAGCCCGGAGTTATACTATGTACGCAAGCTGGCATGATGAGAATATTGAAAATTTCAGTGAAAATGATGATCTAAAAATTTCAGGAGCTTAAAATTGAAAGTACTGCCACAATGTCGCTTCAAAGCCATTGGCAGGAGATTTGTGATAGGCTTATGTGAATTATAAAATTCAGAACCATGTACATTGTATTTTTTATTGGCTTAATGATCATCAGTCTGATTGTGAGCCAGGTATTGAAATCAAAATTCAGGAAATACTCGGCCGTTCCTATTGGCAATGGCTATACGGGTAAGGATATAGCCGAAAAAATGCTGCGCGACAACGGTATTTATGACGTGCAGGTTATATCGGTCGATGGTCAGCTTACCGACCATTATAATCCTGAAAACAAGACTGTTAACCTTAGCCAGGATGTGTTCAATAATTCCAGCGTTTCGGCAGCAGCTGTTGCTGCCCACGAATGCGGACACGCAGTGCAACATAAAGAAGCCTATGCTTTCCTGAAATTGCGCAGCGCTTTGGTTCCCGCTGTAAGCTTCGCATCCAATTGGGTACAGTGGGTTTTGTTAGCCGGAATATTAATGGTGAACAGGTTTCCACAGCTTTTGCTGATCGGAATTGTGCTTTTTGCTGCAACAACAGTTTTCAGCTTTATAACCTTACCTGTCGAAATTGATGCCAGCCGCCGCGCGCTAATCTGGCTGAAAAGCAGCGGAATTACCAGTCACGAAACTCAACCCAAAGCACAGGATGCTTTAAAATGGGCAGCATATACTTACGTTGTGGCAGCATTGGCATCACTGGCAACTTTGCTGTATTACATTACAATTTTTAATGGAAGAAGGAATTAGCGCTTTCAAAATTTTCACAAAAAAAGCCGGTATCTATTCGATTTCCGGCTTTTTTGTTTTTCATAATATCTCCTGACGCCTCCCCATTAATTGAATCATTTTGGCATCCGCAATATTCATTTCGCCATCCGCAATATTCATTTTGGCATCTGCAATATTCATTTCGCCGTCTGCAATATTCATTTCGCCATCCGCAATATTCATTTTGGCATCCGCAACTTTGACATCGGCAACTCCAACTTTGATACCAGCATTTCAGGCTATAATACTTTGCTATTTCACCAGTTTCATTTCATCCAGAAGATAACCAGCACCCGCATATTTATCCACTACAAAAAGCACATAGCGTATATCTACACAAATGGTACGCTGCAGGTTTGCATCATACTTAATGTCGCTGCTCATGGCTTCGGAGTTGCCGTCGAAAGCCAGGCCGGTAAGTTCACCGTTGCCATTTACAACCGGGCTTCCGGAATTGCCGCCGGTAATATCCTGGGTCGAGATGAAGCATACATGCATAATGCCCTTATCTGCATAAGGCCCGAAATCCTTTTTATTGAAGAGTTCCTTGAGTTTCGCAGGCACTATAAATTCCTGGCTTGTAGAATCCTCTTTTTCCATTACGCCCTGTAATGTGGTATAATAATCGGCAAAAAGTGCATCGGCAGGCTTATAAGGTTCCACCCGGCCGTAGGTGAGGCGCATGGTGCTGTTGGCATCGGGATAAAAAACGGTTTCGGGATGCATTTCGCGTAAACCGGCAATATAAAGGCGGCGCGCTTTCGAAAACTTATCTTCGCCTGTCATCTGCGAAAGCCGGGCAATCATATATGAGGTGATAAAAGAATTTGCAGCCAGGTAAGCCGGATCCTTCTCAAGGGTTTTCTTTTTCGGCTTATCCAGGAATTCCATCAGCTTAGCCTTGGAAGCAAACATGGAATGATCAAACAAATAATCAACATACCTGCTGATATTGCCTTTGAATTTCTTTTTGATGACATAGTAAATTTCGGGCTGGTAATCCGGGGCAACATTTTTGGCATAAAGTTCGAGCATGGTCCGGAGCATTTCCTTTTCCAGTTCAGGATTAAAGGTTTTGTAATATTTCTCTGCCCGTTTCTTGTTAATGCTGATCATCTCACTAAAATCCGCTGAATCGAACCTGCTTGAAAGCTCACCGGATTGGAAAGCAATATACAGTATTCTGACTCCCATCAGCAGTTCCCCGGCGTATGTGATTGCTTCGCTGGAACGGTTTTCGGCAGTTGCATGGTACACCGTTTTAAAATCACTCAGTACATTCCCATACTTTGCTTTACGGTTTTCATCCTGTGCAACCCATGTCTGGAAATCATCTTCCGTTTTTTTCTTGTCATCAAATACTTTCAGACGCAATAGCGCTTTGCTTTCCGTAAGTGATTTTTTCCAGAAATTAGCCAGGTAGGCATAATCATCAGCATAGGCAATACGGGTAGCTTCATCGGCATCCATGTATTTTTTCATCACTTCCATCTTAACCCATTTGGTTTTGATATCGGCCGGATTGGTTTGAGTGAGTTTTTCGCGGATACCATAAGATGTAAGATAACGATCAGTGGATCCGGGATAGCCCAGGATCATAGAAAAATCTCCTTCTTTCACACCTGCCAGCGAAACGGGCAGAAAATATTTTGGCTGGTAAGGCAAATTCTCTTTTGAAAACACAGCCGGTTTACCATCCTTACCCGAATAAACCCGAAGCAGGCAGAAATCACCGGTATGGCGTGGCCACATCCAGTTATCGGTATCGCCTCCAAATTTCCCGATTGACGAAGGTGGTGCCCCAACCATCCGGATATCAGTAAAAGTCTGGTAAACAAACATATAATATTCATTCCCTTCGAACATACTTTCAACAGATACTTCCAAACCTGATTCAACTTCTGTTTCCGCAATTAATTTATCAGTTTCCGTCTGAATAGCCTGGCCTCTTTCGCCCTCATCCATCCCGGGAGTAACATTTTTCAGTACACGGGCAGTTACGTCTTCCATACGAATCAGGAACGAAACTGACTTGTCGGGAATCGGCAACTCTTCTTCGGATCGCATCGCCCAGAAACCATCAGCAAGATAATTGCTGCCAACAGAGCTTTCTTCGGCTATAGCTTCGTAACCGCAGTGGTGATTGGTTATAAGTAATCCTTTTTGTGAAATAATAGAACCTGTACAACCGCCATGATCGAGTGAAACTATAGCGTCTTTCAAACATGCCTGATTAACGCTGTATATCTGATCAGCAGTAAGTTTCAGCCCAATTTGCTGCATTGCATTTATATTGTATTTGCTGATAAGCATGGGCAGCCACATACCTTCGTCGGCACGAGTGAATAAGTTGAGGAAGGTTACAAAAACAAGGATCAGGGAGATTCTGGTTGATTTCATTATAAGGAGTTTTTAAGAATGTACGATTTACGAGGTACGATTTACGATTGAGGGAAATTGGTGGTTTATTAAGTATGATATGTAATGTACGATTTACGAGGTACGATTTACGATTGGGGGGAATTGGGGATTTATTAAGTAAGAATTAAGAGGTACGATTTAAGAGGTACGATTTACGATTGGGGGAATTGGTGGTTTATTAAGGAGGATTTACGGGGTGCGGTTTACGAATTTTGATTTATAACAAACAAGGTACAATTCAGGGTTATTATGAATTTGCCCCCAATCGTACCTCGTAAATTGTCAATCGTAAATATTCACTTACTATTAACTTTTTTTCAATAACTATTAACTATCTCCCTACTTCGACATGCGTTTCCGCTCAAACTCCTTCAGATGAATCTTACGCAGACGCATAGATTTAGGTGTAATTTCCACCATTTCGTCAATTTGTATGTATTCCAAAGCTTCTTCGAGTGTAAACTTAACAGCCGGCGGCATACGGACAGCTTCGTCCTTGGCGGTTGTACGGAAGTTAGTCATCTGTTTGGCTTTCGAAATATTCACGCCCAAGTCATTATCACGGGAATTTTCACCAACAATCTGTCCTTCGTATATCTGATCAAAAGGCTCGACAAAGAATCTGCCGCGATCCGTAAGTTTATCAATGCTATATGCAGTTGCCATACCGGTATCGATGCTGATAAGCACTCCGGCCAGGCGTTGTGGTAACGGCCCTTTCCAGGGCTCGAAAGCTTTAAAACGATGCGCAATAATAGCTTCACCGGCAGTAGCAGTGAGCACTGCATTACGCAAACCGATAATACCACGCGAAGGAATTACGAATTCAAGATGCAGTAAATCGCCTTTTGGATTTATCCCCAATAATTCGCCGCGACGTTGGGTAACAAGCTCAATTACTTTCCCTGAAACTTCCTGTGGAGTGTCCACAATCAGCAATTCGATAGGCTCACATTTTACGCCGTCGATTTCTTTAACAATTACCTGCGGCTGACCTACCTGTAATTCATAACCTTCGCGGCGCATGGTTTCGATAAGGATTGAAAGATGAAGAATACCACGGCCGTAAACTATAAACTGATCGGACGAACCGGTTTCGTCCACACGCAAGGCGAGATTTTTCTCAGTTTCTTTTGCAAGTCTTTCGCTGAGGTGGCGCGAAGTAACAAATTTACCTTCCTTACCATAAAACGGTGAATTGTTGATGGTAAAAAGCATGCTCATGGTAGGCTCATCAATATGAATATCCGCCAAACGCTCAGGAAATTCAGGATCGGTAACGGTATCGCCAATATCAAATCCTTCGAGACCAACTAAAGCGCAGATATCGCCCGAATGAACCGAGGTAACCTTTACGCGACCAAGACCAGCGAAGGAAAATAATTCTTTAATCTTTGATTTTGTAATGGTGCCATCCCTTTTTAAAAGCGAAACATTCATGCCCTCTCTGATTTCGCCACGTGATACGCGCCCGATTGCGATACGGCCCACGTATGAACTGTAATCAAGCGAAGTGATCTGCATTTGCAAAGGACCTTCGGGCGTTGGAGCCTCAGGTATGTATTTTATAATGGCATCAAGAAGCGGGAAAATATTATCAGTTTCTTCGAGCCAGGTAGTATTCATCCAACCTTGTTTGCTCGATCCGTATATAGTCTGAAAATCAAGTTGCTCGTCTGAAGCTTCCAGGTTAAAGAACAATTCGTAAACCTGCTCCTGAACTTCGTCGGGGCGGCAGTTTTGTTTATCTACTTTATTAATTACAACAATAGGTAAAAGTCCAAGTGAAAGTGCTTTCTGAGTTACAAAACGTGTTTGAGGCATCGGGCCTTCGAAGGCATCAACCAAAAGCAGTACGCCATCGGCCATTTTCAAAACCCGCTCCACTTCACCACCGAAGTCGGCGTGACCAGGGGTATCAATAATATTTATTTTAACACCTTTATATTCTACCGAAACGTTTTTGGAAGTGATGGTGATTCCTCGCTCCCGCTCCAGGTCGTTGTTATCGAGTATAAGTTCGCCGATTTCCTGGTTGTCGCGAAACAAGTTACAGCTGTGTAATATCTTGTCAACCAGTGTTGTTTTGCCGTGGTCGACGTGGGCAATAATTGCGATGTTTCTAATACTTTGCATGAAAAGTTTGCTTGTGAAAAAGTGTGCAAAGGTACTGTTTTTTTGCGGAGGAATCACATATACAGGAATTTAGTTTGATTATGATTGAAAGAGTAAATCAAAACCTTAGTGTAAAGAAACCGTGAAGAGAAAACTGCAGCAAAGCATTTATCAAAATCAGACTCACAAGACGTAATAAAAAACTCATTTAATACAGACACAAATGTTCAGAAACCGTTCAATTTCATTAATTTCGCAGTATGGATACAAAACCGAAGCCCGTTTTCGAAAAGCGCATATTCTGGGATGTAAACTTTGAGCAGATTGACTACGATGCCAAAGCCAACTGGGTTATAGCGCGGGTTTTTGAGCGCGGCGATGTGGAAGATATCCGCCAATGCCGGCGGTATTATGGCGATGAGAAGGTGACGGAAGTATTATTACAAACTAAGTATCTGCCCGAACACCGTATCCACCTGGCGAGTGCCGTAATAGGAAAACCTTTAAAAGATTTTAGATGCTACATTCTGAGGCAGTTGAACCCGGGACTTTTTCCTTACTGAAAAAGTTGATGACGTTGCCGTCTCTTCAATCCTTTAATTTAGTTGGAGGAACGGCTTTAGCTTTGCGTTTTGGTCACCGCAGTTCTGTTGATCTGGATATTTTTTTTCACGAAAAATTTGACCATACAAAAATTGAAAATGAATTGCAGCTGGAATTCGGCAATGATTTCAGCCATGAAAGCGGGCATAAAGGTTTTGGGATATTTTGCTACATTCATAAAATAAAGATTGATATCGTTTACTTTCCCCATCTTCCCATTGCAGAATTTATTACTGAAGACAATATCAGGATGTACAGTAATGCGGATATAGCCGCCATGAAAATACAGGCTATTCTTGGCCGGGCGCAAAAAAAGGATTTCTGGGATTTGCATGAATTACTTCAGCATTATTCCTTGCAGCAAATCATGGACTGGCACAAACAGAAATATCCCAATCAAATGCTGGCTATAAGTATCCCTAACGCTATTAGTTATTTTGCTGAAGCCGATGATAGTGAAACGCCGTTAAGTTTTAAAGGGCAAACATGGGAAAAAGTGAAGGACGATATTAAAAAGGTGGTAAGAGATTACCTGAGTTAAAATCGGAACTAAAATGGTTTTAAATTATATTCATACTCTGGCAAAAAGCTTTGTGAACTTTGTGCCTTTGTGGGAGTGATAAATTTGTCAAACAAAACATACAAATATTCATTGAAAAATACTGTTGTCCGGTTAAAATATAATAATACGTTGAAACCTTTGATTTTATTACGTCCCATACGGGACTGCTCAATATGGGCTTACTTTTAATTCTACCGATATATCGTCCCTCCGGGACTGCCCCGATAGGGGCAATATATTGGTAGAAAATAAGATACAAAATTAAATCAAGTCCCGTAGGGACGAAATATTTTTTTGCTGGAAAATAGTGATTAAAAAGCACAAAGAACACTGAAATTTGATTCATTCTGAACTGTTTTCTACCTTTGCAAAAAATCCAATACTATGAACAGAGGTCCTATCTCCCAATTTATTGAGCATCATTACAGGCATTTTAACTCAGCTGCATTGGTTGATGCTGCCAAAGCATACGAAACTCACCTGCTCGAAGGCGGTAAAATGCTGATTTCGATGGGTGGTGCTATGAGCACTGCTGAACTGGGAATTTCGTTAGCCGAAATGATCCGCCAGGATAAAGTGCAGATTATCAGTTGTACTGGTGCCAACCTCGAAGAAGATATTATGAACCTGGTGGCGCATTCGCACTACCGCCGCGTTCCCAATTACCGCGACCTTACGCCGGAAGACGAAAACAAACTGCTCGAAAAAGGCCTGAACCGTGTTACCGATACCTGTATTCCTGAAGAAGAAGCGTTCCGCAAAATTCAGCATCACATCGTAAAAATATGGAAAGATGCCGAAGCCAAAGGAGAACGGTATCTTCCTCACGAATATATGTACAAACTTCTGTTGAGCCGGGTGATGGAAAACGATTACGAAATTGATCCAAAACACTCGTGGATGCTGGCTGCCGCCGAAAAAAACCTGCCGATTATAGTTCCGGGCTGGGAAGACAGCACCATGGGAAATATTTTTGCATCGTATTGCATCAAAGGAGAATTGAAACCTTCGACCATGAAAACCGGCATTGAATATATGATGTGGCTTACCGAATGGTACCGTGCCAATTCAGCTGGCAAAGGTGTGGGATTTTTCCAGATCGGCGGCGGTATTTCCGGCGACTTCCCGATTTGCGTAGTTCCTATGATGTACCAGGATCTGGAATGGCATGATGTTCCGTTCTGGAGCTATTTCTGCCAGATTTCCGATTCAACTACTTCGTATGGTTCGTATTCAGGTGCTGTTCCCAACGAAAAAATTACCTGGGGCAAACTTGATATTAATACCCCGAAATTTATTGTGGAAAGTGATGCCACCATTGTAGCGCCGCTGATTTTTGCATGGCTGCTGAAATGGTAGTTTAAATTTCAGTTACTCCATTTTTCGATCCCCTTTCTCGTAAAACACCAACCCAAAATGATTCCCGCTCATCTTAGTATATAAAGAAGAGAGCGGGAATTTTTTGTTTTTGGCTTGTTAGCCCGGGCTATGCAATAAAGTTCATATACATGCCGCAGATTGCGCAGATTACACAGATTAGTAAAAATGCCTTATAACTTTTTATTGTAATGAAATTTGCTGATATCAGATCTATATCTGTGTAAATCCGCGTAATCTGTGGCAAAACAAATTATTTAAAAGCTGAATTTTTTTTCAAGTAATTTATCAATTTACCTGAATTGATTTCCGTAAGATATCAAATAGAAAACCTTAAAGCTTTGAACATATAAAATCACTATT
>JBBRYZ010000150.1:0-9544 GCA_038237165.1 Bacteroidales bacterium | reverse complement strand
TCCACGATTTACATATGGAATAAGCCTGGGTGCTGACTGGAATAATTTCTTCTTTTCAACGTTCTTCCAGGGAGTTGCTAAACAGGATTGGTATCCGAGCGTTGAATCAGAATCTTTCTGGGGTCAGTACAACAGGCCTTATAACAATGTTCCTTTGTTCCATCTTGGTAATATGTGGACGCCCGAAAATACGGATGCCTATTTCCCCAGAACCATGTCGCGCGCAGCTTCGAGTAGTACCGCCAGAGAGCTTGGTGTTGCTCAGACCAAATACCTGCAGAATGTCGCTTACATAAGGTTAAAAAATATTCAGATTGGTTATAATCTGCCAAAAAATTTAATTTCAAAAATCGGTGCCAGTGATATAAAAGTGTACGTTTCGGGCGAAAACCTTTGGGCTTACTCACCATTGTATAAACTGACCCGGCAAATTGATGTTGAGAACACGGGACCATCGGATCAGGTATTAAGTTCAAGTAACTCAGGGGATGGTTATAATTATCCGATGCTGAAAAGCATATCCTTTGGTTTAAGCATCGCATTTTAATCTTATCATTTAAAAATTAAAAGTTATGAAACGAGCATATATATGGTTATTTCTTTTGAGCTTCGTTCTGATAAGCTGCGATCTGGAACAGCTCCCTGTGTCTACCACCTCAAAATCTGCGGTGTTTGGAAGTGAACAGGGTTTGAAGTTGTATACCTATTCCTTTTATTCCATTTTGCCGGGACGGTCTACCAACCTCGATGCAATGTCTGACTACATGGCCGTTAAATCTGTCAACTCATTTGTTCAGGAAGGGTCCTTTGCCCCAACGCTTAGCTCAGGATGGTCATGGACAGATTTGAGAAATATCAACTATTTTCTTGAGAATTGTAATGACCCCCTAATTCCAATTGATGTCAGGAAAAACTACATTGGCATTGCAAGGTTCTTCAGGGCCTATTTTTATATGGAAAAGGTTAAAAGATTTGGAAATGTTCCATGGGTAGGAAAACCGCTTGGCGTAGCTGATCCAATATTATTTGGGCCTCGTGATCCGCGTGCTTTGGTAATGGATTCCGTTTTAGCCGATATTGATTATGCATGTGCCAATATCAAATCAACAACTGATGCATCGCGCAGTTTGATCACCAAGTATATCGCTTATGCGTTTAAAGCCAGGTTGTGTCTTTTTGAGGGAACCTTCAGAAAATACCATACAGAACTGGGACTTGAAAGTTCGGCTTCAGCATGGCTTACTAATTCAGCAACTGCTGCAAAAGAGGTAATGGACAAAGGTGGATTCTCAATCTATACAACAGGTGGTGCCGGAAAATCTTACCGCACTGTATTTACAAACCCGCTACCGGTTGGTGAAGTAATGCTTGCCTCCATTTGCGATCTTACGTTAACGATTCTGAATGATGCCAACTGGTATTGGACCAGCGGTACTTACGGCGATAAAGCAAGTTTGACAAGAACTTTTATCAATACCTACTTAAATCTTGATGGTACACCTTTTACAAATAATGCGGCATATACGACCATGCTGTTTAAAGATGAAGTAAAAAACAGGGATTTAAGGCTTAAACAAACCATCAGGTTAGGTGATTACAAGCGAATCAGCGGTGGAGTACAGGTGCCTGCACCTCCCCTCTTCTCTTATACCTTCACGGGTTACCAGCCCATTAAATGGACACTCGATGACATGTATTACGACACAAGGGATTTAAATATCAATTCCATTTCGATGTTCCGTTATGCTGAAGTGTTATTGAATTATGCTGAAGCAAAGGCTGAACTTGGTACACTTACCGATGTTGAATGGGCCTCCACAATTGGTGCGCTTCGTGCAAGAGCAGGTATTACTGCCGGATTAAGTACAAAACCTACCGTTGTCGATCCATACCTTGTTGCAAACTATTTTCCGGGTATTAATGATCCGGTTATATTGGAAATCAGACGTGAGAGAGGTATTGAATTGTGCCTCGAAGGATTCCGTTTCAGTGATATCTTAAGATGGAAACGTGGGCCGCTTATGAATCAGGAATGGAATGGCTTTTATGTACCTGCTTTGGTTACACCAATGGATTTAAATGAAGATGGTATTCTGGATGTTGCATTCTATCAGGGAACAAAGCCATCGCCTGCTGTTTCGGGTGTTACTTATGTTGATGTATCTGCGCTCGTATCCGCGAAAACAAATCCGCAGTTGCTGAAAAATGGCACCACCGGCGAACTTACCTGGATGAATAATATCAAAAGGAAATGGGAAGATAAGATGTATTACTATCCAATTCCGGCAACCGACCTGATAACTAATCCAAATCTTGGACAAAACTCAGGCTGGTAATATCAGTGATAAATGTTTTCCGTTAATTTTTTAATTTTAGCGAAACAAATTCAAATTGCAATCCTGTTGGTTTGGTTCAGCAGGATTGCTTTTTTTCGATCAATCATTTAAAATTAATTATAAAACTAAAATGAGTACAATCAAATCGTTTTCTGTTTTTTTATTAGGACTGACAATGTCATTTTCGTTGGTCAGCGCCGCGTTTGGTCAGGGGAAAAAGAATACCCCTTTCAATTTGATTACCTATAACATACGTATGAATACTCCGGGTGACGGCGTGAACGCATGGCCTTTACGGAAAGACAAGGTAGCCGGACTTCTGAAATTTCACCAGGCCGATATTTTTAATGTGCAGGAAGCATTGCCGGAGCAGATGGATGATCTTGTAAACAGTTTCCCCGGTTTTGATCATGTGGGCGTTGGCCGTGATGACGGGAAGAGAGCCGGAGAGCACATGGGGATCTTTTTTAATAAAACACGGTTTGAAAAATTAACCGATGGTATGTTCTGGTTAAATGAGTCCACCACTCAACCCGGCTTGGGCTGGGATGCACTTTGCAACAGAACCGTCACATGGATCAAACTAAAAGATAAGGTTACAAAAAAAACATTCTATGTTT
Source organism: Bacteroidales bacterium (assembly GCA_038237165.1). Taxonomy (GTDB): domain Bacteria; phylum Bacteroidota; class Bacteroidia; order Bacteroidales; family UBA4417; genus UBA4417. Next base: position 6,588 of record JBBRYZ010000150.1, on the reverse strand, counting down.
TTGATACCCACTTTGACCACAGGGGCAATAAAGCACGTGAAGAATCAGCCAAATTAATTCTGAAAAAGATAAAAGAGATCAATAAGGAAAACCTGCCGTTGATTCTGACCGGCGATTTTAACCTGACTAAAAAAGCATTACCGATTCAGCTGATTCTAAAAAAACTGAATGACGCAAAGGACAAGTCACTGAGTTTGCCATACGGACCTGACGGAACAAGTGGCGGATTTGATGTGAAACTAATGCCACGAACAATTGATTTTGTCTTTATTAATGAGAAAGTTGAAGTTATCAGGCATGGCGTTTTGTCCGATTCTTTTGGACTTTTTTACCCATCCGATCACCTTCCTGTTTTGGTTGAGGTGAAGATTAAATAGTTTCTAAAATACTTTGAACAGAAATCCGCCAGGCTCCCAAAACCTGGCGGGTTTTTAGTATTCTTTAAAAAATGTACCATCTCCGGCATGATCCCATTTCGTTTGATACGGAATTTTGGTAACTTTATCTAAAATTATTTGGCGTTGAAATGACAGAATTCATCAGTAACGATCAATTGCAGCTGGCTTTTGATTTTGTGCAATATACAGGTAAGCATATTTTCCTGACAGGGAAGGCCGGAACCGGAAAAACTACTTTTCTTCATCAGCTTAAACTAAATTCGCCCAAACGGATGGTGGTAGTTGCACCTACAGGTGTAGCTGCAATTAATGCCGGCGGGGTCACTATTCACTCCTTCTTTCAAATGCCTTTCGGTCCATTTCTCTCTTCCGAAATTACTGGAAATACATCTTCCGGAAGTGAGGGCAGTGCTTCTCCCGAAAATTTTCAGAAGTTTAATCGTGAGAAAATTGCCATTATTAAGAGCCTTGATCTCCTTGTTATCGACGAAATAAGCATGGTCCGGGCTGATCTGCTCGATGGTATTGACAGTGTTCTTCGCCGTTATAAAGATCGTACTAAACCTTTTGGCGGCGTACAGTTGCTGATGATTGGCGATTTACAACAGTTAGCTCCTGTAGTGAAGGATGATGACTGGAATCTGCTGAGACCTTATTACGATACTGTATTTTTCTTCAGCAGTAAAGCGTTAAAAAAGACAGATTATGTGAGCATTGAACTGACACATATTTTCCGGCAGCGTGATGAGGTTTTTATCAGGTTACTAAATAAAATCCGAGATAACAGTGCTGATCAGCAAACACTCGATGAGCTGAATCAACGATACATCCCTGGCTTTGTCACGAAAGACGGTGATGGCTATATTACACTGACGACCCATAATTACCAGTCGCATGATATCAATGATTCGAAACTGGAGAAATTGCCGGCAAAAGTCCGGAGATTCACAGCGAAGGTCGAAGGTGAGTTTCCTGAATTCTCCTATCCTACCGACTTTGAGTTAAGCATAAAAATTGGGGCGCAGGTAATGTTTGTAAAGAACGATATTTCGCGGGAAAAGCTCTTTTACAATGGTAAGATTGGTTCAGTTGTGAATATCGAGGAGGACGTTATATATGTTCGTTGTCAAGGCGATGAGGATGATATTGCGGTTGGGCCGGCGGAATGGCAGAATACCAAATATACGATTGATGACGCAACAAAAGAGATCAAAGAAACGATCCTCGGAACGTTTAGTCAGATTCCCTTAAAGCTGGCATGGGCCATCACGATACACAAGAGTCAGGGTTTAACGTTTGAGAAGGCAATTATCGATGCGAAAGCGGCTTTTGCACATGGACAGGTTTATGTGGCGCTCAGCCGTTGCAAGACGATGGAAGGGATGATTTTAAGTACACCCATCTCTAATCAGTGTATTAAAAGTGATGCCAAGGTTTCGGTGTTCAACCGCGAAATTGAGCTGAATCCCCCCGGACAAGAGCTGCTGGCTCAGTCGAAACTTGCATTTCAACACTCTTTATTGTTCGAGCTTATTGACTTTCAACCTTCACTCAGGCGGTTAAATTATTGTGTAAAACTGATGTATGAACACCAGGAAAGTATCCTTCCTGTTATGAAAGATCTGTTTGTGTTGATGAGTACAGAGGTGAAGCGCGATCTTTGTGACGTTTCAGAAAAATTCAAAAGTCAGTTGCAGCACTTACTTACCGAAAATAATGATGTAGAATTGAACATTCCTTTACAGGAGCGCATTCAAAAAGCATGTCATTATTTTTCGGAAAAGCTTGAACCAATTGTGATTGATAAATTAAAAGATCTGGATATTGAAATAGATAATAAGACTGTTCGGAAATCTTTCAAAGATGCTGTCGGAAAGCTGAGCGAAGAGGTAACTGTAAAGCTTGCGTGTCTGAAAGGGTGTGCCGTAGGATTCAACGTCAAACGTTATATGGAAATCAGGGCAAAAGCGTCCATTGAACCATCGGAACTAAAGCAGAAGAGTAAAACCGCTAACTTTATTACCGATATTCACATACAACATCCCGAACTTTATAAGCTGCTGAAAAACTGGCGCAACAACAAAGCGGCTGAATTGAATGTCGAAGCCTATATGGTTCTGCCCCAGAAATTGCTGCTGGAACTCACCGAAAAAATGCCGGTTTCATTTGCACATCTGAAGAAGATTAAAGGTGTCGGGACAAAGAAAGCCGCTCAGTTCGGAAAGGATATTGTAAATATCATCATCGGTTACAAGGGTGGACAAAATATGGCGGTGCCGGAACTTCTGGTTGATGCTGAACCTGAAGCAAAGTCAAAGCTTCCTAAGATTGATACAAAGCTGATCTCTTTTGAAATGTTTAAAAACGGTAAATCAGTTGATACAATTGCTAAAGAGCGGGGATTTGTGGCTTCAACCATCGAAGCGCATCTTTCCCATTATGTAGGAACAGGAGAACTTGGTCTGGAAAGGTTGGTAGATCCGAAAAAAGCGGCAATTATTTCCGACTGGTATTTACAACATCCAATGCTCGGATCGAATCCGGCAAAAGCCGCATTGGGAGAAAATGTAAGTTTTTCCGAATTGCGTTTTGTCTGGATTTATTTGATGCACACCAAGCAAATTACGGTATAAATAAATACTTTTATAGCCTTTATTAACCGAAGTGAAAAAAAAATGCGAATACTTGTAACCCCCTTTATTATCTGTTTGTTACTATTGTCATGCTCCTCCGGCAAAAAAGCATTTGAGCGCGGCGATTATTTTAATGCAACGCTGCAAGCGGTGAATCGCCTGCGAAGTAATCCCAATTCTGATAAAGCGCTGCAGGCTGTTAAGGACAGCTATCCCATGTCGCTGACATATTTCCAGGGAAAGGTCGACTATGCTTTAAGTACAAACACTCCTTTCAAATATTCAGAAATTGTTGGATATTATGAGAATATGAACCGTCTTTCAGATGAGATTAGCCGTTGTCCTGCTGCATTAAATGTCTTTCCAAAGTTAAATTACTATACCAGTGAACTAGCCCAGACACGCAAATTGGCAGCAGAAGAGCAGTACCTGGCAGGATTGGCAAACGAGAAATTAGATACCCGCCTTGCATGGAAAGAGGCTTTCCTTAATTACCGGAAGGCTGATCAGTATGCACCTGGATACAAAGATGTCAGACGCCGGATGGAAGATGCGAAATACAATGCTACTTTAAGAGTAGTTGTGGAGCAGATAACTGTGCCGCGCAAGTACCAGCTCTCATCTGATTTTTTTCTGAATCAAATCATTGAAAACCTGATGAAATATAGGCCCAATGAATTTGTAGAATACTATTCACCCGAAGCTGCTGCTAATGCAAGGATCAAGAATCCCGACCAGTTGCTGAAAATGAGCTTTGATGAATTTGTAATCGGTCAGGTGTATGATAAAGAGTCGGTGCGTGAAGTCAAACGCGACAGTGTTGAGGTGGGAATGGTTACCCTTCCTGACGGTAAAAAGATAAAAGCTTACAACACGGTAAAAGCCAAATTGACCATTAATCGCCGGGAGTTGATTTCCAATGGTGTGTTGGATGTTACGATCGTCGATCTCGCGAAGAACAGCATTGTTTCGCAGCGGAAATTTCCGGGGCAATTTGTATGGTTCGTCGAATGGGGTTCATTTAATGGTGATGACAGGGCATTGTCGGATGAGCAATTTGCGATGTGCAAACGCAAACCCTCTCCTCCTCCGGGACCACAGGATTTGTTTATTGAATTCACAAAGCCTATCTTTAACCAGGTCACCCCGTTCTTAAAATCGTTTTACCAGCAATTTTAGTTTTGTCTGTAATTATTGAAATATAAAATCTAAAAAAGAAGAATCATGCGAAGAACAATTCTGATGTTTAGTTTAATAACCCTGCAAACGATGGCGATGGCATTGTCACCGGCTGTCCTTTCGGATGTGAGTATCATTCCGAAACCGGTATCCGTAATTCCTGCAAAGGGTACTTTTAGTCTTACCGATAAGAGTGCCATTTTCGTATCAGTCGAATCGCCGGAAGTTAAAATGATTGGTCAGTACCTTGCCGACAAGCTTAATCCTGCAACAGGATTTGGTCTTGAAGTTAAAACTGCCACCGGTGATCAATATGCCGGGAACATTTACCTTTATCTTTCTGCTGATGCATCACTTGGAAATGAAGGTTATCAGTTAGCGATCAACGCGGAAGTAGTAACCCTCACTGCCAACAAACCCGCCGGGTTATTTAATGGCCTTCAGACCATCCGTCAGCTGTTTCCTTCAAATATTGAGATGACTTCGAAACAACAAGGTCCCTGGGAACTGCCTGCCGGAACCATTCGCGACTATCCCGAGTACGCATTCCGCGGTGTAATGCTTGATGTGGCACGTCACTTCTTCCAGGTTGAAGATGTGAAACGGAGCATCGATCTGATGGCCGCCTATAAAATGAATGTGATGCATCTTCATCTTGCCGATGACCAGGGATGGCGCATTGAGATTAAAAAATGGCCCAATCTTACTACAATAGGTGGCAGTACTCAGGTTGGCGGAGAAAAAGGTGGCTTCTACACACAGGAACAATATGCTGATATCGTGAAATACGCAGCAGAGCGATACATCATGATTATTCCCGAAATCGATATGCCGGGTCATACGAATGCGGCGCTTGCATCGTATCCCGAATTAAATTGCAATAAGAAAGCTACAAAATTGTATACGGGTACCAAAGTTGGATTCAGCACATTGTGCACCAAAAATGAGATTACTTATCAGTTTATTGCCGATGTTTTTGGTGAACTTGCCGCATTAACTCCCGGTCCGTACCTGCACATTGGAGGTGATGAATCGCATGTAACGAAACTCGAAGATTACATCCCGTTTGTAAACAGGGTACAGGACATTGTCGCTGCGACCGGAAAACAGGTCATCGGTTGGGATGAAATTGCGCTTTCAACATTGAAACCAAACACATCTGTTCAATTCTGGGCGAAAGCCGACAATGCATCGAAAGGTGTAAAACAAGGAGCGAAAGTGATTATGTCGCCGGCTGCGAATGCTTATCTTGACATGCAGTACGACGCAACAACAAAGCTCGGATTGCATTGGGCCGGCTATGTTGAAGTTGATAAAGGTTACAATTGGGACCCCGCAACATTCGTTCCCGGAATAGGCAAGGAAAACATCCTTGGTATTGAGGCACCGATGTGGTCAGAAACCATCACAAATATGAAAGAAATAGAATACATGTTTTTTCCACGCCTTCCGGGTTATGCCGAGATTGGCTGGAGCGCCCCTGCCGGACGCAGCTGGGATGAGTATAAGGTAAGACTTGGCTCACAAGGTGAACGTTTCAAAGCACTCGGTATTGATTATTATCCATCGAAACTGGTGCCCTGGGCAGCTGAAAAATAATGGAAGATAACAGGAGGTCTGCAATTTTGATTTTTCGATAATCACAGATTGCTTTCTGCCTGCTGCACCCGTGATATTTATTCATTAGGATAAATATCACGGGTGTTTTTTATATAAAAGGTATCATTCAAAACAATGGTCACAAGTTTTTAGCAATTAATAAGATGCCCGATCATATTGATGTTTTTTAAGGATTGAGAAGTGCCGTCAGGCACTGTATATGGGTAGAATAGATCCACCATATTCAATTTCGGCCAATGCGGGACGGAACAATTTGTCGCATGCATTTGCTACCCATATTAAATCCCTGACGGGATTTATCAAAGTAGATAAACCAAAAAAGATTGAGAGGTGCCGTTAGGCACTGTATATGGGTAGAATCGATTTGCCACATTCAATGCCGTCCCATCCGGGACGGAATAATTTACTACATGTATTCGCTACCCATATTGAATCCCTGAAGGGATTTATCAAAGTAGATAAACCAAAAAAGATTGAGAGGTGCCGTTAGGCACTGTATATGGGTAGAATCGATCTGCCACATTCAATGCCGTCCCATCCGGGACGGAATAATTTACTACATGTATTCGCTACCCATATTGAATCCCTGACGGGATTTATCAAAGTAGATAAACCAAAAAAGATTGAGAGGTGCCGTTAGGCACTGTATGTGGGTAGAATAGATCCACCACATTCAATTCCGTCCCATCCCGGACGGAACAATTTGTCGCATGCATTTGCTACCCATATTGAATCCCTGACGGGATTTATCAAAGTAG
>JBBRYZ010000149.1:0-9571 GCA_038237165.1 Bacteroidales bacterium | reverse complement strand
GCTCATGCCGAAATGCAGGCTTTTACTGCTGCGTCAGGCTTTATGGGCGGTAAATACCTTGAAGGCTGCACGTTGTATGTTACTATCGAACCTTGTGTGATGTGTGCCGGGGCTTCTTTCTGGACACAGATCAGCCGGATAGTTTATGGCGCAAATGATATAAAAAGAGGTTATTCATTGCTGAGGTCATCGGTTCTGCATCCCCGAACCAAGGTAACAAGCGGAGTACTTGCTGAAGAATGCGGAGAACTTATGAAAGATTTTTTCCGGAAGAAACGATAAAAAGTAGTAAGATTTCAGATTATTAGTAAATTCTCTGATTTATAAAACTTTGGTATACAGGAAAGCGTAATTTTGCAGCATCAGATATAATCGGAATTACTTTGAAGAATATCAGATATTTTACCAACGGAGCGGATACTATTGAGTGGGATCAGGAATCGTGTGTGCACTCCGGGAAATGTCTTAAAAACATACCTTCCATCATAAGCAAGCCGGGTATATATAGCATTAATGTATCTGAACGACAGTTTGATGATATTTTAAACCAGGCTTATCTGTGCCCTTCAGGATTCTTAAAATTAAAGAAATCCGGGGTGAAATAATACTTGCCCGATTCGTTCGGAAAAACAAAAATTGATTCAATCGGTTATCAGTAACGAAAGGATTATTCTGCCTTTCCGTTCAATTGGATTGTCAATTGAACACTAATAATCGCTTTGGAGCGTTTTTTGTCAGTAGTAAATAAAAAGATTTTAAATGACCCGGCTCCTTACCCTTCTATTTTTATTCAGCTGCCTGTCAGTTTTCCCGCAGTCGTACCGTACCATCCCTAATACAGCATTTGTACGTGGCGAGAAACTGTATTTCAGGGTTGCATTTAATTCGGCTCTTACCGGCAGCATTACGGGTGGTAAGGCTTCACTAGAAGTGAAGAGTGAAAATAAAATTATAAATCAGAGGAGCACGTATCATGTGGTTGGCGAAGGCAAAACAACCGGTTTCATAGAATTCTTCTACAAAATTCATGATCGGCTTGAGAGTTATTTCGATCAGGATGCATTGATTGCCAGGCAGTTTGTGCGGAACACCCGCGAGAATAAGTACAAAAAAGATGACCTTGTAATTTTCAGGCAGGAAGACCGTCTGGCTGTTAGCATGACAAAAGTGGTAAAAGTGCCTGCAAATGTTCAGGACGTTATTTCTGCTTTATATTATGCCCGTACACTGGATATTTCAGATTTAAAACCTGGCGGAATCATTGTAATACCTTTTTTTCTGGATGATTCAGTATATCATTCGCGAGTTATATTTAAAGGCCACGAAACAGTAAAAATCAAACTGGGAACATTCAAATGCATTGCTTTTCAACCCATGGTTGCAATCGGCTATGCTTTCGACGACCCATATCCTATTACCATCTGGATTACAGATGATGCAAACCGCCTGCCGGTACTTATTGAATCGGAACAACCTGTCGGCCGCGGAAGGGTTGAACTGACATCATACTCAGGGCTTGCAAATCCAATAACTTCAAAATTACCCGACTAGGTTTTTTGTTGTGGAGGATTTTGGCATTAAGGCAATTTCCGTGAGGCAAAGGGACTTAGAGACTCAGAGACGAAGGGACTTAGAGGCAAAGCGACTTAGTGGCTCAGAGACAAGCAGTTATAGTCATGGTAACAAATTGAAAATCCAAAAGCTTTTAGTGCTTTTGAAACAATATTAGTATATTTTGGACAGAATATTTCATACTAATTTTATAATATCGAATAATGAACAATGCGAATCAAGGGCTGGAACGAAATAGCCACGAAGTGGCTAAACATCAATATAGCGGGGTCAGCCACGAAGTGGTTGAACAGAATTATACATAATTCAACCCCTTCGGGGCTGGCACTAACCGGCCATTGTCAACCGTGGGTTGTATCCACGGTTATTTAAGTGAAGCCCTTTCAGGGCTTTGAGGAAATATAGAAAAAGATATAACCCTTGATTGGCACGATCTAGGAATGATGAAGCCGATAGATCGGATTCGAAGTTGTGAAGCTATAAAATTAGTGCTGCTATCGTCATTATTATTTATTCAATCCGGTTTAGCTTTTTTACTTCCTTATTCGATATTCATTATTCATTGTTCGATACTTGTATTGAGCATAGCCGAAGTATTCATTATTCAAATTCTTTGTTCTTCTGTCCCGATAGCTATCGGGATGTCCATGTTAGGATTATGATGTGCCTATTCCTGCTTAATAATAATTCCGCTTGGATCAGGTTCAGGTAAAAAAGGGAAAGGAGCAATTTTATCATAACGCACTAAATTATACCGTTTTATCATTTTATCAATATGAGGTATCCAGGATGATGACCTGGCATAACCCGATGCCTTGATAGCTTTCAGCCATTTCATATAATCCATATTGCCCTTTAAAGCCGGATAGTATTTCCTGCCGGAGATCAGTTTTCCTATGTAAAGATAAGAATCTTCATCTGTGTCGAAACTGCGGTATGAAGTTGTATATCCCGATTTTGTTTTTTTTGATTTAACCCTTCCTTTCACACCAAAATGATTGTGATTTACCCAGCAAAGCTTGCTTGTTCCAGCCGCACTTTCGACCAATGCAATACCAAGTACGATGCTGGCCGGGATTCCGTATTTATTTAAAACCTCCTGCGCCAATGAGTCATATCGGGCAATATAAATTTCGGCAGCACTCTGTGCCTGAATGGAATAAGAAGAAATGAGAAGAAATAGAAAGAAAAAAAACCTCATACATTTTATTTAATTATCGAATAAAAGTAAACCTTTTTGTGGATATCCGACTTATAATGCGGCAATTGTTCAAATAGATGACGGCATATCTTATCTGAAATATATCTGCTTCCGGGCATGCTTTTTGTTTGCGTGGAAGTATAATATGCTTTCATTTTATGGAAAATAAACTGTATTTGAATCTTCCTACTACCAAAATGCATAATTTTATCTTTTTGAGCCAAAACCACTATTTATGAAAACAATCTTCAGCGTTCTTATCCTGTTATTAAGTATTTCAGGAATATCACAAACCCAATATGCGAGTAACTGGCAGCAGGTGGATTCCCTTGTCGGGATTGGTCAATCGCAGTCGGCACTAGATATAGTTACCCGAATTTATGATCAAACCAAGGCAACAAACCAGTCAGACCAGTTTCTGAAAGCATCGCTATATCGAATGAAGCTGGAAGCTGATTTCCAGGAAGATTTTTACGAAAAAAGCATTGCGCGCATCCAACTCGATATTCAATCGGCACAGGCTCCCGTGAAACAAATTCTGCATTCAGTACTGGCAGAGCTTTACTGGCGCTATTACCAGCAAAACCGATGGAAGTTTCTGGACCGAAGTGAAACCGCCAACTTTGTGGCTGATGATATCAAAACCTGGGATCTGAAAAAGCTGGTCACCGTCTGCATGGAAAATTATTCACAGTCGCTTTCAGACAGAGATTTGCTTAAGAATACAGCCTTATCAACTTTTGATTCAATACTTATAAAACAAAAAGATTCTGAGAAATTCCGTCCTGCTTTATTTGATTTCCTGGCACATCGCGCTATCGATTTTTATTCGTCAACCGAAGCAGGACTAACAAAACCGGCAACTACTTTTTTAATGGATAAGACTGAGTTTTTTGCGCCTTCCGCTGAATTTGCTTCTCTTAATATTATTTCACCCGATCCGCTTTCATTTGAATTCCAGGCTATAAAACTTTATCAGGAAGTTGTGGCGTTTCATTTAAATGATAAAGATCCGGCAGCTCTTTTTGATGCTGAATTGGAGCGGATTTCATTTGTTCATGAAAAGAGTGTGCTTCCTGAAAAGGATAGCCTTTACCTTGAGGCATTGTACAAACTGGAAAAACGTTTTGTAAATCATCCTTCATCAACCGAAATCAGTTACGAAATTGCAATTCAGCTGAATGGCATTGATGATCAGTCAGTTTCATATCTGGATGATGAAGAACAAACAACTCAAGTTATTTCTGATGCGAAGAAATGGGACCGGAAAAAAGCCGTCGAAATCTGTGAAGCAGCCATAACGCGTTTCCCGGAAAGTTTCGGAGCTAAAAGTTGCCGTTCGCTTATAGAAAGCATCAAACAACCTTCCTTATCGATTACAACAAACTATGCTTCCATTCCCGGAAAGCCTTCGCTGGCACTGGTAAACTATAAAAACGCAACCAAAATATATTTCCGCCTTCTGAAAATGGATGTCGACAAAGATCAAAAGCTTAAGGAAGAGCAAGTGGAGGTTCGTATTGAAAAATACCTGTCGTTGAAAGTGGAAAAATCCTGGGAACAGGCCCTTCCCGAAGATGGTGATTACAGAAATCATTCGGCAGAAATTCGCCTGCCAGCCTTACCAAAGGGTTATTATGTATTGCTGGCAAGCACGGATGCATCCTTCCCGGCCAAATCAGCAATAGTTACTTCCAATAGTTTTTGGGAAACCAATATCAGCTACCTAAGCAAGAATGATGATCGCGGAAACAACGAGGTAATTGTTTTACATCGCGAAACAGGTCAGCCACTGGCCGGAGTGAAAGTTCAGGTTTTTAACCGTGAGTACAATTCGGCAGCGCGAAAGGTCGAAAATAAAGCCGGTAATTCATTTGTAACCGATAAAATAGGAATGGTTGCTATTCCAGCCAAAGGCGACAAACAGCGATATAACCAGTTTTATTTGGTTTTCAGTACGAAAGGCGACCAACTGATTACGGAAAGTTTTTTCTCCGGTTATTCGTACCGGAATGTGGAGCCAAAAACCATTGTTCAGACTCGTTTTTTCACCGACAGGGCAATCTATCGGCCGGGACAGACAATCTTTTTTAAAGGTATTGTACTCGATCGAACAGGTGAGGAAGTTAAAATTAAACCAGGTTTTAAAACTGAAGTTTCTTTTCTGGATGCAAACGGGCAGGTGGTTTCGAAACAAACACTGACTGCGAATGATTTTGGCTCTTTTGCAGGTAATTTCATGGCACCACAGGGCGTACTTACGGGCCAAATGACTATCCGTTGTGAAACAGGTTCTGTTTCTGTACAGGTTGAAGAATATAAAAGGCCAAAGTTTGAAGTAACTTTTGAAGCGGTAAAAGGATTATATAAACTTGGGGAAACTATTACTGCCAAAGGAAAAGCAACGGCTTATGCCGGAAGTACAGTTTCGGATGCTAAAGTCACATACAGGATTGTACGGCAAGCAAACTTTCCATTCTGGGGATGGGGATGGCGCGGTTTGCCACGATCGGCTGAAATGGAAATCGCAAATGGCGAAACTGTTACCGGCGACGATGGATCGTTTACTGTAAATTTCAAAGCGATTCCCGATCTTTCGGTTGACCGGAAAACGGATCCTGTTTTTACCTATATCGTTTATGCCGATGTAGCCGATATCAATGGTGAAAGCCACAGCAGCGAAACCGGTATTTCTGTAGGATATAAAGCGCTCCTCGTAAAAACCGATATTCCTGATGATTTTAACCTTGAAAAAGGCCTTCAGTTTTCGATTTCCACAACCAATCTTAATGGTGAAAAGGAAGCTGCCCAGGGAACCGTTATCATATCGAAACTCAGTAAACCTAGCCAGGTTTTATATTCGCGCAAATGGGCTCGCCCCGACATGTTTACGATGACGAAAGCTGAATTTGAAAAAGACTTTCCCGGTGAAATTTATAAAGATGAAGATGATGTTACAACCTGGCCGAAAGAAACAACTGTTTTTTCGACGAACTTTAAAACACCTGCGGATTCACTTTTCAAGGTTGGAAACGTGTTGCAGGCAGGCATGTATCTTATAGAAATCAAAACCAAAGATGCCTTTGGCGAAGACGTTGTTTACAGGAAATATTTCAGCACATTCCAACCAAAAGCAAGCAAAACAGAAACTGTTTCACCGGCATTTTTTACCTTACTCACACCTGTTGCTGAACCCGGCGAAGAAGTAAAGTTTGTGATTGGAACACCGGCAAATAAAGTCAGAATTGTTTATGAAATCCTACATAAAGACAAGGTAATAAGCCGTGAAATAATAAACCTGAGCAATGAGCAAAAACTAATCAGCATTCCTGTAAAGGAGGAATACCGCGGCAACTTTGCCATCAGCCTGGCTTTTGTAAAAAACAACCGTTCATTTTTGATCAGTAAAGTGATAACTGTTCCATACACCAATAAAAAGCTGGATATCACCTTTGCCACTTTCCGCAATAAACTGTTGCCGGGCCAGGAAGAAGAATGGCAGATAACACTGCGCGACAGCAAAGGCGAAAAAGCTGTTGCCGAAATGCTTGCCGGCATGTACGATGCTTCGCTGGATGCCTTTGTGCCACACAGCTGGTCATTTGATATTTATAACTCTTTTTACGGAGCGCGATCCTGGAATGAAAACCAATCCTTTGGCATTTCTACCGGTGAACAGTATTACTATCCTGATTTCGCGTTTACTTCTCCCTCACACGAATACGATCAGTTGAACTGGTTCGGGTTTGAGGGTGGATATTCTGGAGGCCATACCAGGGGGATGATGATGAAATCGGCCCGTTTTGCCGCACCGGTTGTTGTGAGTGGAGACGGACAGGTCTTTGACCAGGAAGAGTTGGCGGGTTCTGTCACTAATAAAACCGAAAGCGCAACTGTTTCACAAAACCAGAATGCATACATCCCTTCAGAAAAGAATCACAAAAGCGAGGAAATTAAGCCAGTTCAGATCCGCAAGGATTTTAATGAAACTGCTTTTTTCTTCCCGCAGTTGGCAACAAACGAGAATGGTGAAATCGTTATTAAATTCAAAGCACCTGAAGCTCTTACCCGCTGGAAAATGATGGGATTGGCTTATACCAAAGACCTGAAATATGGCCAGGTAGAGAAAACGCTGATTACCCAGAAAGATCTGATGTTGTTTACCAATGCGCCAAGGTTTCTGCGCGAAGGCGATAAAATGGATTTCTCTACCAAAATTTCAAATATCAGCGACAAGGATCTTTCGGGGACAGCCGAACTGCATTTCTTTGATGCTTTCACTATGAAACCGGTGGATGATATTTTGGGTTTAACCCAAATGAATATTCCTTTTAGTGTCAATAAAGGACTTAGCTCACCGGTTAGCTGGAAAATCAGTATTCCCGAAGGATTACAGGCAGTTGTTTATCGAATTACAGCCCAATCTGGCGCATTCAGCGATGGCGAGGAAGCTGCGATTCCTGTTTTAACTAACCGAATGTTGGTAACCGAATCAATGCCTTTACCGGTAAACGGGATGCAACAGAAAAAATTCAATTTCGAAAAACTTGTAAATTCCGGCAAGGCAGGTTCAACACTTCGCAATTACAGGCTTTCACTTGAATATACGTCCAACCCGGCCTGGTATGCCGTGCAGGCTTTACCTTACCTGATGGAATATCCTTACGAATGTGCCGAGCAGCTTTTCAGCAGGTATTATGCCAATAGCCTGGCAACTCATATTGCCAACAGCGATCCGAAAATAAAACGCGTTTTCGAAAGCTGGAAAAGCATAACTCCTGATGCATTAAAGTCGAATCTTGAAAAAAACGAAGAACTGAAATCGGTGCTGCTTCAGGAAAGCCCATGGGTGCGAGAAGCTACCAACGAAAGTGAACGCAAACAACGTATCGCACTACTTTTCGAAATGAACCGAATGGCTTCGGAACAAAATTCATCAATGAAAAAGCTACGCGATATGCAGGCTTCGAATGGCGGCTGGCCCTGGTTTAAGGGAATGCCCGAAAGCCGTTACATCACCCAGCATATTGTAACCGGACTTGGTCACCTTAACCATCTGGATGTGGTTAACCCGGCCGGAAACAGCGAAATAAAGGATATGCTGAAAAAAGCTATTGTATTCCTTGATGCTGAAGTTAAAACCAGTTTTGAAAAACTCAAAAGGAATGACAAGGATTACTTGAAAAATAATCATCTTGGTAACGAAGACATTCAATACCTATATGCCCGTACGTATTTTATAACCGACTTCCCCATTGAGAAGGATTACAATGAAATGCTTGAATACTATAAAGCTCAATCCGTAAAATACTGGAAGTCGGAAAACAATTATATGAAAGCTATGATGGCCTTGTATCTGAATCGTTTTGGAGACAAAAAAACGGCTTCACTTATTATGCGTTCGCTAAAGGAAACAGCTTTGAACAACGATGAAATGGGAATGTACTGGCGCAATGAGCAACACGGCTGGAACTGGTACCAGGCACCGGTCGAAACACAGGCTTTGCTGATTGAAGCTTTTGACGAGGTAAGCAACGATCAGAATTCGGTGGATGAACTAAAAATCTGGTTGCTGAAACAAAAACAAACCCAGGACTGGAAAACAACCAAAGCCACGTCTGAAGCAGTTTATGCTTTGTTACTTCGAGGTACATCGCTTCTGGCTTCAGATAAGCAGGTAGAAATCACACTTGGAACTGAAAAAGTTGATCCTTACAAACTGGATGGATCAAAACCAGAAGCAGGAACCGGATATTTCAAAACCTCCTGGGATGCTTCGGCTATTAAGCCGGAAATGGGAAAAGTAACCGTTAATAATCCAAATCCAACAGTTGCCTGGGGGGCGCTTTACTGGCAGTATTTCGAACAACTGGATAAAATTACTCCGGCACAAACCCCTCTCAGCCTTTCGAAAAAACTTTTTCGGGAAGTCAACACTCCAACCGGCCCGGTGATTGAGCCGATTAATGAGAAAACCGTTGTAAAAGTTGGTGACAAAATTGTGGTCAGGGTTGAGCTTCGCTCTGATCGCGACATGGAGTACATTCATTTGAAAGATATGCGTGCATCGGCTTTTGAACCGGTTAATGTACTTTCGGGATATCGTTATCAGGATGGACTTGGATATTATGAATCCACGCGTGATGCTTCAACAAATTTCTTTATCTATTATCTGCCAAAAGGAACTTACGTGTTCGAATACAAACTGGTAGCTACGCAAAAGGGCGAATTCTCGAATGGGGTTACTTCAGTGCAATGTATGTATGCACCAGAGTTTGCGGCACATTCGGAGGGGGTGAGGGTGAAGGTGGAGTAAGGTTGTTTTTTAAGTAGATTTGTTAAACAGGATTGCAAATCCTGAACTCGTGGGATGCGGATTGCAAATCCGCACCAGCAAACAAATCCGCATCAGCAGGCTTGGCGGGATTTGTAATCCCGCCATACAGAGTTCCAGATTTGCAATCTGAACGACTAAATTTAAAAATTATACATTTATAAAAGTCATTTAAATGGGAATAAATAGCAAACTCGAAGCCGGCTCCGTGTATTTCCTCACCATGACTGTAGTTGACTGGGTAGATATTTTTACAAGAGAAGATTATCGTTATGTCATTATCGATTCACTAAAATATTGCCAGAAAGAAAAAGGACTTGAACTTTATGCCTGGTGCCTGATGACCAATCACTTGCATTTGATAGCGTCTGCTAAGGATGGTGGTATATTTACCTTATCAGATATTCTTCGGGATTTTAAAAAATTTACCAGCAAGGAAATTATCGAAAAGATAAAGGAAATTC
>JBBRYZ010000148.1:0-9667 GCA_038237165.1 Bacteroidales bacterium | reverse complement strand
TAATGAGTTAAGGGATGATTAGTTATAAATCTTGTTTTGCTTTGATTAATGAACTAAATTTGACTTAGCAGGGATACTGTAAATATGTAAATTTAATGGCAATATTTTCGCTTGCCGGAAATAATTACTTGGTTATGAAATACTTAAAAATCCTATTAAGCTTAGTTTCCTGCCTATTTCTTATTCAGATTGTTGAAGCTCAGCAAGATGCTACAAAACGTGTACTATTAATTGGCATCGCCGGAGTTTCATCGGAGGAATTTCAGTATGCCAATACCCCTGTAATCGATAAGCTCATCAGCCAGGGAGCTATTTCGTTAAAAACACGCGGAGTAATACCTTCCGAAAGTGCGCCCGACTGGGTATCGGTATTGTCGGGAGCAAGTCCTGTGCAACATGGAGTAATTTCCAACAACTGGAGTCCGGGTAATCAGGATATCGAGCCGACATTAAAAGACTCTGACGGTTATTTCCCATCCATTTTTGCGCTTATCCGTAAACAGAAGCCCAAAGCAGTTACCGGTATGTTTTACGGTTGGGATCAACTTGGGTCATACATCAATAAAAAACTTATTACAAAGGAACAATACATTCAGGGTCAGGTTATGATTACCTCGGTGGCTATGAATTTTATCAGCAAAGAAAAGCCTACTTTCACGTTTATATATTACGGACTTCCCTTGCAAACTGGCCTGAATAAAGGCTATAGCACCAAGGATTATTACCAGGCTATAAGTGAAATTGATGCCGAAATCGGAAAATTGGTTGCAGGGTTACAGGAAGCAAAAATGATGCAAAATACAACCATCATAATAACTTCCGATCACGGCGGAGCAGGTTCCGGAATTGAAAGTACGAGTAATCTCGAAGTCCCATGGATTATATCCGGGCCGGGAGTTCAAAAGAATTTACTTCTCGAAATTCCGAATGATAACCTTAATACCGCACCTACCATTGCCCGGATACTGGGATTGAAAACTCCTGCAGAATGGATTGGAAAACCAGTGATGGAAGCATTTATTCCTAAATCTGCACACCCGAAGCCAGTACAATATGTTCCCAAACCCTGGTGTTCTTTACCTGAAGGAGCATATCCGGGGCCGCAGCAGATCGAACTTTCAACCAACAGGCAGGGGGCTGCTATTTATTATTCACTCGATGGATCAACACCCGGCGCTGCATCAAAAAAATACACCTCGCCATTCACCATCAATAAAAACAGCACTTTAAAAGCAGTTACTATTGCGGGAACAAATTCAAGCCAGATCATTAACCGAGTATTCACTTTTGTGGCAGGGATCAAATCAGCTGTTTTAACAGCACAGCCAAGTCCAAAGTATGCCGGATCAGGTGTTTCAGGTCTGTTCGACGGACTCATTGGATCGTCGAATCCTTCGAATAAACAATGGATGGGCTTCGAAAGCGATAACTTTGAGGTAACAGTTGACCTTGGCGAAATAAAGCCTGTAAAAGCTTTGGGAATTGATGTTCTTCAACTGCCGGCCAACCAGATACAGCTTCCTGCTTCCGTTGAATTTTATATTTCGGATGATGGAAAAACTTTTAAGTTGTTAAAAACCATTTACCCGGCCGAAACAGACAATACTTTACCCGACGGACCGGTGATGTTGTCCAGAGCTTTTGTCAGTTTGCAAACACAGTATTTTCGAATAAAAGCAAATAACATTGGCAACAGCCTTTCAGGTCAACCCGGCGAAGGAAAGAAAGCCTGGCTTTTTGTGAGTGAAGTGGAAATCGAATAGTTAACAATAAATGGGAATTAGTTAATGGAGGTGAATTATTGAGAAGCAGGTTTAATTTTGAAACCTGAATATTAAGCCACAAAGTATCCCGGCATATACCTTTAACATTATTTTTTCTGTGTTATATGTTTTTGATTTTCTAACACATAACATTAAACACAAACTAGAAATCTTTTAATCCCGGATTAAAGCTCTTTAATCAGCATTCGTCAAAATCTAACCTTTTCTCTTACCTTTGTTTTATAAAATTATGCGATCATGAAATATACAGTGGTAACAGGAGCAGCGGGGTTTATTGGCAGTTGCATGGTAAACAAACTCAATAACAAGGGATTAACCAACATTATTGTGGTTGACGATTTCAGTAATCCGTTGAAAAATCATAACCTGGATCATAAATCTGTTGGCGGTCATGTACACCGCGACGAATTTATCAACTGGCTTCAGAAACACAGTAACGAAGTTGACTCAGTCTATCACCTTGGCGCCCGCACCGATACTACGGAATTTGACGTTGAAATATTTAATCGCCTCAACCTGAATTATTCCAAAAAGGTGTGGGAAGCTTGCACGCTTTATAATCTTCCGTTAATCTATGCTTCGTCTGCAGCCACTTACGGCATGGGTGAGCATGGCTATGTCGATGACCATTCCATTGTAGATAGCCTTCGTCCGTTAAATCCTTATGGCGAATCGAAAAATAATTTCGACAGCTGGGTTCTCAAACAGGACAAAACACCACCTTTTTGGGCCGGAATGAAATTCTTTAATGTTTACGGCCCTAATGAATATCACAAAGGAAGAATGGCCTCGGTTATTCTGCATGCTTTCAAACAGGTAAACGAAACCGGCGGAGTGAAATTATTTCGTTCGCACCGCTCCGGATTTGCTGATGGTATGCAGCTGCGCGATTTTGTATATGTTAAAGACGTTGTGGATGTACTCTATTTCATGATGCACTCAAAACCTCAATCCGGTTTATATAATCTTGGAACCGGCAAAGCGCGCTCTTTCCTGCATCTGGCCAAAGCCGTTTTTAAAGCGCTCGAAGTCCCCGAAAAAATTGAATTTATTGATACGCCGTTGGATATACGCGAAAAGTATCAGTATTTTACCGAGGCTGATATGACAAAACTTAAAACCGTTGCCGGGTATACTTCTCCGTTTTATACGCTCGAAGAAGGCGTTTATGAGTATGTAACCGAATTCCTGGTTGAGAAAAAATATTTCTGAATCCTGAATTAGAGCTGATCTCTCAGCTCCAGCAAAAACCGTTTCATCCTTAGTAATGAATTCATTACATCCTGCTCGGGTGCATTATCGGACGTACGCTTCTCCCTCAGTTTCAGTTTAGCGCCATCCAGCGTGTAGCCTTTTTCCTTTATCAGGTGGAATATGGTATGGAAATGATCCACATCGTTTTGCGTAAACAAACGATTGCCTTTGGCATTACGGTGAGGCTTAATAATATCAAATTCCCGCTCGTAAAATCTTACCAGCGAAGTATTTACTTTAAACATATCAGCCACCTCGCCGATGCGATAATAGAGTTTTCCGATGGGTTTGGTGCGAAGAGCCATATAAATTTTAATTCAATTTGTTCAAAGCCTGCGGCGTTCAAAGGTTCAATGCATAAGGCGTTCAATTGCCTATGGCGTTCAATGCTGCGCGTTTAATGCTATGCGTTCATTTATCTATTTATCTATTTATTTATTCATTTATTCAATTGTCTACAGCGTTCAAAGTTAAAATATTCCTTGATACAAAATTTGGTCAAAATTGGTTTTTTGAACGCGAAACTTTGAACTCTTGTACGCGTAGCTTTGAACTCTTGTACGCGTAGCTTTGAACTCTTGAACACGAAGCTTTGAACCCTTGAACGCGAAGCTTTGAACCTTTGAACGCGTAGCATTGAACTCCTTTGAACGCGCGAAGCATTGAACTTTTTAATCCAGTGTCTGCGATGGTTTTGATGATAATTCAAGCATTGCCGCGTATTCAGTCGGGGTTATATCGTTGAAGAAGAAATAAATAGGATTCATTGGCACACCGGCCTTATGCACTTCGTAGTGACAATGCGGAGCGGTTGATTTACCGGTATTTCCCATCAAACCAATAATTTCTCCACGTTTAACACGCTGCCCCACTTTAACCTTAATTTTCGAAAGGTGGGCATATCTGGTTTCGTAAGTATAACCATGGTTAATCATAATTTCATTTCCATATCCGCCACTGTTATACTCAGCCAGCTCAACAACTCCGTCACCGGTTGCATAAATCGGTGTTCCGATAGGGGCTGTAAAATCAATACCTTCATGAAATTTCATAACCTTATAAAAAGGATCGGTACGGTAGCCGAATAAGGAGCCGATGCGTCGCAAATCGTGAAAATCAACAGGCTGGATTGCTGGAATACTGGCAATAAGCTTTTCTTTGTTTTTAGCTAGTTTATATACTTCGTCGTACGATTTACTCTGTACCACCAGTTGACTGGTAATCTGATCAAGCCGTTTAGCTGTGTTAACAACAATTGCTGAATTAGCAAGGCCTTCAAGATGCTCGTATCTGTCAACACCTCCGAATCCTGCTTTCCGGACCTCAGAAGGAATTGGCTCAGCCTCAAAAATAACGCGGTAAATATTGTCATCCCGGTCCTGGACATCGGAAAGCACTTTTTGAACCTTATCCATACGGTCATTCATTATTTTATACTGCAGTTTATACTGTTCCACTTCATTCTGCAATACTTTCTCGCGTGGCGACGACATAAAATTGTAAGCCAGCACAATCACTACAACGCCAAAAACCAGACCGAACGCCATTGATCCGGCAAGCCGTTTCAGTCGTTCCTTCATCGAAATCTGAACTTTCTCTATTTTGAGAGATTTAGTATTATACTGATATCTGAATTTTGCCATGATTTTTCCTGGTGCTTTGTGAAATAACTTTATTCCATTTTGAAATTCACACCTTAAACTTCAGGGGTTCGGGGTTAGGTTTTAGGGTTAAGGGATACGAAACGTTCCAATAACCTGACTTCTATACCATTTTCTATTAACTATTAACTTTTAACTTCTCCTGTAACGGCAAAAATAATTATTTAACTTAAATTTGCAGCCCTTTGGAGTGTGAACAATTGTTAAAAGCAGGATTTGCGTAAATAACACTTTACAATTTATGCTTACAAATCACTAATATACAATTAGATACACTCAATATCTATAATTTAAATTTAAACTACATTAATTGCATTTAATAATGACAAGTACCGAAATACGCCGCACTTTCCTTGGATTCTTTGCTTCGAAACAACACCAGATAGTCCCGTCAGCCCCAATGGTGGTGAAAAACGACCCTACACTGATGTTTACCAATGCTGGAATGAACCAGTTCAAAGATTGGTTTCTGGGCAACGAACCTGCCAAATGGCCGCGTGTAACCGATTCGCAGAAATGCCTCCGCGTTTCGGGCAAACATAATGATCTTGAAGAAGTTGGACATGATACCTATCATCACACCATGTTCGAGATGCTAGGCAACTGGTCGTTTGGTGACTATTTTAAGGAAGAAGCCATAGGTTGGGCCTGGGAACTGCTTACCGAAGTGTATAAAATTGACAAAGACAAGCTGTATGTAACCATTTTTGGCGGCGATGCCAATGATAATATGGCTGAAGATACCGAAGCGCTCGAAATCTGGAAGAAGTACATTCCCGAAGAACGTATCCTTCGTGGTTCGAAGAAAGATAACTTCTGGGAAATGGGCGATACCGGCCCTTGTGGTCCATGCTCCGAAATTCATGTCGATATTCGCGATGCGGCCGAAAAAGCTAAAATCCCGGGCGACCAGCTTGTAAATAATGATCATCCGCAGGTTATCGAAATCTGGAACAACGTTTTTATTCAATACAACCGGCAGGCCAATGGCTCGCTAGTTCCACTGCCTGCAAAACATGTCGATACGGGTATGGGGTTTGAGCGCCTTTGTATGGTATTACAAGGCAAACAGAGCAATTACGATACGGATGTTTTTACTCCTCTGCTTTCTGAAATAGCCCAAATCACAGGTATTCCTTACGGAAGCAATAAAAAGAGTGATATTGCCATGCGGGTTATTGCCGATCATATGCGGGCTGTTACTTTTGCCATTGCCGACGGCCAGCTTCCTTCGAATGTAAAAGCAGGTTATGTAATCCGCCGCATCCTTCGCAGGGCTGTGCGTTATGCTTATTCGTTCCTGGATGTTCGAGAGCCAATAATCTATAAACTGGTTGCCGTACTTGAAGCTCAAATGGGTGAATCTTTTCCTGAACTTACACGAAATCTTACTCTTATTCAGCGGGTTATCAACGAAGAGGAATCTAGTTTCCTTCGTACGCTGGCAACCGGTATCGTTAAATTTAACCAATACATTGCATCGCATCCCAATCAGAAAGTGATAAACGGGGAATTTGCATTCGAAATGTATGATACTTTCGGATTCCCGATCGATCTTACGCAATTGATGAGCCGCGAACTTGGCTGGGATGTGGATATGGAAAACTTCAGCGTTAAGCTGGAAGAACAGAAAAACCGTTCACGCCGCGATGCCACTGTTTCCACCGACGACTGGCACGAACTCCTGGTTTCGGACAAAACTGAATTCCTGGCTTATGATGCTACCGAAGCCGATGTTAAAATTACACGTTACCGCAAAATTACCGCCAAAGGAAAAGACGTTTACCAACTTGTTTTCGACCGCACTCCTTTTTATGCCGAAAGCGGCGGGCAAACCGGCGATACTGGTACACTTGCCTCCGCAAACGAAATCCTGCAGGTTATTGATACACGAAAAGAAAATAATCTTATAGTTCACATTGTTGAGAATCTTCCCGAAAATCCCGGATCAGAATTTCATGCAGTTGTAAATGCTGAAAGAAGAACTGCAACTGCCAATAATCACTCGGCTACTCATCTGCTGCACTATTCACTTCGCAAAGTGCTGGGAACTCATGTGGAACAAAAAGGATCTTTTGTAGGACCTGATTACCTTCGTTTCGACTTTTCGCATTTCCAGAAAGTAACTGAAGAAGAATTGCTGGCTATCGAGAAAATGACCAACAACCTGGTTCGAAAAAATGCAGTTCTAGATGAACATCGTGCTGTAAGCATGGACGAAGCGGTAAAAATGGGTGCGCTGGCGTTTTTCGGTGAAAAATACGGCGATAAAGTCCGGGTGATCCGTTATGGAAACTCCGTGGAACTTTGCGGCGGAACTCATGTAAAAGCTACCGGCCAGATCGGCATGGTTAAAATAGTAAGTGAAGGAGCAATTGCTTCCGGAATCCGTCGTATCGAAGCCATTACAGCCGCAGCCGCCGAAGAATATGTTTATGAGCAGGAAGCCATGGTAGCCAGCCTGAAACAACTGGTTAAAAGCCCAACAGAACCATTAAAAGCCGTTCAGCAACTGATGGATCAGAATGCCGAAATGCGCAAATTGGTTGAAACATTCAACCACGAAAAAGCGCTGAAACTAAAAGATGAACTGGTTAGTAAAGTAGAAAATATAAACGGAATTAACTTCCTTGCCACCCGCATTGATGCAGATGCAAACGCCGCCAAAGATATTGCTTTCGGATTGCGTGCTGAAGTTGAAAACCTTTTTCTGGTGCTGGGTTCGGAAAACGATGGAAAAGCAACTCTTTCGATATTGGTTTCTGATGAACTTATTGCTTCCCGTAAAATGAATGCCGGCAATATCGTTCGCGAGCTTGCCAAATCCATTCAAGGCGGTGGAGGCGGACAACCCGGCTTTGCAACTGCCGGCGGTAAAAATCCGCAGGGGCTGGATGAAGCGCTGAGACTGGCGAGAAATTATGTGGTTTAAATTGCAACAACGGGAAGAATGTAAGCCAGTAAATTTTACCAACTTTTTTATTGACCTCACTCCAGGTCTCTTCCGAAAAGAAATGCCGTTATGGAATGATAGTCCTATGAAAAATACTATTTGAAAAGTGTTAGTTTTCAGATTAAAGAAAAACGGTACATTTGGAATGAATTTATCCTGCAGTTCGGATATTCATTCAAGTACTTATAAGCTATACGTAAAAGCAATAATCTCAAAAACATGGTATTAAAATTATTCGATAAGATTAACAAATATACCGTCTTGGTATTTCTGGTAATCACCGGATTTTTTATCTCAAGGATATCGATACTCACTTTACCGTTTTATTGGGACGAAGCCTGGGTTTATGGCCCTGCTGTCAGAATACTGGCTGAGCGAGGACCTTCACTTTTGCCTGGAACTCTTCCGGTAGAATATGCAAGAGGCCATCCTTTACTTTTTCACTTTTTAAATGCAATGTGGATTAAAATTACAGGCGACTCATTTTTCTCCATGCACCTGTTTAACCTAATAATTGCTTGTTTTCTATTGTTTAGCGTATATGTTTTTGGAAAACATCTGTTATCAGCCGCAGCAGGATTTTGGAGTGTTTTGATTTTGTGCCTGCAACAAGTTTTTATTGCTCAAAGCACATTGGTTCTGCCTGAAGTTATGCTTTCCCTCTTTTGCCTTTTGGCAATATATCATTTTTTGCGTGGGAAATGGATTTACTATTCTGTTTTTGCCGGAGCAGCTGTGCTTACCAAAGAAACAGGCATAGTTGTGATAATGACTGTCTGTATTTTTATCACAATCCGACATATACGAAACCGACAACTATTTACCCGTGTATCTCTGCTCAATATTTTCAGAAGTATCGCACCGCTTTCGCTATTGCTACTCTTTATACTTCTACAATATAAATTATACGGATGGGTAATATTTCCCGATCATGCGGGCTATATTGTTCAGGACTTTTCAACTTTTTATAACAGGTTGGTGGAGGGCTATTCTGCCTCTTTGTTTATTTATGATGGACGTAATTTTTTGTTTTTTACAGCTTTCGGTGTATTGATATTATTACTGGCACTTAGAAAATCAGTTCAATTTACTGAAACTTTGTATTTTCTGCTGTTATTTATTTTTCTATTTTTAATTGTAAGTTCGCTTAATTTTTTCTCGAATCGTTACATCCTTTGCCTTGTACCCATCTTTATATTATTAACAACTGGAATCATTGTTCAGGCAGCTGAATGGAAAAAATATATGATTCTTTTATTCCCTGCTTATATGATACTTCAGATTCCATTCCTCAGAGTACGATCGAATAGTGATAATAATATAGGTTATATAAATGCTGTTGAAACAAATATGGAATTAGTTAACTATATGAAATCCAATAAAATGCAGGATGAAAAAATTGTTGCATTTTTCATTACCAGATACTTACTTATAAATCCGTACTCAGGCTATGTATCAAAAAATGAAGTTTTCAGGAAAGTTACTGATGAATATCATAGCGGCGATTACTATATCTTTTCGAACTATGATACCAACTAAGAATACAATAAAATACTAAACCGAAACGACCTGCATCTAATTAAGCGTTTTGAAAACGAACAGGCATGGGCTGCCATTTATAAAAAAAAGTGAGCCGAATTATGCTATTGAATGGATTTGATAAAAAAGTGGGTAGTAACAACACATCTTGGCTGAAGTACTTATCCAGTAGCTACTACGATAAACCATAAGTATACACTTGTTGCCAACGTGCTAAGGCAATAATCAGCTTTCGCCATCCTTTACTGCACTTTTTATGACGGGCACCCGGACCATTTCCAAACCCCGCCCTCCTATTCTCCTCATTTTCTTTCACTTATAACTCATTTGAAAACAGTTTTAAAAACAGTCCTCATTAACTCAGGCATTTTAATAATTTCATGTTTCAAATAGCATGAACAACATCCGCCCGAACCTTTGAAAGTCGTTTCAGCAACTGATGGATCAGAATGATGCACGGCGCAAAGAACTGGAAG
>JBBRYZ010000147.1:0-9835 GCA_038237165.1 Bacteroidales bacterium | reverse complement strand
GAACCATTGAACTAAATGGCTCATGGCATGTGCGAAACGGAAATATACAAAGCGACAATCACCTGGTTATTATTGATCCACGTTTAACGACGAGGTTGAAAACTAAAGGGCTTGAGCGGAAACCTGCAAGGCTTATTATGGCGCTAATCCGCGAGCGGGGAAATGTGATAGATTACGAAATTCCAATTACAGGTGATTTGAAGAACCCTAAATTTCATCTGAAAGATGTTATTTTTGATGTGCTGGGGAATATTTTCGTAAAACCTGTAACCACCCCGTACAGGATAGAAGTAAAAAACATCGAAGCTGAAATTGAAAAATCCCTGACTATGAAGTGGGATATGCGGACCAGCACACTCATGCGGGTACAGGAAAAGTTTATAAAAAAAATGGCTGATTTCCTTGTTGAAAATCCTGAAGCATCTATTACCGTTCAACCACAGGAATATTCAGCGAAGGAAAAAGAATACATTTTATTGTACGAAGCAAAGAAAAAATATTTCCTGGCAGCCAACAAAAAGAAGGAGCAATCGTATAGCAAGGACGATTCAATTCAGGTAGATAAAATGTCGGCGAAGGATGCCGGGTTTATTCTATATCTGAACAGGCAGACTAACGATGAGATGCTTTATACCACCCAGTCTAAATGTGCCAGGTTGCTGGGTGCATCCAGGGTAGATGCAAAATACAGGGAGCTTAATAAAGAAAGAGAAAACGTTTTCCTGTCGTACTTTAAGGACAAAAATGTAGAAAAACGGGTGCGGATTTTGGCCGGAACAAGCGTAATTCCTTACAACGGGTTTTCGTTTTATAAAATCGAATATAAAGGAGTTTATCCCGATGACTTACTGAAGGCATACCGAACAATGAATGATTTTAATGATGAATCACCAAGGAATATATTTAAAAAATTGCGTGCTAAAATAAGAGGATAATTCTGATAAAACCGGTTTCTAAAAATAATGGAACTGCATTGCATCCGGGTTTTCTCAAATATGTAAATCATCCGGCCTAATTGACTAATTTTGCATGATCATACTCTTTGGTTGCTTTCAATTTTGCCGGTTGATTTATTGCATTCAATTTAGTGTAAATGTGTTTGCTGATAATAACATCCATAATTCATTTTATTTAAATCAAATACATTTTTAACATTAGTACCTGATTCATTTACAATACTATATAACACAATGGCTACTGAAACCAGCAGAAAATATATATTGACGAAGGGCCTGGACCAGTATTTTACCGGCGTTAGCAACGCGTGGCAATTTACTGCGCAATTTTTCAAAGAAGTAATCAAACGGCCCGTTCACTTGCGCGAAGTCATTAACCAAAGTTTCGAAGTAGGTTTAAAATCATTGCCGTTGATTACTCTCACGGGTTTCATTGTGGGAGTGGTTTTTACCAAGCAATCGCGTCCTTCGCTCGAAGATTTCGGGGCAACATCCTGGTTACCGTCATTAATTGGTATTGCCATTGTTCGGGCGTTGGGGCCGCTGGTAACCGCTCTTATTTGCGCCGGTAAAGTCGGCTCAAGCATAGGTGCCGAGCTGGGTTCAATGAAAGTTACCGAGCAGATTGATGCCATGGAAGTATCGGCCATTAATCCGTTTAAATACCTTGTGGTAACGCGCGTTCTGGCGACAACCCTAACTATTCCCATTCTTTCATTGTACTGTAGTTTTGTTGCACTTTATGGTTCATATCTGAATGTTCATGCTGCAGAAACCAGTAGTCTTATCAGTTTCTACCAAAGTGCATTTTCAACCATCAGTTTTCTGGATATATTTACATCTGTCGTGAAAGCACTCGCATACGGTTTTACAATAGGCATGGTAGGCTCATACAAAGGCTTTCATGCTACACAGGGAACCCGTGGGGTGGGCAAAGCCGCAAACCAGGCAGTTGTACTGGCAATGTTCCTGATATTTGTGGAGGAACTTGTAATTGTTCAGCTTTCAAACTGGATCCGTTATTTTTAGAGTTATGGCAGAATTAGAGCAACATATAATCAATTACGACGAACAGGTTATATCAATAGCCGGGTTATATAAATCATTCGGTGAGCTGGACGTTTTGAAGGGCATCGATTTTACGCTTTTTAAAGGCGAAAATGTTGCCGTACTCGGCAAATCGGGAACAGGTAAATCGGTTCTGATAAAAATACTTGTGGGTCTGCTTAAGCCCGATAAAGGTGAAGTAATAGTGTTAGGTCAGCAGGTGGATAAGCTGGATCGCAAAGAACTTGATGCTTTACGGCTGCATATAGGGTTTTCGTTTCAGAGCAGCGCCTTGTACGACAGTATGAATGTGTTTCAGAATCTTGCATTCCCGCTTACCATGAATAGGCCGGGAATGAGCAAGGGAGAAGTGCAAACCGAAGTGGAAGAAGTTCTTGAAGCGGTAGGATTAATTGATAAGATAAATCAGTTGCCATCGGATCTTTCGGGCGGGCAACGGAAACGAATCGGTATCGCCCGTACATTGATCCTCAAACCTCAGATTATGCTCTACGACGAACCTACTTCAGGCCTCGATCCCGTTACAAGTGCCGATATTATTGAACTTATCAACGAAGTTCAGCAAAAATACAACACCAGTTCTATTATCATTACCCACGATCTTACCTGCGCCAAAAATACCGGTAACCGCACAGCCATGTTACTGGACGGTAAATTCCTGAAGATAGGCAAATTCGAAGATGTTTTCGATAGCGATGACGAACAAATAAAAGCTTTTTTTAGTTACAATTTTATACAATAATTTATGAATGAATCACCAAACAGACGAGCGGTAATAGTAGGAGTCTTTGTACTTGTAGGAATATTGTTTTTTATTGGGGGGATCCTGATGATTGGCAACTTGCACGAAACCTTTAAAAGCAAAATGAAAGTGGTTTCACTTTTCGATGATGTGGGAGGTTTAAAAAAAGGGAACAACATCTGGTTTTCGGGTGTAAAAATCGGAACGGTGAGCAATCTTCGTTTTTATGGTACTTCGCAGGTTGAGGTAAGTATGAACATCGAAATAAAGGCTCAGCAGTATATCCGTAAAGATGCCAAAGTTAAAATCAGCAGCGATGGGCTGATAGGAAATAAAATTCTTGTGATTTATGGAGGCACCACAGCTGCGCCCGAAGTGGAGGAAGGCGACACCCTTGGTGTTGAGAAAACGTTTACTTCTGACGATATGATAAATACGTTGCAGGCTAACAATGTAAATGTCCTGGCTATTACCGCCGATTTGAAAGTAATTACCAAGCAACTGGCTGCAGGCGAAGGGACCATCGGCAAATTGCTGACTGACGACGCAATTTATACACACATCAATGCTGCCACAGCTTCATTGCAAACTGCTTCGGCTAAGGCCGATCAACTGGTTTCCACTCTCGCCACTTTCAGCTCGAACCTGAATAAAAAAGGTACTCTGGCAAACGAACTGACTACGGATACAGTGGTTTTTAAATCAGTGAAAGCCTCCATTAAACAGCTTCAGCAAATAGCAGATACCGCTTCCGCCTTTGTTGCCGATCTGAAAAAAGCCTCCAAAAACCCCAATTCTACAGTTGGTGTATTGTTACGCGATGAGCAATCGGGTGCGCGTATCAAGGAAACAATAAAGAACCTGGAAAGCAGTTCGCAGAAATTGGACGAAGACTTAAAAGCCGTTCAAAGCAACTTCCTGCTCAAAAGATATTTCAAAAACAAGGAAAAGGAGAAAGAGAAAGAAACAGAGAAAACCCAATAATGGTTTAAAAGGCGGTCACTGACCGCCTTTTTTAATGTAATGGTGACTCATCAAAGTCACCTCGTCAATTGCTGGTAAAAGTGAGCCGGAATTATTCTCCTGAAGGTTTTTCTCGGATTGCAAGTCGGAGTGCGACTTTAAGTCGCGCCCCGACTTGCAATCATTGCCCGACTTGCACTCCCGCCCCGACTTGCACCTCAAATCAAAGTCACCTCGTCAATTGCTGGTTTAAGAAAACCGGAATTACTCTCCTGAAGGTTTTTCTCGGAGTACTAGTCGGAGTGCGACTTTAAGTCGCGCCCCGACTTGCACTCCCCGCCCAACTTGCACTCCCGCCCCGATTTGCAACTCAAATCAAAGTCACTCCATCAATAGCTGGCCAACCCCGTCTATATTAGCAGACCCATTTCATTTACTCTTTCACGATTCACCAAATCGCCTTTCCGCATCCCAATCAGATCCCGCCAGGAAGAAAACTCCCAGTCTTCTCCTTTCTTAACTAAACCTGCTTTCACCGGGTTGGCATGGATATAATTGAAACATGCCTGGGGATACTGGTATTCAGAGATATAAACATTTAAAAATGTTACGCCAAATGAAGTGTACCAGTTGGATGATATTCCTTTAATTTCATTTAGGCAGATTGCTTTGGTTTTCTGTCTGAAAAGTGAGCCGGTAGTATTCTCCTGAAGGTTAATTGCCCTGGTGTAAGATGCCAGCATAATTCCAATTGATTGATTGAGCGAAATGTCATTTGGAGTGCTACTCGGAATGCTCGGACTAATCGGAGTGCGACTTAAAGTCGCGCCCCGACTTGCAATCATTGCCCGACTTGCACCTCCGGTCAAAGTCACCCCGTCAATAACCACCGACTTAACCTCCACCATAAAATGAAAATGATTTGGCATCAGGCACCAGGCCAGAATATCAGCAAAGGGAAGTATATGAGTTCTTATTTTGCGCAGAAAAAACAGGTAATTTTCACGATTGTAAAATATTACCTTCCGGTTATTCCCTTGATTATAAATATGATATATGCCGTCACTTTCGAAATACATATTCTTAACTTTTATGTTTTTTGCCTTAATATTCAAAGTTAGTCTTTTTTATTAATGGAGTGACTTTTTATTAACGGCGTAAACTTAAGTCAACGAATAAGGGATTTTAATCCATCCTGTTTAGCTTGAAATGCTTTGCACTGTTCATAAATTCTCCCGGCAAAATTTCTTTACTTCCCTTAAAACGACTTCGGTTTTGAGCTTTTCTTTTAAGGAAAAATACCTTTTGAAAGTGTACTGGCCTCTTCCATAAGCAATTATTTATTTTTACATCTCACTGATATTCAGTTAGTCCAATGTGTGAATTATGTAAGTCATATCCAGAATTCTGTAACACATAGCTGTTAAATGTGGTTGACCTTTGCATCATTATTAATTAATTAAAACCAAAAACCATGAAAATGATGAAAACAATGATTATGATGTTTCTTGCTGTTGCAGGAAGCATTGGTATTGCAAGTGCACAGACACCGGCAGTAATGGTAAGTGACGCAGCAGGATGGCACAAAATTGCAGAGAGAACGGTTGATTTTAAAATGGAAAAGGATGAAATTGCTGTTATGGGATCCGACAAGTTCTCAACCCTCAAATTTAAAGTTACAGAAGCAGCTATTAACCTGGTTTCTCTTGAAATTACTTACGAAAGTGGCGACAAACAAAACGTTATGGTCAACCAGGAAGTAAAAGCAGCAGGCGAAAGTCGCTTAATTGATCTCAAAGGTGGTGCTGAGCGTAGCATAAAGAAAATTATTTTCGTTTATAAAACGCTTCCTAACAGTAAAGATGAAAAGGCTAAAGTCGAAATCTGGGGCTTGAAAATCAACGCTGATAAAAAGTAACTAATTATCTTTTGTAATTGAAGCCGGCCTGCCTTATAAGCAGGGCGGTTTTTGTTTCTGGAATTACCAGGATCAAAGGAATCTTTTTGGTGAAAAAAATGTGAGAAAGATGTAATTTAATCTATAAATTATGTAACACTATTCAAGAGAAAGAGATTCAAATTTGTACTTTAATTAATAAAATGAATTCCTGTTCATCGTATTTCACAAAAGCTAAATAAAAAAGATAAGAACTCACTTGACAATACAATGAGAGAACCTGAAAATGCCCCCGAAGGATATAAGATAATCTCAACCAGCGGATCTGTGGTAATCAATCAGGATAAAAGTAAAGATCAGCAGGAGGTTAAATATCAGTGTTCTATGAACTGCGAAGGCAATAAAACGTATAATCAGCCCGGCGTATGCCCTGTTTGTAATATGCAACTGCTGTAGGTTGGTATGGATGAACCAAAAATCCATATTGAATAAGCGATCTAAGCTACCGGGTAATATATACACGTTAACCGGTTGTTTAAACTTCTGCCATACATAAAACAGTGCGTAAGCGGAAACTTTAAATAATTACTTGCACAAATTAATCCTAAACATTAATAACAGCAACGATATGAATTTAACAGAAACCAATGTTGAAATAATTGTTAATAATCTCACAGTCAGTTATACCGATGATGGCCCGGTTGAAGCACCCGTTATTATTTTCATACACGGTTTTCCGCTTAATAAATCTATGTGGGATTCGCAAATTGAAGCATTAAAGGACGAATACCGGGTTATTGCTTATGATATTCGCGGGTATGGAGATTCTGATGCCGGACTTGAGGATTTTTCAATGGATCTTTTTGCCAACGATCTTATCGCATTTATGGATAAGCTCGAAATCAGTAAGGCAATACTATGTGGCTTATCAATGGGCGGATATATTGCGTTAAATGCGGCCGTAAATTATCCCGAACGATTCGAAGCGCTTATATTGTGCGATACCCAGTGTATTGCTGATTCATCCAAAGCCAAAAATAACCGGTTGCTGACCATTGAAAACATTAAGGAAAACGGTTTGGAAGATTTTGCGCACCAAAGCATAAAAAATCTGTTTGCAGCCGGATCTCTTCAAACAAAGGACTCTGAAATAGCAGCAGTAAGTAAAATGATTTTGAACACGCCAAAAGAAATAATTTATAATTCGCTGAATGCGCTGGCAAACCGTAATGAAACCTGCAGTAAATTACCGGAACTTAAAATATCTGTGCTTATTCTGGTAGGTGAAGAAGATGAAATTACTCCCCCTGAAATGGCAGAATCAATGTACAAAAAGATAAATGCTTCGCAGCTCAGCCTTATTGAACATGCCGCACACTTAAGTAACATGGAGAATCCATTCGAATTCAATTATCAGATCAGAAAATTCATTTCATCGATTCACTAAAATTTACGAATGACGAATGACGAATTTACGATTTACGAATCAGTTAATATTATTTAACCACGAAAGAGTTCGCGTGGTAGCAGTGCAGCATATTGATGCCGTGATGTATGTGTAAAACCTTAAGGTGTAATGGTTTATAATATTTAAAAAGCAAAGCAATGAACAAATTTACTCAAAAAGCTGTAAAGAAAATCTGGAATGAGCTCAGCATCAACTGGGAGGAAGTAAGTCTCGACAAGTTTATGAAAGGATTAAATGATGAGCCTGAAAATGGAATAACAGACACCAACATGAAAGCTACAGAAAATGATGGAAGGCTGGCAGATGAGTTAGCCTGGGCGCATCTGGAGGATTTACGTGATTATTATACGCGACATAACAATATTTAAAACACTGATTATTCAGTTTAAAATTTAAGCCATGATTGATGTTGATATGCCTGAAGCAGTAAAGAAGAGACAAAGAGCAGAAGAATTGCTAAAATCTAAATCTTCACTCATAAATGCAAGTCATTCAGAAGCTGATGTATTAAAGCTTTTTCACGAATTGGAAGTGCATCAGATTGAACTCGAAATGCAAAACGAAGAACTACTGCTTGCCAATGAAGCCAGGAATGTAGCTAATGAAAAATACATTGAACTTTATGATTTTGCACCTTCGGGATATTATACCCTGACAAGCAATGGCAAAATTATTGAATTAAACCTCACTGGTTCAACCATGCTCGGGAAAGAGCGCTTATATCTAAAAAACAAAAGCCTGGCAGATTTTATAACTGATAGTACCAAACCCGCGTTTTTCGATTTTATTAACAGCGTATTTAAAAGCTCCGACAAAGAATACTGTGAAGTAATTTTCAAAACAAATAACAAATTGCCATTATTTGTACTTATTACAGGCATTATTTCCAAAAATGAAAAACAATGCTTTTTAACAGCCATAAATATTACAAAACGGAGACAAGCAGAATTATTAATTGAACGTCAAAATCAGGAATTAAAAGAACTTTATGCTACAAAAGATAAGCTTTTCTCTATAATAGCTCATGACCTGAGATCTCCTTTTAACAGTATTTTAGGCTATTCAGAGTTATTAATTGAAAATGCAAAAAGCAACCATGATGATGAAACTGCTACGTTTTCAGAGATTATTAATACATCGGCAAATAACACACTCCATTTACTTGATAATTTATTGAACTGGGCAAAATCGCAAACCGGGCAGATTAGTTTCAATCCCGAAAAGATAAATTTATCTGATTTGATAAATGAAATGATTGAAATTTTAAATCCAACTGCAAAATTCAAAAATATATCGGTAAAATTCTTGCCATCAAATGAAATTGAAGTGTATGCCGACAATAATATGTTGCTTACAATTTTACGAAATCTTATTCACAATGCAATAAAATTTACTAATCTGAATGGAGAAATAGAAATAAATGCAAGGCAGCAGAAAGATATTATCCATATTACTGTTTCCGACAATGGAGTAGGAATGGACCAAGCGACAATGGATAAACTATTCAGCCCAGATACAAGTACAACTCCGGGTACGGCAAAAGAACATGGTTCGGGTTTAGGCTTGTTAATCTGTAAGGAATTTGTTGAAAAACACGGAGGCACAATAGGAGTGGAAAGCGAGGCGGGTAATGGCAGTATTTTCCATTTTACCATCCCCGGAAAGTAATTGAATATTCTGTGAAAGGAAAAAATTTCAGAATTTACTTGTCTGTTTTTTCAGGAGGCACTTTTAATCCTGCTTCTCTGGCTTCACTTATACCAATTGCAATCGCCTGCTTCCTGCTTTTCACTTTACCACCACTGCCATTTTTACCTGATTCAAGAGTTCCATCTTTAAACTCATGCATTACTTCAGAAATTTTATCCTGAGCTTTTTTTGAATACTTTGCCATGATGTTTCGGTTTTTGTGAGTATAAATTATTCTAACAAAAGTATATTCAAACAGATAAGAAAGTGTTACATAATTATAGGAGAGTTTTATATAATTGCCATATATCTTATTGAATCTGTGAAATATGTAACTAATTTTATAAATTGTGTAACATATTCAAAATCAGAGACTCTAACTTTGTGCCTTACTAATTTATTTACAAGTTAAAATTTAAAATTATGACAAAGTTTAGAGCATTATCAGTCAGAACAGCAGCAATAGCAATTTTATTGTTGGGGTTTATGTTCGGTGAATCATCTTGCCGCACTTATCGCGATGGAACACCCAAACAAACTAACCGCCAAATGAGGCAAAATAAGGCTAATCAGAAGGATGTAAACGTAATTGTATCACCGGAGAAGAAACCTGATGTAATCATTGTAACTCCACCGAAGAAACCTGATGTAATCATTGTAACCCCACCGAAGAATGATTAAACATCAATGTAAACCTACAACATAGTAAATAAATACCATATCGCTAATGATGTGTTGTGGACAGCGAAATGGACTTATGCTTATGAATGAGGCATTAAGTCCATTTTGCTTGCTGTAGAGTGTACTTTGATCGTTTAATCAAAGAGGATAATTATACGAGTGTTTTATATAATTGCCATAAATCTTTAAGAGACTGTTTAAATTTATCATAAAGCACCCACCCCAGCCCTCCCTGATTTCAGGGAGGGGGCAAATTGTGCTAGATTCAGACTTTATCTATTAAAGAAAATCTTTCTTAGCACTTTCTCCCCCTGATTTCAGGGGGAGTCAGAGGGGGTAAATTTAGATTGAACAAAATTTAAACAGACTCT
>JBBRYZ010000146.1:0-9968 GCA_038237165.1 Bacteroidales bacterium | reverse complement strand
CGGCATAATCACCTATCTGCTGCGATCCACCGTCTATTCGCTGGCCATTATTGATTTCAAGGTTATTATCAAAACCAAACTGATAGTTTAACTTCTGTTCCGGATAATTCCTGTTGTACCAAGCGCGTAACAAATAACTTCCAACTGCAGTGGTATCACCGCCGGCAGGTTGTTTTTCGAGTATTGTGAGATCATTCTGATATACATTCCGATAGCGAACATAAGTTGAATAAGCACCTACAAAACTGATCTGGCGCTTATCAGAAATTGTATAGGAAGTCTCAATTTTTGAAGTATTACGGATGGTGTGATAGAAGTTATCAATAGCGGTTTCGTAATAGGGCTTCTGCAGATCGCCTTTGTCCTGAATCATCTCGTCGAAATACTGAAATGATACTTTTGCCCTTGTTTTGGCACCCGAATAAAGATAATAGGCATCAGCATTATATTGCAACTTCGGTTTCCATTGCATTGAACGTAATGAATCATTACTGGTGTATCCATCAAAGAAATTACGTGCCAGATCGAGTGAGAAATTATTCTTTTTTCGGTGAACCGAACTTCCTGCACTGAAATTGTAAACCCCAACAGATTCGAGGTATGCATTGGCATATGCAGATAACGAAGAATTCTTATTTTCCTTGGAGATTATATTTACAACTCCGGCAATGGCGTTGCTGCCATAAATTACAGACATCGGACCTTCGATAATTTCGATATGATCCACATTATAAAGATTTAGCTGGTTGAGGTCGATGTTTCCATTCAAACGACCTACAATCGGAACTCCGTCGAGCAGAAATTTTACATTTTCGCCCGATAAACCTTGCAGGCTGAGGCTTGTACCCAAAACTCCTCCCTGAGCTACGCGCATATTGCTTTCGCTGCTCAAAAGATCGGTTAGATTAGTGGCAGCTTTTTGCTCGATCTGCCGGCTATTTATAACATTAATTTTATAAATCGATTTATCAGCTTTTTCGGGTGCGTACTGCGCTGTTATTACAACTTCATCCATTTCGAACACCGACGGAACCAATGAAAGTATTTTTGAAACTCCGCGTTTAATTGAATCAACCAGCGTAACATAGCCAACGAATGTAACTGTTACTTTGCTTGGTTCTTTTACCTCATTTGCCACCTTACCCGCCATATCGGTAACAAGGTATTTGATGCTTTTTGATTTAACATCCCCAAAGCAAACCGTAGCATAAGGCACCGGCTCTTTGGTTTTAGCATCAATAATTGTGACGGCAGCCTGCTGACCGTAAATTTGAACTGCGGCCAGCAGCATTACCATCACCCCTGTTAATCGGATAAACAAACTTTTCAGCATTACTTTCATTCTTTTTGTTTGCATTTGTAAACACTTATGCTGTTTGAGAAATTAATGCGGTTAACTTCCGGCCGGAGAATTTTCTTTTGGCCGGAAGTATCACCATTAGCCCTACTAATCTATTAAACAAAACATTCAACTTAAGTATTTACATATCTTTAATCGCGTAGAAATGAATATCAGCAAGCGTAATTTGAAAAGGTATCCGCTAACCGGAGCCCTAATCTCCGGTCAGCAGTAATACCCTTAATCCCTATTTAAACTGATAAACAAAACTCACAACATTAATTATTTACAACAACTTTACGAGAGATAATATTTGAACCACTCTGAATTTTCATCATATAAATACCTGATGGGAAACCTGAAACAGGTATCTTTAATGTAGAAAGGTTTTCGGACTGTAAATCATACTTTTTGCTTAAAACAGTACGGCCAGATAAGTCAAGCAACGTAATAACTACAGATTTTGATTTTCCAGGATTTATAGTCAGGTTAATAACTTCGCTCGCCGGGTTAGGATATACAGCTGCATTGAAACCAGTTGCCTCAACTTCTTCAATACCTGTTGTTGAGAATGCTTCCTTAGTAAAAGCAATGCGCCCGGTTGAGGCTCCTGCAAAATTCTTGAAAATGAGTTTATACATTTTCCCGGATTTATCCTGTACAAAGTAAACCAGTGGATCGACTAAGGTATATCCGGCGCCATTAAATGATTTCCAATCATGTCCTATAGCTGCACGTGTCGAATCCATTGATTTAGGATCTATTGCAGGAAAACCAGCAACCACTTCAGTGTATTTTTTTACTTTTACTTTATAATTACTCAGTACACCGGTAACTCCATAAAGTGTACCTGCCTGAGGAGTTGTTGGAGGATACGTATAAATATATTTGGTAAACAACAGATCCCATTGTGACGAAGTAGCCGGCTCAAAATCAACAGCCTCATTAGTTATAAGAGAGTATCCAATAAAGTTTTTTGTTGAATAAGGGCTGCAATCCAATGATACAGGGTTATTGGAAGTCCCGTCGAGGTTGGCATACTGAAATTCAAAGGTATTAAGGCTCGATAATTTTTTTACAATCATTAGCTTACGGAAGGTTCCATCGCGCAGTTTGATAATAAAAATCGAATCACCTGTTACATAGTGTGTTGTCATGTTATAACTGCCCCAACCATAATCAAGACCACCTCTCTGATTACGGTCAAAAGCGCCGTCTTCCCAATCGTTAGAGGAATTAACCATTTTAGTCCAGGTGGAAAGTCCGGAAGTATCAACAGTAGCCCATCCGGCTTTGGTAGTTTTTGGATAGGAATATAGTTCGACACCTGAACCATCATTGGTAATAATGCTTGCGCTCTGAGAACTGGCGCGGAATGCAATATCCCATTTGTCGCGGGCAACAGCGCCTTTACTGCCGTTCGCCATGCTGTAATATACCTCATTAGGATAACCGGCGCCCATGTATATAGTATCATTTACCGGCCCTGATTGCTGAGCCATAACAGGTGCAATACCTGCAAACGTAGTTGCCAGTATGGCAACAAAAGTGTAGAATTTTTTACTCATTGCTATTAAAATTAGATTTGTTGGATTTCTATGTGAGATGATGAATCAGCTAATTCCTGAAGGTAATTGTACCAGGCAGAAATGCAGTACATTTATCAAATACACAAAAAATTGATTTTGTGCTTTACAATAAATGATTTAAGAAATTAAGCTGAAGGGGGACCTCTGAATGAAAAGGCCTGAATTTCCTGGTGGAGAACCGGGAAATTATACAAAATAGGATGAGGGATACCTATTTCAATAAAAATGATTTCAGAAACCAGTTGATCGGGTGCAGAGAAATCAAATTGCGAACCTGAATCCAGATGTTTTGAATTTCTGTCAAATTTAACAAATGATGCTGCATCTTTTTCTTTTACACGGGTCGAAGAGCATTCAACCGGCATAAGTTGTTTTCCCCAGATTTTATGCTGATGGAAATTTACGAGATTACCCATGTAAATCCAAACCACAGCCACAGCCCATCCTATAAGAAGAATGTTGCGGAGTAATGAGGAGATTTTACGCGGATGATTCATAAATGTGGTTCTGAAATACCGTGCAAAGTTGTATATTTTTTGGAACATAAAAACATTTTGACAATTTTATTTTCATAAAAAAGTTAAAATAATGCAATTAATGACATATATCATTTTATTTGCGACTTTAACCAGCTCCATTATTGATTTAAAATTTCGCTTCCCCGAAAATTATCAACGAAGAAGTTAGAATGCTGATCGAAATGGATAAAAGTATTCTGAAAAAATATCTGCAAAACGAAATTACTATTAGCTTGATTACCAATGAGATTAAATTTATAAATTGACCCAAACACGATATAAAAAGTACTTTTGAGCGGCTTAGTATATGAAAAAAGGTTAAAATCAGGATTCCTGGTTTGAATAAAAAGAGATTTAATCCGGTAAATTCGGAACATTTCGTTAAAACGTTTCAGAAAGTGGAAAACACCTCAGAGTAATAATTCAGAACAGAAAAGAATTTTACTGTCTGACCGGAAGAGAAAAATTCAGGAAATACGAAATACGGAAGCTTAGAGTTTAGCTTCCAGTTTGATTTGTTTTACCCAATCCGTTATTCGTTTGTCTGTAAATTCAGGCTGGGTATCATCATCAATTGCAAGCCCTACAAATTTACCCTCTTTTTCAGCGGTTGAATAGTAAAAATTATATCCTCGTATGGATGTGTATCCTACCACATTTTCCTTATGTGGCAAGCGGCAGAAAATAGTTCCCATTCCATCAACAAAACTCTCGGGATAAATTTTCTGGTCGCCAAGGCCAAATAAAGCAATTTTTTTATTGGCAAGGTCGGCTTCGACCAGTTTATCAATAAAACGCTCCCAGTCCGAATGCATTTCGCCAATACCCCAGGCTGCAGTTCCAAGAATCAGGAAATCATATTTTTCGACATCCGGGGTTGTGGCTTTGCCTACGTTGTGAATAGTAGCAATATCGGCGCTAAAAAATTCCTGTATTTTACGGGCTACTTTTGCAGTACTTCCGTTATCTTTACCTCCAAAAAAAATTCCAATCTGAGACATATCCTTTTTTTACTTTTTGTTCAATATGCAAATCTAACTAAAATCAATGTTAAGTGTTTATTTGCGGCTATTTATTTTCTGACTAATTTTGAGGCTTAAGCCAAATCGTTAAAATGAAAAGTCGCTTCTTAAAACAGCTTTATCTCAATTTTGTTCTGCCTCCTGTTATAATTTCAATTTTTCTGCTGATCATATATGTTACCGAATCCGGTGCAGCGCTGAAAAGCATATTGGTTTTCACAGGAATAGCAGCCTGGTTATTTTTGAGCCTTCGCAATGCCAGGTTTATCCATCACCTTCATAAAAATATAGTAAATATTGAGAAAACCTCTTCGACCGAAATAGATATTAAAGGAAACGGAGTTTTTGCACAGTTAAGTTTAATACTCAGAAACATCGTTTATAAAATCAGGAAACAGGAAGACGAACTGCAAAGCGAAAAGCTTCGTCGGCTGCGTTCGGTAATTGATGGACAGGATCAGGAGCGTAACCGATTGTCGCGCGAATTGCACGATGGTATCGGCCAATCGCTTATTGCCGTAAAACTTCAGCTCGAAAATACCGAAACACTTAACTATTCGATGATGCGTGCCGGGATTGACTCCGCTAAAAACATGATTGACCTCACAATTGAGGATGTGCGCCGGGTTTGTAATGCGCTGATGCCGGCAGCACTTGATGAATTCGGGATTGTATCAACACTCAGGGCACTGTGTTCCGAATTAGGATCCCTGGCGGGTTTCAATGCAGCTTTTGAGAACGAAGGCTCGCTGGACCGCATCTCGAAAAAGTCGCAGGTGTATATATACCGCATAGCTCAGGAAGCGCTTCATAATATTGCAAAGCACGCCAGAGCCACAAAGGTGAACATGAAACTAAGCCGCGTTAATAATATAGTTACACTCGAAGTATCTGACAACGGAAAAGGTTTTATATTTGACCCGGTTTCTTTTGCGCAACGAAACGGATTGCAAAACATGCGTGAACGGACGAATTTATTGAAGGGTGAATTTATAATTAATAGTAAACCAGGGAGTGGAACAACTATAAAAGTTTCAATACCTTATAATACCAGTAATGGAAAAGATCAGACTGATTTTGGTGGATGACCACCTGTTAGTGCGCACAGGAATAGCAAATATATTATCGGGTGAGTCGGGTTTCGAAATTATAGGCGAAGCAGCAGACGCAAAGGAGATGTTTGACCTGCTCAAGAAAAGCCTACCCGATATTGCAGTTCTTGATATTGCATTGCCCGGTATGTCGGGGATTGAAATCACTAAGAAGCTTCACAACGATTTTCCTGGTATTCGCATTCTTATCCTTTCGATGCACACCTCGGAGGAGTTTATTTTTAATGCGATAAATTCGGGTGCGCGTGGATATTTGCCGAAAAATACTTCGCGCAAAGAGTTGATTGAAGCCATTTATGCTATTCACAGAGGCGAGGAGTTTTTTGCCGAAAGCATTTCGAATGTAATTCTGAAAAGCTATATAAAAAAGGCAAGGACTAATCTGCCGGAGGACGATAACAATGAAGGACTCTTGTCGAAACGCGAAATTGAGGTCCTCAGACTTTTTGCCGAAGGAATGACAAACCAGGAGATTGCAGATAAACTGTTTATAAGTATCAGAACGGTTGAGTCGCACAAAAACCATATTATGGCCAGGCTTGAACTGAAAACCACGGTGGACCTGGTAAAATTTGCCATCCGTAATAATATTGTTTTGCTTTAGGCAAATACTGACAAAGATCATTTCGGAAAAGTATTTCAGTAGCTAAACTTTTTTAACCCTTGTTTCTCCTAAACGATTAAAATGAAAAAGCTCTTATTTCTTGCACTTATAATGATTCCTTCACTGGCATTTACCCAAAAGATGAACAATAAAACCACCGACGCTCAGAAAAATAATGAAATGCTGATTGGCTACTGCAATCGCGATGGATTTGCTACGGTTAACAGTGATTTTGATTCGGCATATAAAGCTGAATATGCTGTTTATCATACAGATGAAGCAACTATGAAACAGCTGGCCGGAAAACTGAAAGGTGTTAAAGTTACCGTTGTTATGGCAACCTGGTGTGGCGACAGCAAGGAATGGGTTCCAAGGTTTTACAACATTATGGATAAGTTGAATTTTAATTATAAAAAACTTACACTTATCTGCGTTGATCGTTCAAAGCAAGCACCGGGTACTATTGTAGAATCTCTGAAAGCTGAACTTGTGCCAACATTTATCTTTTATCGCAATAAGGTTGAAGTCGGGAGAATTATTGAAACACCGGCCGATGTGATGGAAAAAGAAATATTGAAAATTTTATCGCGGTAGAGACGCGATGCCTCGCGTCTCGGGCGAAAACAATAATTACCATTAATTTGAGACGCGAGGCATCGCGCGTCCGACAGAAAAAACAAATTTAATTAATCATTGAGACGCGAGGCATCGTGTCTCTACATCAAAAAAAAAATGATCATTCTTGCAAATACAATTCCCGAAACCCGGAATGCGATACAACAACAAATTTCCGAAGGAAAAACAATTGGTTTTGTACCGACCATGGGTGCATTACACGAAGGGCATCTTACGCTTATCAGGCAGGCCGCAAATGAAAACGACTTTGTTGTTGTAAGCATTTTCGTAAATCCCATACAATTCAACAATCCGGAAGATCTTGCAAAGTACCCACGAAACCTGGATGAAGATCTTCAAAAGTTGGAAGGAACCGGTTGCGCGCTGGTTTTTGCACCAACGCCAGAAGAAATGTATCCTGAACCAGATTTAACATTGTTCGACTTCGGACAGCTCGACAAGGTGATGGAAGGAAAGTTCAGGCCAGGGCATTTCAACGGCGTAGCCATTGTTGTGAAACGGCTTTTCGAAATTGTAATACCACACAAAGCATATTTCGGTGAAAAGGATTTCCAGCAGCTGGCAATTATAAAGAAGATGGTGGAGCTGATGCAGATTCCAGTCGAAATTATTGCCTGCCCTATTGTGCGCGAAGCCGACGGGCTTGCTCTGAGCTCTCGCAACGCAAGGCTTACAGCGGAACAACGGGCGGAAGCGCCGGTAATTCATAAAGCGCTTACAAGTGCAAAAGAAAATTATTCATGGTTTATTCCCGATGGCGTTAAGCAGCTGGTGAGAGGCGAAATTGCGGAAAATCACATTTTGAGGGTTGAATATGTGGATGTTGTAAATGCTAAAACACTTCAGCCATTCGAAGACTGGAATGATGTGGAACATGCCGTGGTGTGCGTGGCTGCATTTATCGGTAGTGTAAGGCTAATTGATAATATTGTTTTGTACTAATTGTTTTTAAATAAATTTTTCGAACCTGTTGCAATTAAACTATTAATCATCTCAAACAAAAACATTATGAAACAAACACTTATTAAATTCGGAGTTCTGGTTTTTGCTCTTAGTTTCACTTTGATGTCATGCAAAAAAGACAAAGTAGAAACAAAAAACTCTTTCAAATACAATCAGAAAGAAGCTGAAATTGGAACAGCACTTGGCATGAAGTATGGCGGTACAACTACTTCTGGTGTTTATGCTATAAATATAATATTTTTTGAAAAAACAATCAGTGTGCATTCTCTTA
Organism: Bacteroidales bacterium; assembly: GCA_038237165.1. Lineage (GTDB taxonomy): Bacteria > Bacteroidota > Bacteroidia > Bacteroidales > UBA4417 > UBA4417. Next base: position 1,914 of record JBBRYZ010000146.1, on the reverse strand, counting down.
CCAATTTCCCTGAATCAGCTTCCGGCATAGGAGATGCATTATTTCTGACTCTTCTGACAAACAACGAAACAGAAGTAACGCCCGGTGAATACACACTTATGCCTTCAACTGGTTTACCTAAGGCTTTTGTAATAGATGGAAAAGACGATACCGGGCTTCTTGTGAATTATAATATTTCACGTGGGGGAGGCGGTTATGCTTACCTGGAAATTTCCGGTGGAAAAGTGACTGTTACAAAAAATGGTGATACTTATGAATTTACATTCAACCTGAATACAACTGTTAATTCAACAATTACAGGGTTTTATAAAGGCAAGGTCGAAATATTCAGTTTAAAGAAATAATTCCTGGAAAAATTACATTTTTATTTCCCCTTTAAAATACCGTGTGTTAAAATAATGGCAAAATCTTAAGCAGATCAAGCCTGTTTATAAAACAAAGTGTTGGTTTGTTGTGCTTTTTCCAACTCATGTTCCGGAGTGTTTATGGAGTTGATCGATTATTTCGTAATTTTGCCACGCTATGATAATTGAAGTTTTAAAATCTAAAATTCACAGGGCGACCATAACTCAGGCTAATCTGAATTATATCGGCTCCATTTCCATCGACGAAAATCTGATGGATGCAGCAAACCTGATTGAATTCGAAAAAGTCCAGATAGTGAATATCAACAATGGCGAAAGGCTCGAAACCTACGTTATACGTGGTGAGCGTGGCACTGGTGTTATTTCCCTTAACGGCGCCGCCGCACGCAAAGCCCATGTAGGCGACCTTGTAATTATTGCATCATATGCCCAGATGGATTTTGAAGAAGCCAAATCACACAAGCCTTCCATCGTATTCCCTACTTCGCAAAACCTATTAAGTTAACAGCCTTTGAACCCAAAACTCAAGAATATAATCCGTTTCTCTGTTTTTCTGGGAATCGGCATTTTCTTTATCTGGATATTTCTGCGCAACCTTACTGCCGAACAAAAGCAGGAAATTATTTCCTCCATGGCTAATGCCAACTACTGGTGGATAGCGCTTGCAATTCCTCTTGGCGTTCTGAGTCATTTTGTAAGGGCTATGCGATGGAAAATGCTGATAGAAACCATGGGATACAAACCCGGGAACAGGAATATGTTTTTTGCTGTTATGATCGGCTACCTTGCTAATCTGGCTTTGCCCCGCCTTGGCGAAGTGAGTCGCTGTACAATCCTTACAAAATATGAAAATGTACCTTTTCAAAAGTCATTTGGGACAGTGATAACGGAGAGAGTGCTGGATATGTTGGTTTTTGTATTACTTTTCTTCGTTAACCTGGCGTTGCAGGCTGAACGACTTTCGGGTTACATTAACGAAAGAATATACATACCTCTACAGGAAAAATTGCATCTTAGCTACAATTTATCAGGAGTATTTTCCATTTTGATTCTTATATTCATTGCACTGTTTGGCCTGATATTTCTGATCTTCAGAAAAAAAATCATCGCGAATACATTGTATATTAAGATTAAAAATATGGCGCTGGGTTTTGTTGAAGGAATAAAATCACTTATTAAAGTCCGTAACCTCTGGTTATTTTTCTTTTATACATTTTCTATCTGGGCACTTTACCTGCTTATGGCATACATTGTTTTCTTCAGCGTACCAGCCAGCAGCGGAGTAGGTCTAAATGCGGGGCTGGCAGTACTGGTATTTGGATCGGTTGGTTTTATGGTAGTACAGGGTGGGATAGGAATTTATCCTGCAATTGTTGCCGAAACCCTTGTTCTGTATGGCGTTGCAAGCGCACAAGGCTATGCTTTAGGCTGGCTGATATGGACATCACAAAACCTTACCATTGTATTGGTTGGAATAGTTTCGTTAGTTTTATTGCCTTTGCTTAACAACCGTAAAAATGTCGAAGTCAGCACAAATCCGTAAGAAAAT
>JBBRYZ010000145.1:0-9973 GCA_038237165.1 Bacteroidales bacterium | reverse complement strand
TTATGCTCAGAATAATCTTGCTGATGGCGGGAAAATCAAAAAAGATTATCGCGTTACCCTGATCGGTCTCTTTTTAAGAAAATTCTGGCTCGATGAATTGCCTATGCTCTGGAATTTAGTGCGTGGTGATGTTAAACTGGTAGGAGTTCGCCCATTGAGCAAACATTATTATAGCTTGTACACACCTGAATTACAAAATAAAAGAATTCGTTTTAAGCCAGGGCTCATTCCTCCCTATTATGTCGATATGCCCGGAACCCTGGATGAGATTATGGCTTCGGAAATGAGATATCTGGATCAATACGCGAAAAATCCTTTGAAAACTGATATTAGTTATTTTTTCAAAGCAATTTACAATATTGCGTTTAAGAATGCACGAAGTAAATAATGAAAACGGGTGTTAGTTTGACTGAGGCCTCAGTCCCTTCGGATCTCTTTTTTCAGATGAAGAAAATACTTTCTCGAATTTTCAATAGTTCCTATTTTCTTGCTGATATACCTTCTCGATTGTTTTGAAAAGGGAGCTGTAACAATTAATTCCAGAATACCGGTAATCCTTAATCTATATAAAATAAGAAACTGGTAAAGCGTATAGATTTTCGGATGGTTCAGTAAATAATCAAATTGCTTTTTAAATCTGGTTGCCAAAAAATTCTTCTTAAAACCTATCTTCTCCGAATGATTAAATAAAGCTGAAACAATGAAACAATACGCATTAAGCTTTCGTTCATAATCATTGAGATTGTATGCTGTGTTTAGTTTAGATTCATTTTTTGCTAAAAGATAATAATCATATAACCCTTTAATCACCATCGATTTATATTTATATCCATCATCCACTAACTGATCGTGTACAAAATTGTGGATCATTTGATGTTTGTATGATAAAACCCAGGCATTAAGTCCTTTAAGGTTCCTTTTTTCTGAATCAATTTCAGCATTTGATAATATCTTATTGTAGCTGCCGGGAAAAACACAATTATGGATTTCAACCATGGCTATAAAATTATTATGTTCAAAACCTGGCAAGTGATGGTGTTTTTCAAAATCATCATCTGCAAATTCTTCAGGGTGGGAATAACCATTATCGTATAAAACCTGAGCTGCTTTTTCAATAGCCTCCTCCGGAATAAGCAAATCAATATCCGACATAATACGTTCGCCATCATCAAGATACAATCCCTGCAACAGGTGACCGGCTCCCTTTAAAAAAATCGGCTCAATACCTTTTTCGTTAAGTATCCGAATAAGTTCGAAAGATTGTTCTTTTATCTGTTTGTTGCGGTCAACATTGAGTAGGTAAATAGACTGAAGGTGTTCTTCCAGGTCAGCCAACAATAATGGCAACACACCATTTCGTTTAAAAACCGGGTAGATTGCAGGGAGCACAAGATGACTGCTGCCCATCCATACGAACTCCTCCCATGGCACATTACCTGAAGATATTTCTGTATGTACCAGCTTCCTGGCTTCAGAATCATCGTCCATTGACAGGCATTTGCCGATAAAATAGTAGAGTTCAGCAGGTTTCATAGTTATTGTTAACCGTTATGCAAAGTACGTAAATATTCAGTTGGATTAAGGTTATTCTTAATTCTATAAACTGACTACTTCTTTCGGAATTACTCAACCCTTAAATAATAAAAGTTGCCACAGTTTTCGCAAATTACACAGAGATAAAGTTACTTTCAGTAATATTCATAATAAATGACAGGCCATAGGTATTATAACAATCTGTGTAATATGCATAATCTGTGGCTCTTATTTATCCTTAATTGTGTTCACAGAGATAAGAAGTTGCCCTCTTTCTTTTAAATTTTATACATTCTCAAAATTTCAAATTTCAAATTCATTAACAAAGGGGTTATTAGCAGGTGATAGATTTTCGCTTCCATATTGAGGAAGATAAATACGTGGTTTGGGTGGCAGGCATTAACCGTTACCTTCAGCTTAAAGAACCTGCTTTCCAAGTTTTTGAGCAATGGGCAAGGGACGTTAATAAAAATGACATTGCAAATTTATGCTCCTCAAAATACGCCCTTCCATATGATGAAAGTATTCGCTTCGTGGAAGAAATCACCGGGCAGATACAGTTGCTTTTTGATGCTGTAAAACAGAAATCCGGGTTTCATTCTGTAGAATCTGATTCCTCTCAAAACACTGATTACCTTTCAGAACCTACTTACCAGATCGGCAATAATTTTTTCAGATTTATTTACCGGAACGAGTATCTCAAAGAGCTGTTCCACCCGCTTTTCTGTCACCAGGAAATAAAAACAGTTCCTCCGGTATTCTCCGTTATTGAGTTGTTCAATACCGGCGACCGGGATGCATACCGCATTAATGATTCGGAGGCTTGCTATTTCCCGGTTGAGGAAATTGATAATTTTCAGGGAGCTGTTTACATGGAAATCCTTAATGCCATCCACAATATGAGCATTTCGGACTGGATGGGAGTAATTCATGCATCAGCGGTAACAGATGGTACAGGAGCGGTGATTTTTACGGCTCCTTCGGGAAGCGGCAAAAGTTCCATTGCTCTGCTAATGATGGCGAATGGATTCAATATATTGTCTGATGATTTTGTCCCTATCGCCCTTCATAAACCCGGTATTTATCATTTTCCGGCAGGCATTTCCGCAAAGAAAAGAGGAATTTCATTTCTTAAAGAGTATATACCACAGATAATCGCCAAAAGCTCCGAAACCAACGAAAACGAAATTTATCTTCCTCCCCCCGAAGAAAAAGGATTGCTCGCCAATGTTCCTGCCAAAGCCATTGTATTTGTTAACTATGATCCCAATGTGGACTACATTCTGAATAGAGAATCGAACCTTGAGGTGATGAACCAATTGATTAAACAATCGTGGATTGCCGGTACACCCGAAGCTGCCGAACGCTTCCTTGGCTGGTATTTCAAACTCCCGGTATACACCCTGCGCTATTCCAACAATAATAAAGCGATTGAAGGGATTAGGAAACTTTTTGATAGTGAAGAGACAACCACCATTTAACAATGGCACAAACGGGAACTAACTTTAGGATTCGAAATAAATTGAAATAAATTGAAATAAATTGAAATAATGGAACTCATATGTTGCTGTATTTCAGCTAATAACATTCTTGTTAGATGAAAGTGTAAAGTGAAGAAAGAAGAGTTTCTTGAAATTATTTAAATCCCCCTCTGAACGCACAAATATGGAGTTTACTGTCCTTCTCCAAAAGAGCAAAAAGTCCTATTCCCTTCTCCTCTCAGGAGAAGGTGCCCGTAGGGCGGATGAGGTGAGAAAGCGAATAGTTTAAAACACGGATCAGAAGTGGCTAAAACTTTCCAGAATTCCAACCCCCGGATGGGTTCGCTGTTTAAATTAAATGAAACTTTGTAGCTCTGTTCAATCATGTCTATATTTGTAATCTGTTATCCAATAAATTTAAATAATGTATAAATTTAAGATTCTTGTATTTCTTGTTGCCGGAATGATTGCATTAAGCAGTTGCAGGACAAAGAAGGACCTTACCTACCTTGCTGATATGCAGAACGATTCGCTGCTTAAAAACCTGCCAGTCGAAGCCCTGGATTATCATCTAAAGCCAAACGACAATGTGTATGTGAACATTCAATCGACAAACGATGAGGTAACGAAGCTCTTTAACGTAAACACAACTACCCAGGGCGGAGGATCTCTGGCATATACTGATCCTTCGGGGCAATCGCTTTTTGGCAACGTGATTGATAAAGCCGGAACTATAACCCTGCCGGTTTTAGGGAAAATAGAGGTGGCCGGTCTCACTCAAACCGAAGCCCAGGCCAAAGTTCAGCTTAAAGCCAACGAATACCTTAAAGAAGCAACGGTAAAACTTAAAATGCTGAATTTTAAAATTACTATGCTTGGAGAAATAAAAGCACCCGGAGTTTATTATTTTTACGACAACAGCCTGAATATACTTGATGCCCTTGGCCGTGCCGGGGGCTTTACCGATATGGCCATGTTAAACAATGTGCTTGTAATGCGTAAAACCAGTGCAGGCACCAGGAGTTATCGGTTGGATTTCAAAACTAAAAACCTTCTTTCGCAACCGGGCTATTACCTTCAACCCAATGATGTAGTGTATGCCGAACCCGCAAGGATGAAATCAGCACAACTCAATTTCACTACCATATCAATGATCTTAAGCACCATAACATTCCTGATGGTTATATTGAAACTATAATCCCGGAATAGTGGCGGCGATTATTTGATGCCTGGCAGATAGATTTCATATCGAATAAATAATTTCCAATAACAGCTAATAACCAATGGCTAATATAGACGACAACAACCTCACATTTGCCCAGGATGACGAATTACCTTCGAGTACAAAGGAATATCTTTACCGTTTCCTGAACCTTTGGTATTGGTTTGTTTTATGCCTTATCCTTGGGTTTGGAGGCGGCTACCTGTATTATCTTTACCAGGAGCCGGTTTACCAGGTGGGAACAACCATACTCGTGAAACAGGATAGCCAGAGCAATTCCATTATAGGCTTTTTCGAAGAAAACTGGGGCACCTATTCCCTTATTGATAACCAGATTGGCATTATTAAGTCATACACATTAAGCCGCCAGACTATGGAAGCGCTAAAATGGAGGGAGAGCTGGTATAAAGTAGGGATGTTTACAGAATCCGGACTCTATAAGTCGGAACCTTTCGATGTGGCCGAAACTCCGGACAAACCAAACCCTGATGGAATTCCGGTAAAAATTAAGGTTTTATCGCCTTCGACATATATGGTAAGTGTTGAACCACAGACCCGGTTTTACCGCAAAAGCCCCTATGCTGCTTTTTCGAAAGAATGCAAGTTTGGGGAACCTTTTGAGTCAGCATTGTTTCATTTTAAATTGACAGTAAAAGAAGGAGCCGAAATTCCCGAAGCAGGAAGCGAATTTGTTCTCTATTTCAATAATATTAACGGCCTGGTGGGAAGTTACCTTGGTAAACTGAACGTAGGTAAATTAAGTGAAAACTCCGAAATTTTAAGCCTTACAGTTAAAGGGAACGAACCCCAGCGTGATCTCGATTACCTGAATACATTGACCAAAACCTATATTCAATATGGTTTAAATGAAAAAAACAAGACTTCGGAGAATGCAATACGATTTATTGACATGCAGCTTTCGAGTGTAGGAGATTCACTTCATCATGCAGCACAGAAGTTCAGCGATTTCAGGTCGGCTAACAAGATTGTTGACCTAACCCAGGAAGGCACCATGGTAGTTAACAAACTGGCGGATCTTCAAAAAGAAAAGGCAATGTCGGACATGCGGCTGAAATATTTCCGTAACCTGAAGAATTACCTGGGAAACTCTGAGCAGATGAAACAGGTTGTAGCGCCTTCCATCGTTGGCGTTACCGATCCGCTGTTCAATAACCTGGTGATGAAGCTCATTGAACTATACAGCAAACGCGAAGTCCTTTCCTATAGCGCTAACGAAAACTCACCAAGCTTCGAAATTCTCGACAGGGAGATTAAGCTAACACGGAAAAACCTGGACGAAAACCTGCGGAATATTATGACGAATGCCGAAAGCGAAGCTGAGCAGATTGATGATCAGATAAAGAAATCAAGCAGCGAAATGGCTCATTTGCCGGCTATTGAGCAGCAAATGATCGGCATAAAAGGCCGCTTTGAAATGAACAAGGAAATGAGCGATTTCCTGCAGAAGAAAAGGGCAGAAGCCGCTATCAGCCTGGCATCAAATGCCCCCGACGCTTTTATACTGGATGCCGCTTACCCTGAAACCACCAGCCAGCTTGGACCTCAGAAATCAAAATTCATCATGTTCGGCGTTCTGATCGGCTTGCTGATTCCCATGCTGATCATTTTTATTTATGATTATCTCAACGATAAGGTACGCAGTATGGAACAGCTGGAACGAAAGACCAAACTGCCGATAGTAGGCTCCATTGCTCATAATAATTATGATACCGATTTCCCAGTTGTGGAACATCCCAAAGCGGCCATATCGGAATCGTTCCGCGGCTTGCGCACAAACCTGAAATTTATGCTGCCCGGGCATGCTAAGAAGGTTATCGCCGTTCACTCAACCATTCCCGGCGAAGGAAAAACCTTTGTGTCGATAAACCTGGCAAGCATTATTGCAATGAATAACCTTAATGTGCTGCTGGTGGGATGCGATATGCGAAAGCCGAGCCTGCAGAAGCTTTTTGATCAGAAAGACAGTATAGGATTAAGCAATTACCTTATCGGGCAGTCGACTTTGGATGATATCATACAGCCCACAAAGGTGAAAGGACTTTCCTTTGTTCCTTCCGGACAAATACCGCCCAATCCTGCCGAGCTGCTAGAGAATCCGCTATTCGATAAATTCCTTGAGGAAGCGCGGGCGCGTTTCGATATTATTGTGATGGACAACGCCCCTATTTCGATAATTACCGACAGTGTGATAGTAGGTCGTAAAGCCGATGCTAATTTGTTTATACTCAGGCAGGAATTCAGCCACCGCGACCAGATCAAGTTTGTAAACGAACTGTCGAGGCAGGATAAACTCCAAAACATTGCCATTGCGCTTAACGATGTACAAACCAAAGGCTATGGATACGGATCACGACGTTACGGCGGATATTATAATAACTATAAGTACGGCGGAAGCTATTATTCGGATGTCCCCAAACAAAAAATGTCGAAAAGGCTTTTCAGTAAGCTTAGTAAAAACGAAGAAAAATTGTAGGAGGAGGGAATAATATTGATTAACGATTTTTTGACCTCCGAATGATGACTGCACGACTACACGACTGCACGACTCGTAACCCCATAATTCATTTGTGCCCATTTGTGTCCATTTGTGTAAAATTGCGGATAAACCTTTGAATGCTAAGCATTGAACTTTGAACCTTGAAAGCCGTAGGCATTTAAACCTTGATTTTTTTTAATGAGCCGTCCTAAAAAACGCCGGAAATACCGGAGTTCTTCTTTTCAGTTTGAAACTTTTCTGATAAATTATGGCTTGCAGCTTGCAGGTGGTTTATTAATAGCCGGAAGTTTGGTCTATCTTTTTGCCAGCAATCTTAATGCCCGCATCCTGGCTGAGATTTTAGGATCCTTCACAAAATCTTCCGTGGATGAATCAGGTGTTAAAATAAATACAGTATCCTCGCTTTCCGGATATCTGTCGCTTCTTCTTTTTATTCCGGGCATTCTGCTTTTGGTATTCCAACATTTGCTGCGAAGTAATTATGCGGGGCTAAAAAAAATCCTGGTTTCCCTCGGTTTTATCTGGCTCATATTCAGCCTTGGGAAGGTGCTGTTCGAAATAAGAGCACACCATATTGAGCTAAGTTACTATCTGATACTTACTTTCTTTTGCATTATCCAATTGTTTGCAATTACCTTTTCAATTGCCGGTAAAAGCCGTTTTCTACTCAACTGGGCTGTAATTTGGTTTTTTGTTTCATTTATACTGATACGGATCATCTATGGAGTTATAATTCCAAATATAATTTTTCTGATCGGTCTTCAGATCGTTGTTTCGATATTTTGTTTCAGATACAACTGGCGGTCGCCTTTCATTCTGATAATGACTTTGTCATCTTTTTATATAACCTATTATTTTATAAAATTGGTTATTGTTGCCGGAAGTTCATCAACAGCAGTTCATTTTATGCTTCCAGGTCTATTCACTTGGTTTATCCTCTCAGCAACAGGTTTCGGAATTTTTAAACCTGGTTCCGGCCGAAAAATAATATCATTTATCTGGTATTCATTGCCTTACTTTACTCTTGTGGTTGTAACAGGACTTTATCTTGGTTTTTATTACAAGGCCGGAATTAGCTATGTATCCCTGCTTTATTATGCGCTCACAGTTACCGTGTTGATTATCATCGGATTTTTTAACAGGAAATATGCATTTATGAAGCATGAAGATCCTTTTTATATCTCTCTTTGTATATTTGCCGCCTTCCTGCTTCCACAGCTTTTTGAATCAAATTTTTTCCTTGTCCTTGCAGCTTCCCTGGCGGTTACCTTACTGATCAATGTACTGCTCACCAATTTAAAAGTCAGTTTCCATCTCTCGATGGGAATGTTTTTCGCAACCCTGGGTTTGTACCTGGTTTACTGGGCGTTTACCATCATCCCGGCCCTGCTGGCCCAAAGAATTTCAGGCACACAATATTCCATACAGATTGTGCTTGGCAGCTTACTGCTTTTTGCCCTTTCATATTATTACAACAACTTATTTAAACAGCTTATAAATGATTATTCGTTTTCACATAGCCAATCCAGAAGCTATAAAAATTCAGTCCGTACGTTGCACTATAGTATTCTCTATCTCACGGGGTTCCTCATTTTTGATTACTCACTGATCCTGATTGTACCCGATTATCGTGTTAATATGATAGAATGGGGTTTCTATACCTACACATTTCTGTATATTTTTACCGCTTCGCTAAATCCGAAATCAAGAACAAAACTGAGATATATTATTCCAATGTCGTTGCTGGCAGTTGTACTATATCCGGCAGTTATACATCCTGAAACTATTCATTTCCGCACACTTTACCTCGCCGGAAATTCGTCAGCCTTAATGCCTTTTATTCTGCATTATTTCAGCCTGGGTGTTCTGTTGCTTTTTATCTTTCAGGTTAATGGGAAACTCAGCTTACTCTATCCTAAAAATCTCTTTATCACGAATACCCGCATGCTTATTGGCATAATGTTACTTTGCTTTATACTGCTGTCGGAATACGACCACCTGCTTTTACTTTCGATGAACCGCTTAAGCAACCAGTCGGCATATGAAATCCTTCAATACAATAAATATATACCCTATTCTGTAATACTGCTCTCTGTTTCCGTTATCCTGTTTGTTTTTTCTCTTATCCACTACACCCGGTTCCTCCGCCGCTTGTCAATGCTGATGATTCTGGCAGTTTTGATAAAAGTTCTTTTTATAGATATCACCATCCTTTCGGCAGAAAAAAGCATCCTGCTGCTTATTTCCATGGGAGTCATATTGCTGGTCTTCTCTTTCCTTATTCCAAGGCTCCGGAATCAATCCAAAATTCGCACAACATCCGAAGTCGGTTCCGCAAAGGAACTTACCGATACAAAGTTCAAATAATTTTCAGGCTTTCTTTCTTATAATTTTCAGGGCGACGCCTTGAAATACCGGTTTCAAACTGCAGTTTACTTGCCGGGTCGTTTTCGCTGGAGTCCTCTCGGGGGAACCGGCGATTTCTTTGCAACAGCATCCATAGGCGCCAATACCAGCATCATGGCAGCGGCGGTAAAAGCGGCATATTTGCCCACTTTTACAATGGCTACCTTGCGGGTTATCTTTTCCTCGCTTACAGGTATGTTATTCTTGTTTTCCAAATTGCAATTTCGTCAGTGTAGCTGCCTGATTTGCTTTTATTCAGGCACTTAAAATATCAGTATTTAGTTTTTTATCCGATTATCATAGGAATGTTTCGAGTAATATCGAATCATAAACATGGAATCCTGAAGCCTGAAGTTAAGAACCTGAATGATGATCAGGATTTCCTTCATATAATTGATGATCTGCCTGTTTTACTTCACTTTTCATTATTCACTCTTCACTTTCATCTAACAAGAATGCTATTAAGTGAATTTCAGACAGATATATCATACTACATTTAGCTTGTGCAATATGCAAATGGCGGTTACCTTTTCATTCTTTCACCCCTCTGTCCTCCGGACATCTTCCCGTTGGGGAGAACCCTGCGAACAATATTTTTGCTAAATTTTAGCTTTCTAATTCCGAAAGACAATCACTTCTTACTATTTAACTCTGTTTCAAATTTTCAAGTTAGTTCCTTTTTGTACCATTTTTTAATGGTGGTAGTCTATTCATTATTCATTATTCATTATTCATTATTTATTATTTATTATTTATTATTTATTATTTATTATTCAAGCTTCTACTATTCCTACTTTTATTTTAAGGATTATC
>JBBRYZ010000144.1:0-10026 GCA_038237165.1 Bacteroidales bacterium | reverse complement strand
ATGATCGTAAGCCATAATTATCTGAACGTTCAGATTAATTTCCAGCCATTCTGGGAGAAACCTCCACTTTTTATCTGGATGCAGGTGTTGAGTATGAAAGCATTCGGAATTAATGAGTTTGCTGCCCGCTTCCCCAATGCAATATGCGGAATTGCATCACTCCTGCTTATCTTTAATATTGGCAAGAAATTATATAACGAACAATTCGGTATGTGGTGGGTAATTGTATATGCAGGCAGTATTCTGCCGCATTTCTATTTCCGTTCAGGCATTATCGATCCATGGTTTAACTTACTGATATTTGTTGCGATATGGTTTTTCGTCAGGCTAAATGCAGCCGGTGAAATTATTTCAACAAAACGCAGATTACTTTATTCAGCTCTTTGGGGATCTTTTACCGGCTTAGCCATCCTTACCAAAGGTCCTACAGCGCTACTTATCATCGGGCTGGTTATTTCAATTGCCTATTTGCCTCATCTGTTTCAGCTTTTAAAGATTAAAATCAGGTTTCTTAAATCACCCCCGACTTTTACAATCAGGTTCAGCGATATCGCTATTTTCTTCCTGTTTACAATACTTATAGGAGGTTCATGGTTCATAGTGCAGATATTGAATGGTCACTCGGATATGGTTTGGAAGTTTATTCTGTATCAAATCAGGTTGTTTACCATTCCCGATGCAGGTCACGGAGGTCCCTGGTTTTATCATTTTATCGTATTGTTGGTTGGTGTTTTTCCCGCCTCGGTATTTGCTCTTATGCGGTTCCGAAAAACGGCCGGACAAACGGATTCACAAAGGCAGTTTCAAGGAATCATGCTTATTCTGTTTTGGATGGTTCTTATCCTCTTTTCTATTGTAAAAACCAAAATCGTTCACTACAGTTCGCTTTGCTATTTCCCGCTTACTTTCCTTGCTGCGCTGGCTATTCACGATTTGCTGAACGGATCACTGCGTTGGAGAAAATGGCTGAGCATGATTTTGATTGTGTTCGCTTCCATTTTCGCACTATTTGTTGCAGTTTTACCACAGATTGATAAATTCAAGGATCAAATAATCAGCTCCGGCATTATTAAGGACGACTTTGCTGTAGCCAATTTAAAGGCCGATGTAAGCTGGACAGGCTTCGAATGGGTAATCGGACTGATCCTTCTGGTTTCAGTGATATACGCCGTTATACTGGCACACAGGCAACTTATTGTCAAAGCCCTGAAGGTGCTTTTTGCAGGAACAACGCTGTTTATCGTACTCGTAATTTATATTTTCCCTTACCGCATCGAGCAATATTCACAGCGAGCTGTAATTGATTTTTATAAGTCCAAAGCCACCGAAAAATGTTACGTTTTGAATTCGGGCTATTTCAGTTATGCGCCACTTTTTTATACCAACAAAATGCCCGATGCCTGCGTCAGGCCTATGTGGCTGATGACCGGTAAAATCGATCGACCTTTCTACCTGGTGCTGAAGGAGCCTCACTATAACGAAGAAATACAAAATATCCCGGCCATGAAGGTGCTGTACAAAAAGAATGGATTTGTATTTCTGGTGCGGTATCCTGAAAATGCAGCTGATTAATTTATCATTAGAACTCCAGAATCGAATAAAATTCATTTTAATAATTTTCTGACCATGAGGATATTTCTATTTTTTTGTACAATCCTATTAAGTTCATTTCTGTTATCGGGGTGCAAAAGCAAACCGTTGGATAATCTTTCGGGTATAAATCCCGAACAGGCCTCGGCTGACAATATACCCGATGGTGAACGGAAAGAGAATTACCCTGACGGCACAATTCATTATATTGTTGAATACCTGAATGGCAAGGCAAATGGAAGGGTTAGAGAATATACTCCGGATGGGAAAATTTATATGGATGCCATTTTTAAAGATGGCCACCGTAATGGCAAATGCACCCATTTTTATAAAAACGGGAATCCTTTCGAAGTATCAAATTATGTGAATGGGGAAAAAGACGGGATTGAATCGAAATACTACGAAAACGGAAAACTTTTGGCAACCCGTATTTACAAGAAAAATAAAGTTCAGCCCGGACTGAAAGAATATATGGCCGACGGCACCGAAGTGAATAACGAAAACACCCTCATCATTCAAGGAATCGATCATACTTCGCTGGAGGGCAAATACATTTTAAAGGTTAGCCTTGCCAAACCACAGTCGAAAGCAACGTATTATGCAGCGCCGAAATCTGATCCCGGAGCACGTCAGGAATTAAAAAAATCGGGTGATTCCGGAATACTCGAGATTCCTGTTTCATCAAAGAATTTTGTAATGAAAAGCCTTCTTTTTCAAGCTGAATACAAAACGCGTTTGGGGAGCATCATGTGCGTGGAGAAGACATTCAACCTGGCAGTTGACCGTTAACGAAACTACTGAAGTTCTTTCAGTTTTTGCTTTAACTCCCAGTTATCAGGATCATAAGTAAGACCTTTTTTTAGGGACGCTCTGGCCTTGGCTATATTATTCTTTTTAAAATAGTAGGAACCTGCCAGACTATATACTTCTGCCGGGTTACAATATGCTGGTCGTGTTGCACTGTAATAACCATCAGTATCAAACTTTTTTAAAAGCCTTTCTCCTTCATCCACATTTTTATTCAGAAATGCATCATGGGCAGCTTCTATTACTACCTGGCAGCGAATGTATAAAAACCTGTCGAAATCCATAAGCTTTGGATATTTCGAAACTATTGAATCATAAAAAGTTACGTAATTCTTAGTTGACCTGACCTGGTCCTGAAAAAAAACGATTGAATTCTGAATGCCTGACTTTACAAATTCGCTTTGGTTGCCATTGCTATACTCTGCGTAAATCATATCGAAGGCTTCAGCCTGTTTTTGGGTTGACTGCAGGTATCCAAAATAAGCAGAGTTGTAAATATCCTTGAGCACCAGTTTAACCTCTGGGTCTTTAATTCCCTCATATAAAGTATTATAAACAGGCTTTAACGAATCGGGCGAAGGAAACCGGCTGAAAAGAATCAGGTAAAGAGACTGCGCGAATTCGTCAACCACCTGGTTTTTCTTATCGGGATTTTTGGATGTATTGTAATAATCAACCAGTAATCCGGCGCGTAGTGCAGTTGTTTTATTCGCTTCAACAATAGCACGCTTCAGCAATTCGTCATGCATCACATTAAGCTCATTCATAGGCGTAAGCGTATTTGCTTTATTCACAAGGTTGTATGCCAGAACATAGTCTTGTTTCAACAAGGCTGCATTTGCAGCATTTGTATATTGGTAACCTACAAGCCCTTTTAGTTCGGTATTGTTGAGTTTCAGATAATAGGTTTCAAACAGGTCGCTGCCTGATGACTTATCCCCATTATCCGCTGCCATAAATTTCATAAGCCGGAGACTTTTGATAGCATTGCTCTGCATGGCTTTGTTCATTTCGATAAAACCACCGACCGGATCAGTGGTTTCAAAAATATATGGGATATCTTCGGCATAAGCAATTATGTAAACATGGCCCGGCATAAATTTAATGGTATGTTTTATTGACAATTCATCGAGCAGTAAAGCATACAAAATGGTTCCTGTCAGACAATTGTAACCACCAGAGACAAACATCTCCGAGAAATCGGCATCAACATCATAATTCTTCAAAAATGTGCCTTGTACATGATCGAATACAAATTTCAGCTTTTTTGCCGGTTTCTTTATTCCATCCAAATTTGTTTTCAAAAAAGATACTTCATTTTTAACAGTTTCCCTGATTTTATTAAGTTCTGTTGCACCTGAAGCCGGATTTACTGCAATGCCCATGGTAAGGTAATCCGGCTGCTTCCCGTTACAAAATGAATCAAAACCTTCTTTCTCAATAACAGAATGATAGTGCAGCTGACTGCATGAATCACTGAGAACTTCGGGAGTTATGGCTTGCGACGAGAAAGCACATACATTACAAGCAACCAGGAATAAGGATCTCAATAGAAATGAATAGTTCATAATGAATAAATTAAATTATCTGAAACAATGCGATAATGCGATCAAAAGTATAAAACATGATTAATATTTGCAACGATTAGCAGATTTTATTCATTCTTAATATTGCTAGCCATATTAGAGAAAAAACCTCAGGTTTCAGGCATCAAAGTGTAATTAATACACTAATAATTATCATTTTTAGCGAAAATCAGGAATTTTTATATGTGATTTTTATGTCATTTATCAGAATAATATTCATATAATACTCATATACAGTATTTTACGATACATATTTTTATCTCACCATTCAATATATTTTTTATATTTTTAGAAGTCGAAACTGATAGGCTTTCGTTTCGCAACATTCTGGCTCAATTTCTATCCTGGTTACACCAGGGAAACTCTTCATAAATGATTATCTATTTTATTTCGAAACATGAAAAATGTATTTAAAAAAACAATGACTATGGTAATTGTAGCAGGATTGATTTCAGGCAATGCCGGCGCCCAGACACCCAAATTGGGAAAATCATCAGTTAAAGCCGTCATAGCTGCCATGACGCTTGAAGAAAAAGCGAAACTGGTAATTGGCACCGGTCTTGATTTCCCTGATGTTTCAGGAGACAAGAAGATAGATATAGCTATAATGCAGCCGGCAACAGAATTGGTAGCAGGCGCTGCAGGCACTTCATATTCATTGCCCCGTTTGGGCATAAGCCCTATGGTTTTATCCGACGGGCCTGCGGGCATGCGCATTGCGCCAAACCGGCCGGGCGATTCCAAAACCTACTATTGTACAGCATTTCCGGTAGCGGTTCTGCTTGCATCCACATGGGATACGGAGCTGGTAAATAAGGTAGGCTCTGCCATGGGAAACGAAATTCTGGAATACGGCGCTGATGTGCTACTGGCTCCGGCCATTAATATCCATCGCAATCCACTCTGTGGCCGTAATTTTGAATATTATTCCGAGGACCCTCTTATAGCCGGTAAAATTGCAGCGGCTATGATCAATGGCGTTCAGTCGCAAGGCGTAGGCACTTCGCTGAAACATTTTGCAGCAAACAATTCGGAGGATAACCGCAACTCGCTCAATACGATCGTCAGTCAACGTGCCTTGCGCGAAATTTACCTCGAGGGATTCCGTATTACCGTTGAGCAGTCACAGCCCTGGACGGTGATGTCGTCCTATAACCTTATCAATGGAACATACACTTCCGAAAACTATGATCTGATTACCAAAATCCTTCGTAATGAGTGGGGATTTAAAGGTTTTGTGATGACGGACTGGTATGGCGGGAAAACTGCAGTTACCCAGATGAAAGCCGGTAATGATATGATTATGCCAGGAAGGCCAAAGCAGGTTGAAGAAATTGTAAATGCAGTTAAATCAGGCGAATTGGATGTTAAAATCCTTGATAAAAATGTGGAACGTATCCTGACGGTTATGCTGAGTTCACCCCGTTTTAGAGCATATGCCTATACAAACAAACCCGACCTGAAAGCTCATGCAGCTCTCGCACGGACTGCTGCGGCTGAAGGTGCTATTTTATTGAAGAACGCAAACAATGCATTACCATTCGCTAAATCTGTTAAAAAAGTAGCATTTTTCGGGAATGCAAGTTTTGCAACATTCAAGGGCGGTACCGGCAGCGGTGATGTAAACGCAGCTTATACGGTTTCTATCAGCCAGGGTTTGGCCAATGCCGGGTTCGAAGTACAGCAAACGCTAAAACAGCAATATGAGTTTTACATAAAAACCGGAAAAGGCAAACATGTTAAGTCAGCTGATCCTACCGAGGAATTATTGAATCCGGGTCAGCCCATTACTGAAATGGGTGTTGTACCACTTTCTGCTTCGCTTCTGGCCGATGAATGTGATGCAGCCATTATCACCATTGGTCGCAATGCCGGCGAGGGGCAGGACCGTAAAAATGTGGAAGGTGACTTCAAACTTCTGCCCATCGAAAAGGATATGATCGAGAACGTAACAAATGCTTTCCACGCAAAAGGGAAAAAAGTAACAGTAATCCTTAATATTGGCGGAGTTATTGAAACTGCTTCGTGGCGCGATATGCCTGATGCCATTCTGCTGGCATGGCAGGGAGGACAGGAAACAGGAAATTCCATTGCTGATGTACTTACCGGAAAAGTTAATCCTTCGGGCAAGCTAACCTCCACATTCCCGATGAAATATGAAGATGTACCTTCGGCAAAAAATTTCCCCGGTAAAGTTAATGGTAAAGCTCCTGCAATTCCGGATGGAGTAGACCTGGGTTGGATAACTGGGTTCATGTTCCCTACTCCGGCAGAAATAACGTATGAAGAAGGAATTTATGTTGGCTATCGCTATTATGGAACATTCGGCGTGAATCCGGCCTATGAATTTGGTTTTGGACTCAGTTACACCAAATTTGAATATAGCGGGCTGAAAATAGCTTCTTGCGATTTCAAAGGAAAACAATCTGTGACTCTAACTGTAAATAATACCGGTGCAACAGCAGGCCGCGAAGTAGTTGAGTTATACTTAAGCGCTCCTGCCGGAAAAGTTGATAAACCCAATGGCGAACTGAAAGGCTTTGCAAAAACTAAATTATTGCAGCCGGGTCAATCACAAACCATCACTCTGCCGTTGAATGCTAGAGACCTTTCATCCTTCAACACAGCAGCATCTGCATGGATTGCCGATGCAGGCAAATACACGGTTTTAATCGGAGCTTCCTCAGCTGATATCAAACTTACCGGTTCATTCAACCTGAAAAAGGCTATAGTTTCTGAAAAAGTAAATGCTGTAATGGCTCCTCAGGTACCTATAAAAGAGTTGGTACATAAATAGAAGATTTTAACCTGAGAGGGTTCAAAAATTTTCAGATTTAACTTTCCTAAACAATATTGTCCGGTTAAAACATAAAAGAATCGCTAAAACCCAAGATATTATTACGTCCCTGACGGGACTTATCTCATTGGGGTTGGATTTCATTCTACCAACATTCAGTCCCTAACGGGACAGTCCCGTTAGGGACAACATATTGGTAGAAAGCAAGATCCAAAATTGAATCAAGTCCCGTCAGGGACGAAATAAAATTTTACCGGACAATTGTGTTTCCTAAAAGGAAAAACCCTTTCTGTTTATGGCAGAAAGGGTTTTTTATTGAATTATTAATCCGGTTATTTCCGGCTACTAATCAATATTTCAAGCATTTGAATAGCAGCTGCCGGAATTTTAGTCCCTGGCCCGAAAATGGCAACAGCACCGGCTTTGTAGAGGAAGTCATAATCCTGCGAAGGAATTACACCTCCGACAATTACCATAATATCCTCACGGCCAAGTTTTTTAAGTTCAGCAATAACCTGTGGAACAAGTGTTTTGTGTCCGGCAGCAAGACTTGAAACGCCCAATACATGAACATCATTTTCAACTGCCTGACGAGCTGCTTCAGCAGGTGTCTGGAACAAAGGCCCCATATCTACATCAAAACCTATGTCGGCATATCCTGTGGCTACTACTTTGGCACCGCGGTCGTGACCGTCCTGGCCCATTTTAGCAATCATAATACGTGGGCGGCGGCCATCAAGAGCAGCAAATTCGTCAGCCATTTTGCAGGCTTTCATGTACTGTTCGTCGCCCTGGCTTTCTGAGGAGTAAACTCCTGATATTGATCTGATCACGGCTTTGTACCTCCCATATATTTTTTCCAGTGCACTCGAAATTTCACCCAGCGAAGCGCGTTTGCGGGCTGCATCAATAGCTAAAGCAAGCAAGTTACCTTCGCCGGTTTCGGCACATTTTGTCAAAGCATTCAATGCTATCTGAACCTCATCGTTATTACGCTCAGCACGAAGTTTTTCAAGTCTTTCTATTTGCGAAAGGCGAACTGCGCTGTTGTCAACTTCCAGAATATCAATAGGGTCTTCCTTGGCTAAGCGGTATTTATTTATACCAACAATGGTATCTCTGCCTGCGTCAATCTTTGCCTGGCGACGTGCCGAAGCTTCTTCAATCCGCATTTTCGGGATACCAGTTTCAATAGCTTTCGACATACCGCCGAGTTCTTCCACTTCTTCAATCAGTTTCCATGCGCTATGAGCAATTTCATGCGTAAGCGTTTCAACATAATACGAGCCTGCCCAGGGATCAACAGCTTTGCAGATGTTGGTTTCTTCCTGAAGGTAAATTTGTGTGTTACGGGCAATACGGGCTGAGAAATCTGTTGGCAAAGCAATTGCTTCGTCGAGTGCATTGGTGTGCAACGACTGGGTATGTCCCAAAGCTGCAGCAAGAGCTTCGACACAGGTGCGGGTCACGTTATTGTAAGGATCCTGTTCGGTGAGGCTCCATCCTGATGTTTGTGAATGGGTACGCAATGCCAGTGATTTGGGATCTTTTGGATTGAATTGTTGCACAATTTTAGCCCAGAGTAAACGTCCGGCACGCATCTTGGCAATTTCCATAAAATGATTCATACCAATGCCCCAGAAGAATGAAAGCCTTGGTGCGAATGCATCAATATCAATTCCGGCCTCAATTCCTTTGCGGATATATTCCAGTCCATCGGCAAGTGTATAAGCAAGCTCGATATCGGCAGTACCACCAGCTTCCTGAATATGATATCCGCTGATGCTGATAGAGTTGAACTTCTTCATGTTTTTAGAAGTAAACTCAAATATATCTGCTATGATCTGCATACTTGGTGCAGGAGGATAAATATAGGTGTTACGCACCATAAATTCTTTCAGAATGTCATTCTGAATAGTACCTGTAAGCTTGTCCATTGGCACACCTTGTTCCTCGGCGGCAACGATGTAGAATGCAAGAACAGGAAGCACTGCTCCGTTCATCGTCATAGAAACAGACATCTTATCCAAAGGAATCTGGTCGAAGAGAATCTTCATGTCGAGGATGGAGTCGATGGCAACACCGGCTTTTCCTACGTCACCTTCCACGCGTTCGTGATCGCTGTCGTAACCGCGGTGTGTGGCAAGATCGAAGGCAACCGAAAGTCCCATCTGACCTGCAGCCAGGTTGCGACGGTAAAATGCATTTGATTCCTCAGCAGTCGAGAAACCAGCATACTGGCGGATAGTCCACGGTTTCATTACATACATGGTGCTGTATGGTCCACGCAGGAACGGAGGTAGTCCGGCTGCATATTCCAGATGCTCCATACCGGCCAGATCGGCACGGGTATAAACAGGCTTAACAGCTATCTTTTCGTTTGTCATCCATTCAGTTTGTGCTGAGGGCTGACTGGCAACCGGTTTTGACGGGCTGCTTTTTATATCTATATTTTTAAAATCGGGTCGCATCGTATGATGAGTGATTTTGTGAATTCTAAGTGAGTTTTACGCTAATCGGATATGCTAGAAAATACCAAGTTTTTCCTGAAAGGATTCTAAAGTCTGAAGCAGATTACTCCGGACATGGATAAATTCATCAACTCCTGCTTGTTTCAACGAGTCGAGAATTTCTTTAGGGTAACCGGCTATTACAAGATTTAATGCCTTGTTTGCAGTCTTGAGTTTTTGAGCTATTTCAATTCCCAAAGTGGCATATTCGTCATCGGAACTGCAAATCACAACAATTTCAGCTTTTGATGGCAGTGCAGCTTTCACGCCTTCTGCAACGGTTTCGAATCCTGAATTATCCAGAATTTCGTAACCAGCACATCCAAAGAAATTAGTAGCAAACATGGCTCTTGCTTTTCGCATGGCCAGGTTACCGATATTGAACAGGAATACGGCTGGCTTTTTATTTCCGTCAGCAACAAATTGTTCGGTAGCAAGCCTCAACTGATCGAAAGCGTCGGAGCCCCCAAACAGCACAAGCTTTTTATAGGTTGTCGGAGCATCTTCGTCTTCTTCCTCCTCGTCCATTTCCATTTCATCTTCTTCGTCGGCATACAATTCTTCTTCCAGCATTTCATCTTCTTCCGAAAAATGGATCTGCTCCAGCATTTGCTCAGCCGGATTCGGATGCTGGTTAGTGCCAAGTTGAATAATACGGCGATTTGCAATATCATCGAGCCGTTGTCCGGCTGATTTCTCAACCAGATCCTGTACAAAACCTGATTTCACGGCTTCT
>JBBRYZ010000143.1:0-10057 GCA_038237165.1 Bacteroidales bacterium | reverse complement strand
GCGTGGTCCGACCGGTATATCAGTATTGTTGTAAACCGAAATCTGTCCGCAAAGTATAATCCGCGCAAACTTGTTGATATTAGCAATAACTGCATCCGAAATTTCACCACCCACATTATCGTAATACACATCCACTCCATCGGGACAGGCGCGCGCAATTGCGGCTTTTATATTCTTTTCGGTATGATAATTAATAACTTCATCTACTTTCAGAACATTTTTCAGGTAGGCATTCTTTTCGTCGCTACCGGCAATTCCAACCACACGGCAGCCTTTAAGACGGGCAATCTGGCAGACTACCATTCCCACGGCACCCGCAGCGCCCGAAACAACTACAGTTTCGCCTGCAACAGGTTTCCCGATTTCATTCAATCCAAAATAAGCCGTAAGTCCGGGCATGCCCAATATTCCAAGATAATAGCTGAGTGGCACTTTTTTATCAAGTTTGGTAACACTTTCAGCTTTTACGGTCTGAATTTCCTGCCATTGCAGGTGACCAAGAATGGCATCGCCAACCACAAAATCCGCATGACGGCTTTCGATCACTTCGGCCACTACGCCACCGTCCATGGGTTTGCCCACTTCGAAAGACGGAACATAGGATTTGGCATCGCTCATCCGGCTTCGCATATAAGGATCTACTGAAATAAACTTTGCTTTAACCAGCAATTCGCCTTCGTTCAGAGTTGCTACCTTGGTTTCTGTTATTTCAAAATTTGCCTGAGTTGGCAGGCCTTTTGGCCTTGATTTAAGTATAATTTGTCTGTTCATTTTAGGATTGAAATTTTAACTCAATGATTATATAATTAAACAATTCCGAAGTGGAAGTTGTTTTCGGCTTACAGTGTTAATGTTTTATAAATGGTAAGCAGAATGCCTTTAAACAGGTTTTGACATTCAAAAATAATAGTAATTGAATTATTCAATAATCAGGCCATGGCAGATTTACTGCCGATTCGACAGAGAAATGAGAAACCAAACTAAAATAGTGATTTGTCAGATGAAACTTCTTTCACCCGCCATTTTCAGAGCTGATCTGTGGCTTGGGTTTATTTCTAAAACCATATCGAAATTCGGGCCGTTGTGCTGAAATTCGCCTAATTTCCTGAATCCGTGTTTACTATAATAATTAACTGCCCTGGTATTGTTACTCTGAACGCCACCCCATAAAATAATTCTCTTGAACCTCTTTGCTTTCAGATCTAAAAGCATGAAGTTATAAAGACTGTTGCCAACGCCCTGGCTCTGCCACTGATCGGCAACCGAAGGCGCAAATGTACAGTCTGAATTATCGTCAGGAGTTATTCCGTAGGATTGCAAACGGGAACCATCGTGCTCAAGGTAGCCGAGTTTAACAATGGAATATCCTATAATTTCCGAAGTTTCAGCATCCTGGGCGATATATCCCTTGTGTTTGTTGCAATTCTCATAGAGGTTAAGAATGGATTTTTTATCAAAGCCATGCGGGCCGAAACGGCTGACGGTTTCGGGACTTAACTTGCTCAGATATACGACTAACTTATCGAAGTCGTCGTAGTTGAGCCGACGAACTATAACCTGCTTGTTGTTCTTTGCTTGGATAATCATAATTATAGCTGTTTTATAAATCTGGAATCTATATCATCAGGCTGGTAATTGTTTGATACATAGCTAATACGCAAACAGACAATTTTTTAATCGATACGTTTGAGCATTAAAGGTAGGAATTATTTCAATGTTAATGCGGGCAAAAAATTTTTCTTTCGTGCTTTTTACTATTTTTATACACAAATCAATTATTGGAATTTTCATCCTCCTCAAATCAGAAGAATTATGACAGTTCGGTTTCAGATTATCTATAAAACTCATATCGGCCAGGTGTTAATGTTGCTTGGCTCAGTTCCTGAATTAGGGGATGAAAACAGTGAGAATGCCCGCGTAATGTCATTAATCGATGCTGAATCTGGACTTTGGGAATATCGGTTCGATTCGCTTAATACCGTCGATTTCTCCTATCGGTATTTCGTTAAAGACGATAATTTCAACACCGTTATCGAAGAATGGGGTCCTGACCGGGAATTTAAAACAGAGAACCGGCTGGATAAGAAAATCCTGCTTTCCGATTTCTGGAGGCCTATGTCAGATCCGGAATACACGTTGCTCTCTTCTGCTTTTTTAAATGCCATTCTTAAGCAGGATGCAACTTTCAAAGCGACTAAAGCAAAAGCCATTGAAACCAAAGATACGGTTGTTCTGAGATTCAAACCCAGCGTGGTCCGGATCAAGCCGGGTCACAGGGTGGCTATTTCGGGAAGTTCCCTGTCACTGGGTGCATGGAACGAGAAAAAATCATTTACGCTTGGAAATCCTGATCACCCGCAATGGTGTGGCGAAGTAACCGTGAATATTGCTGAATTCCCGGTTCAGTATAAGTACCTAATCAAATACGAAAACGGGAAAACTGCTTTCTGGGAAAAAGAAACCGACCGCATTATTTCGCTGCCCGAAGGTGAAGTTCCGGATGTGATCGAAATCGGAGACGAAAAATTTAATTTTCCCCAATATCCCTGGAAAGGTGCAGGCGTTGCTATTCCTGTGTTTGCCCTGCGCCGCGACGACGGTTTTGGTGTGGGCGAATTTACCGACCTGAAATTGCTGGTTGACTGGGCCGTAAATACAGGTTTGCGACTGATACAGATTTTACCGGTTAATGATACTGTTGCAAAGCATACCTGGATGGATTCGTATCCTTATGCTGCTATTTCGGTATATGCACTTCACCCAATCTATATTAATTTGCTGGAAATAGGAAAACTGGATTCGGATATCAACCAGCAGATTATCGAAGCACAGGGCAAATACCTCAACTCGTTGAAAAGGATAGATTACGAGGCGGTTATGGCGCTGAAGTCGCGGTTTTTTAAACTTATCTATGATCAGAAAAAGCATGAATTCCTGAAAGATCCTGAATTCCTCACATTTTTTGAAAATAATAAGCACTGGCTCGAACCTTATGCAGCTTTCTCATACCTGCGCGATCTTTTCAATACTCCCGATTTCAGCCGCTGGGGCGAATACAGTAAACCAACTGAAAAATTACTTGATCACCTTACTGATTCCAGGGCGGCACATTACGATGATATAGCGGTTCATTATTTTATTCAGTACTACGCACATCTTCAATTACATAAAGCTGCTGAATATGCACGAGCTAATGGTGTTGTGCTTAAAGGTGATATTCCGATCGGCATTTTCCGCAACAGTGCCGATGCATGGCTAAGCCCTGAATTATACCATACGGATTGCCAGGCCGGTGCACCTCCCGATGATTTCTCGGTAAAAGGTCAGAATTGGCGTTTCCCGACTTACAACTGGGACGAAATGGCAAAGGACAATTATGGCTGGTGGCAGCAACGTCTGCGGCATTTAACAAACTATTTCGATGCTTTCCGTATCGATCATATACTTGGATTTTTTCGTATCTGGGAAATCCCGGCTACTCAGGTCGAAGGACTGATGGGCTATTTCAATCCCAGTATTCCTTTTTACTGCGACGAACTGCAGAATCGTGGCATCTGGTTCGACGAAAAGCGTTTATGCCAGCCTTACATACGCGAGCATTTTCTGTACGAACGTTTCGGCGATCTAACCGGGTTTGTAAAAGCCAATTACCTTATCGAAGCCGGTTACCAATGTTACGATCTGCATCCCGATTATAATACACAGGTGAAAGTAGAAAATAAACTGAGGGTAGAGCCGGATGCCACTCCCGAAATGCGAAGCCGCATGGAGCGTATTACCCAGGGATTGTATTCTCTTATCTCAGAAGTTGTTTTCCTGCATGCTCCTGGCACCGACGGAAATGCATTTTTTCCGAGGCATACGCTTCATTTTACACGTTCGTACCAGGAACTCGACAGCCATACGAAGCACGTTATCAACGAAATATATCTTGATTATTTCTATAAACGAAACGAGGAATTCTGGCGCGGGAAAGCCATGGAAAAACTTCCGGTTCTGAAAAAGGCAACAAATATGCTGCTTTGCGGCGAGGATCTGGGGATGGTTCCGGCCTGTGTGCCCAGCGTAATGAATGAGTTGGGAATCCTGAGTCTCGAAGTACAGCGTATGCCCAAAGACCCGAAAATAACTTTTGGTTATCCGGCAAGCTATCCTTATTTGTCGGTAGCTACGCCTTCGTCGCACGATACTTCTACAATACGTGGCTGGTGGGAAGAAAACCCTGCCTTGTCGCAGCGGTTTTATAACGAAATACTTGGGAATTCTTTCGGATCACCGTTTTTCTGTGAACCTTATATTGTTAAACAGATCATTGTCCAACATCTGTATTCACCCAGCATGTGGGCTATATTTGCCATTCAGGATCTGCTGGGAATGGATGGTGATCTCCGGCTTCAGGATGCAGGTGCCGAGCGTATTAATAACCCCGGAAATCCTAATCATTACTGGCGTTACCGCATGCATCTGAGCCTCGAAAACCTGTTGGGTCAAACCGGATTTAACCAGATTTTGCATGATCAGCTACTGGCATCAGGAAGATTGGAAGTGTATTGAGCGAATTAATTCGTTGGCTATTTTATAAGGCATTTCTTCATACAAAAGTTATTTTTGTATAAATTTTGCCGAAGTAGCCTTGTATTCCAGTTGTTATTTAGTAGGAACATGTTCAAAACGCAGCTTGTATTTCAGTCTTGTTTCCTCCTCTTTACTTCTGTCGGAGATGAATATTATCGTTTTGCCATTATCCATTACTACAGCGTATTTATCATTGGTTGAGCCGGTCAATAATTTCGAAACATGCTTTGATGCGTGTGCTTTTTGCCCAATAGGTTCAGTTCTCATTTTTTTAAATTTTTTAAAATTTACGTTGTTCAGAAGCTAATTGTGATTTATTCTTTTAAAAGGTTCACTTTTAGATTACTTTTATATTTAAACATCCGGCGAAACTTATTGTTGTGTAAAAAGCTGTCATTATGATATTTTAACTTACTGTAATCCTGTGAAGTGGATCAACTGAAACGGAAATTATGGCTGCTTTCATTATAATCTTCAACATATTAAACTTTTGCAGCGTAAATGTAATTTGTCCCTCGGTTGAAATTGTTACACAATTAGAGCGTTGATTTACATAATTCACACATTTTATGAATTTTAGCGAATATTATTTCGAAATTTGGTAAATAATGAAAGCTTTTTGATTGTATCTTTGAATATCTCTATCAAAACTCTCGATTTTCCGATATTTAAAATTAAGAATTCCTTTTCTTACAAAGCTATTAGCACATTTGCAATTCAGGCGCCATTAAATAATTAATGAAATACATTAACCAAAAAGCATAATTATGGAAGAGAAAATAAGTTTTCAGCTAAATGGTAAAAAAACCGAGGTCCTGATGGATCCCAAACTGACACTTTTGTGGGTATTGCGAAACCATTTCGGGCTGACAGGCACTAAATTCGGCTGCGGAATAGGATTCTGCGGTTCCTGCACCGTTCTTATCGACAATGAACCTGATAGATCGTGTACCTTAAGTATAGCCGATGTTTCAGGAAAGGCCGTTGTTACCATCGAAGGTCTGGCCAAGGATGGAAAGTTGCACCCGGTTCAGAAAGCGTTTGTTGAGCACGATGCATTACAATGCGGGTATTGCACTCCCGGGATGATTATGAATGCGGCAGGTTTGCTGATAAAAAATCCTTCGCCAACTACACAACAGATAAAGGAGGGTATGGAAAATAATTTTTGCCGCTGCGGGGCGCATGTTCGTATAGTCGAGGCTGTTCACACGGCTGCTGAAGAAATGAAAGGAGGGAAATAATCATGAAAAAGGAAGAAACAAAACCAGCTGCAGATAATCAGTCAGCCAAAAGATCTACTCTAAAGCGCAGAAGTTTTATTACTGTTTTAGGAGGCGGATTATTCATTTTTTTACGTCCCTGGGGTGCAATTGATCTATTGGGTGCAAAACTCGCTGAGGACAGGAGTCTCTCTAAAGACTACAATGCTTTCCTTCACATCGCCGATGATGGAACGGTAACTTGTTTCACCGGCAAGATCGAAATGGGGCAGGGAATTATCACATCGCTTGCGCAGATGATGGCTGATGAGATGAATGTTCCTTTCGAAAAAGTTAAAATGGTAATGGGCGATACCGATCTTTGCCCTTACGACCAGGGAACCTGGGGCTCGCTGAGTACCAGGGAGTTTGGCCCGCATATGTGGGCTGCCGCTGCCGAGGCAAGAGCGGTTTTACTTGATCTGGCTTCCTCACAACTAAAAGTGCCGGTTTCGCAACTAGCAGTGAAAGATGGAATAATTTCGGATACAAAGGATGCGTCTCATTCTGTTAGTTATTCGCAACTAACCAAAGGAAAGAAAATCGAAAAGTACCTTGATGTGAAACCAGCGGCCGAAGATTACTCCAAATTTAACATTGTCGGAAAATCCTTTAAGCATGCCGATGCCGTTCACAAAGTTACAGGAGAAGCAAAGTACACCGGCGATTATAAATTGCCCGGAATGGTATTTGCCCGGATTTTACGCCCGCCTTCGCATGGGGCAAAATTGACTTCGGTTGATTTATCCGGAGCTGAAAAAATTAAAGGAATAAAAGTGGTGCGTGATGGCGACTTTATTGCCGTTCTTCACGAAAACCGCGATATAGCCGATCAGGCTATTGTAAAAATTAAAGCGGAATATTCGTTTAACGAAATGCCTGTTAATGATAAGACCATTTTCGAATGGATGCTGAAAGCTAATTCCGCTAAGAATGAAATAAGATCAAGCGGTGATCTCAAAGCAGGAGAGAAGCTTTCGGTAAAAATAGTTGAATCCGAGTTTCATGATCCGTATGTAGCTCATGCGGCAATGGAAACTCACTCAGCGCTGGCGCAGATTGTTGGGGATAAGCTCACAGTTTGGGCATCAACACAATCGCCTTTTGGTTTGCAGGATGCCATAGCCGGCGAACTGGGCTTTCCTCTCGAAAAAATAAGAGTTATCACCCCGTTTGTAGGCGGAGGTTTCGGTGGCAAAGGAGAATCGGGCCAAGGCGTTGAGACAGCGCGACTTGCAAAGCTTTCGGGCAAACCTGTAATGCTGGTCTGGACCCGCGATGAAGAATTTTTCCTCGATACCTTTCATCCGGCGGGAGTTATAAAAATTAAGTCGGGTATTGACAAAGATGGCCTGATCAAACTTTGGGATTATAACATCTATTATTCCGGTTCCCGGGGTTCTGAAACCATTTACGACGTTCCGAATGTGAGGACAACACATTACCGCCGGAATCGGAATTCACCTCCTGTCCATCCCTTCGGTACCGGAGCCTGGCGCGCCCCCAATAACAATACCAATACCTTCGCCAGGGAAACACAAATCGACATTATGGCTTCCGCTGCTGGAATCGATCCGCTCGAATTCAGATTAAAGAACCTGAAGGATGAGAAAATGATAGCCTGTCTGAAAGCGGTTGCTGAAAAATTCGGCTATGTTGCCGGCAAAACGCCCGGTGGACGGGGAATTGGAATTGCATGCGGTACTGATGCCGGAGCGTGGGTGGCGCATATGGCAGAAGTTAAGGTAGATAAAAAAACGGGCAAAGTTGAGGTAGTCCGGATAGCCTGTGCCCAGGATATGGGACTTTGTGTTAATCCCGAAGGCGCAACAATACAAATGGAAGGATGCATTACTATGGGGCTGGGTTATACCTTAATGGAAGAAGTGTTTTTTGAAGGCGGTAAAATTAAGCATCAGAATTTTGATTCATACGAAATACCGCGTTTTTCGGTGCTTCCCAAAATTGAAACCGTTATCCTCGACAGGCAGGACCAGGCACCACAGGGCGGTGGCGAACCAGCAATTATAGCTATTGGAGCGGTAGTTGCAAATGCAATTTTCGACGCCACCGGCGCAAGGATGTACCGCTTGCCAATGACTCCCGAAAGAGTGTTAGAAGCTTTGAAAAAAGTTTAGTTCCATAACTGCCTATCTGTTCTCCGGGTTTTGTCACACGGGAAACGAAAATTGACAGTAATTTTCATTTAAGCCTGCTATAACCATAGGCTACAGAAGAGACTGTGCCTAAATATATACTTTACTAAGAAACCACTTAATGCAGGATAGAACGAAAAAACTTCTGAAAAAAATTCTGATATACCTGGGAATAACCATCTCCTCGGTAATACTTTTGCTTATCTTTTTCTTTTTGCTGGTGTACTTCGGGTCATTTGGCAAGTTGCCTGATAAAAAAGAACTGGCTGCCATCAGTAACGAAGAAGGTTCGCTGGTGTACTCGGCCGATCATATTCTGATAGGAGAATTTTTTGCGGAGAACCGCACCAATATTCACCAGGAGGATATTCAGGATCACCTTAAAAAAGCCCTGATTGCCACGGAAGATAAGCGGTTTTTCAGTCACAAAGGCTATGATGCCCGAAGCTATTTCCGCGTTTTCCTGAAAAGTATTATGCTTGGCGATAAAAGCGGCGGCGGCGGCAGTACATTAACCCAGCAACTGGTTAAAAACCTTTACGGCCGTGATGATTACGGGATTATCAGCATGCCGGTGAATAAAATCAAGGAAATCATTATTGCCACACGTATCGAAAATGTCTATTCCAAGGATGAACTTTTGCTGCTATATCTTAACTCTGTACCTTTTGGCGATGATGTTTACGGAGTTGAAACTGCAGCTCACCGGTATTTCAATAAACCTGCACGCGAACTAAGGATCGAAGAATCGGCAGTTCTGGTAGGATTGTTAAAAGCCAACACTTATTTCAACCCGCGGCTTAATCCCGAAAATTCGCTTGCCCGCCGCAACATGGTTTTTAAACAAATGGAAAAGGAGCATTATATAACTGCTCAGGAAGAAGCCCGCCTCCGGGTATTACCCATCAGGCTTAACTATGAAAACGTGACTGTGGAAGCTCCTGCAGGCTATTTTGTGCAACAGGTTAAAACAAAGACCTTGGAACTGCTAAAATCCATTCAAAACAGTGAAGGCGCTGACTACAACCTGGAAAAAGATGGGCTGAAAATTTACACTACCCTAAATATGCATATTCAGGAATTGGCCACAAAAGCAATTAAAAGTCACCTGGCCGCTATGCAGCCCTTACTGGATAATGAAATTGAAAGATCAAGTGTTAAAAAACAGTGGTTTAAAAAACAGAAACAGAATTCAACTTCGCCCGAAAATGATTTAAAAAAGCGAAAAGTAGAACTTTTCGACTGGAATGGTGTTAAAACAAAGAACATAAGTAAATTCGACAGCCTATGGTATTATTATAAGATGCTTAATGCAGCTGTACTCATAACGAATCCTAAAAACGGGGATGTACTTACCTGGATAGGAGGGAATCATTTTAATACGCTGCCATTTGATATGGTTATGTCGCACCGGCAGATTGCTTCGGCTTTTAAACCCTTTTTGTATGCTACGGCGCTCGAAAATGGGTTTGCGCCCTGTACATATCTCCAGAACGAAGTAAACAAATATCCGGGCTACGAGGATTGGGAGCCTCAGAACTATGACCAGGAATCAACTCCCGACAGCACGGTTGCATTATGGTATGCGCTGGCACATTCGATGAACCTGCCGACGGTCGATCTATACTTTAAGGTAGGAAGAGATAATCTGATTAATACATGCAACCGTTTAAAATTTCCAAGGGTTACTACAGATGCTCCATCCATAGCTTTAGGAACTATGGATCTGTCACTTTACGAAATTGTAAAAGCATATGCCGCTTTCGCAGATAAGGGTGAAATGAACGACCTGGTGATGATTTCTAAAATCACTGATGCCAAAGGGACAATCCTGTATACAAGAAAATCTACCGAACCTGAAAAGGTATTCACTCCTGAAACTACAGAAATGATAACGGCAATGCTTCAGGAAGCCATTAATCAGGGAACGGGAACAAGGATACGAAGCACCTATGGAATACGCTCAGCGCTTGCCGGTAAAACAGGAACAGCTCAAAACTATTCGGATGCCTGGTTTATTGCCTATACTCCCGACCTGGTATTGGGAACCTGGGTTGGAGCCCG
>JBBRYZ010000142.1:0-10150 GCA_038237165.1 Bacteroidales bacterium | reverse complement strand
GTGGTTGCGGCGCATGATTTCAAGCGCCTCCTTATCAATATCCGTTGACACCAAGTCGGAGGTGTCCTGTATGAAAATCCATTCGGGAAGGACCATATTCATTTTAGAAGCATTGCGCTTCAGCGAATATTTTGATTGTATATCCCAGTTTACATAGAAAGCCGCACGTACAGGTATGATACTTTTTACAAAACCGGGAATCACTTTATCCTTTTTATAAAAATTGTGTCCCTTATGTTTTCTGGCTTCATTGGCTAGCTTAATAAAATGTTTTGTAACAGTTCCTTCAACATCATCATTCTTGATTTTTTTCAGGTCGTCCTGCGAAAGCAATAGATGCTCATGCAAGGTTGGCAGATTAAATACCTGCTTGTGAAATAATGAAACCAGTAGGGCCGCCAGTCCTACGGCAATAACAACAGTAAGGATTTTAACAGCCCACAGAAAACGGGTCCACCTCGACGATCCGCTGGTATAAAAAACTGGTTTTGGTGATGTTTCCATTATTTATCAAAAATCAAAATAGGTTTTAAGCGACATTTAAAAACCATTTAACTCATAGGATGGGCTAATGTTGCGGGAGAAAGGTTAAAATTTCAAAATGTGAAGGTTAATCAATTTGTATTTCCTCAGAGTAATCTTCTCAGCCGGATCAGTATCCATGCACTTATACAAAACTTAGAGTATCATTAACTATGTCAATCAAGTGTTAAATTTTATTTTATATTTTTGCAAATCCATGAAAGGGCGTCACTTAAATATCCGCCTTAGGCGGAGCAACCCACTGTTGACAATGATAGGATAAAGTCAGCCCCGAATGGGTTGAATTATGCATAATTCTGTTCAACCACTTCGTGGCTGATCCCACTAAGTCGATCAATAACCGTGGGTTGCACCCACGGTTATTGATGTTTAGCCACTTCGTGGCTATTTCACCCAACTCTTGATTCGCATTAATTATAATTACCTATGGTCTTTTTTGCTTCATTTAAAATGGCATCGGCTGCTGCTGAAGGATTATCATTGTAATGATGATTGCCCGGAACAGTAATTATTTTTGCGCCGGCTTTACTGAATTGTGATCGGGTTACAGCACTTTCTTCAATTCCGAAGATGCATACCGGGTGCAGCTGAATGATTTTTCGGATTTCGTCAGTCACTTTGAAATTATCATTCGATGTGCCGAGATCGAGCATATCGCTGATATGTATTTCGAAATCGGCAGTTTCGTCGGGTGATAAGCTGTATGTACCATCTAACGATACTTTGAGCGATGCCGGCAAGCGGTTTGCAATAAATGGAACTACACTTGCTCCGAATGAATATCCGGCCAGTATGAATTTCTTCTTGTTCCATTGTTGCATAAAATGCTGAATGGCTTTAGCCACTGCTATGGCAGTTTCATCGGGTGTTTTAGCGTTCCAGAAATATTTCTGAGCGTCGAGTCCGGCAACAGGCATTCCTTTTGCTGCAAGCGATTCAGCCAGTGAGTTATCGAAACTGGTCCAGCCACCATCACCCGATATCAGGAAAACCATTGGCAAAGTATCTTTAATAGCTGTAGGTATTGCTATTATTGGAAAATCATCAGGTAATGCCACTATTTTCTGTGGTTGTTTAAGCGCATTCTGAGCCGATTTCTGCCCGGCAAAAGAAGGAGCTGCCATAATTTTTTTGTAGGCTTCGTTAAACTGCGGAAACCAGGAAGTTGAAGCTGTGAAATCGTGTCCTATATTTGGTAATTCAACCAATTGGCCAGTGTTCACAGTTTTGACAAATTGCTGTGATTCGGCGAGGGTATATGTTTTATCGGCGGCACCATGTAGGACAATAAACGGTGCGGTTAGTTTATCGGATGCCTCAAGGGAAGTGGAATTTCCTGCTTTCGCAGAATGCTGTCTCAGTCCGGAGCCCTGGCAAAACCGTTTGTCGGTTTCAATGTCAGGGCTGAACCCAAATGTCAAAACGCCTTTAAAAGTATTGGCAGGAGCTTGTGCCAGCGCAGCATATGCCAGGCTTGCACCATTCGAATATCCGATGAGGATGGGTTTTAAATACTGGTACAGCTTATATTTTTTCTGTAAATACATACTTAGTTCTTCCAGGTCACCTGCCGGATAATAGCATTTTAAGGATTGAGTTTTGAGCCTTTTCAAATAATATTTGCTATCAATACCAACTACTATGGCTCCCTGTATTATTATATTTTTTGCGATTTCTGCTTCACCTCTGTTCCATCCATTTTCATCCGAAATGAATATAACAAAAGCATTTGCCACGGTCGCCGGTCTGTAAACTATTACTTTTCCAAACACTCCAAATTTAAGAGTGTCTGTTACAGTAGCATGCGTATTGCAGCTCATAATCAGCAAGATTACCAGGATGTAAAAGCTTTTGTATGTGAGCTGAAGCCTACGCATCAACGGGATTATTTTGAGAAGTAAACTGTTTTTTAAGCATTATTGTTACAATGGCGAACAGGTAAATGTATAAATTGAGTCCAAACAATCGTTGCCAAAGACCTTCGTTTGTGCTAATCAGGTTATCCGTACTGTAGAAAAAACGGAAATTAAAAAACACCAGTAAAATGATTCCCAACACCAATACAATCCACGTCAATTTATGAAATCCGGGATTGGAGGAGCGTGGGATTATCTTTCGCATAACAAGTGGCAATAACATGAGGGCAGTTATGCCAATAGTTCCAAGTATGCCATGGATAACGGCTGAATTTGTGATTGTATTGCCAATATGATCGGCTTTGAATAAACCGGAGCCTACAAATTCGCCCAGCCCATAAATGACCAGTAGCCAAAATGCAAGATTAACTTTTTTATCGACCGGTGAAAAAGCGACCCTGAAACCAAAGGCGAAAACAATAAATAACAACCCCAGCAGTATCCAGCAATTAGAAACAATATTGGAAACCGGGCTCTTCGTAGCACCAAGGGAACTCATCGTATTCAGGAACTGACTATACCCGGGATAATGCCTGCCAAAGACAAACAACACTAGGAAATCGCCGGCACAGCTCGCAAGGCAGGCAATTGCGCCGATAATGACGATGGTTTTTTTGTTAATCATTGTTGGGCTTAATTACTTTTGTGAGTACCGCGGGAACTTTCAGCAGGTCGTAATCATCCGGATAGATCAGGTATTTATTATACCAGGTCGGGTTAAATTTTTCCTTGAAATAACGCAGTCCTTTGTAATGCGAAAACGACCTGATCTTTTCGTAGGCAAATTTCATCGACTTTTCAGTAAATGTATGCGGATCGTCCATCCCGCTCATTGGCGCAAATCCCAGGTTTACAGACGAATAGTTTTGCGATTTCATGTATTTGAAAAATTCGATCAGTATGAAATCCAGCACGCCATGGGGCGATTCGTTTGTGCTTCGGATAAGATCGTAAGTGCCTTCGCCGGGAGTATGATCAGGAATGATGTTCAGAAAGGCAATTACCATTTCTTCCGCATTTTCAACGGTGATAATGGTTTGCTGTTTTAGCTCTTCCCAAACAAACATCCCCTGCGAAAATATGATTTCACTTCGGTTGTTTGATTCGAGCCACTCGTCCGAAACGGCTTTCAACTTTTGTATCAATCCATCTTTTACAGGCGGAGTATGAACAGTACTTTTGTAACCACGGTCGGCTAATTTATTGAGCGCATTGCGTAGCGCTTTGTTTTTGCCGCCTTCGAGTGTAAATTTATTCAGGTCAACAATGCCTTCCTGACCCAGGAACAGGCTTTTTTTTGCAAGCGATTTGTAAACCGGCAGGCTTTCCTCGGGAACACGGTAATAAAGGCTTTTTAAGCCAAGCTCATAGCAATACTCTTCAAAAAGGATAATACATTGCTTCATTGTTTCCGGGTTTTCGGCCACTGGATCTTCAAGGATTACGGCGTAATTTCCGGCCACCCTGTAAGCAATAAAAGCGTCCAGGTTTTCGGGTGCGAATATCAGTTTATCGCTGTAGGTCTTAAAATAATCAATTGCTGACCGGCCATATTTCACAACCAGTTCTTTTGCTTTGGCAAATCCCTCGGGATCGGTATATTCCTTATTGATGTAAGGTATCAGAATTGTGTAAAATAAGAACGACATCGCTAATAATCCGCTAATATTAATGGAAAGCAGGAATCCCCTGGCGAAACGGCTTTGAGGAATTAAATCGGCACTGCCTACCAGAAAGAAATTCTGAAACGTATATCGTATACTTTGAAACGTGTCGAAATCAATATTGAAATGTCTTTTATCCAGGAAGTAAAATCCAACCGTTCCGTAAACCATTACCGCGGCTATACTTAAAAGTGCAGTCCATATTCCTATGGTATGCATTCGTGGATTTCCCTTTATATGGTATTCTTTTCTGGAAAACAACAACATAACAAATACCAGCATTGCACCTATGGCCTCTTCATAATCAATGGCTTTGGTTAAATGACCGATAAAAGAAATTGCGCTGAGCACCAATGCAATCCACCAGGAGCTCCGTAATCCTTTCAGCATAAATACCGCAGTTAGCAGCATAAAGGCTCCTGCAACAAGAACCAGGTAATTGGATGCCGCAATCACATCGAGCGGAATAAACTCGCGGAGCCGGTGAACCCTTTCGTGAATTGCCGGCGTAATTACCGAGACGATATTTATAATTCCCAATGCAAAAATTAAAAAGGAAGGAATTATCCTCAGCAATAATTTATTTATTTTAAGCAGAAAGCTGAGTGCTCCTGCCAGCAAGGGTAACCAGAACTCGAAAAACCTGTACATAAATGTGATGGCAAGCGCTTCAACACTTGTGTACCCGAAACGAGTCATCACAAATGATAATGAAACTTCCACCGCGCCCAGCCCGCGCATAAAAGGCGAAACAAAAAGCAAAACTACGGTAGTAACATAGCCCATCATGGCATAAAAAATATCCGGATGAATATTTAATGCCAGCATACCGATATACAGTATTACAATACAGGAAAAGTCAATTATAAATGAGTTGATGATGGTATAAACAAGAAATCGGGTATCAATGGTGTGAGTTTGCAGATCCTCAAGAAAAACCTCTGATGCAGGAAAAAACCTGGTAATTAGCTTATATAGCCATCCTTTGCTCATTATTGATTTGTAAGCAAGGAACAGCCCGAAAACAAATAATACCATAGCCGCCAGCGCAAGCCATTCCCCGGCACCGGTTTGTCCCTCAAATAATGCATAAATAAAAATGGGAATAGAAACCATTACTACCGAGGCAATCCCTACAAATGCATAAATGGAAGAGGCAAAATGAATTTTTGTTTTCGAAATGCCTTGTTTTTCAACTTCACCGATAAAAAATGCAAGTGAAGTAACGCCTCCCGCCGGAATAAAAATACTTATAAAATTTCGTTTCAGGAAGAGCAGCACCGCTGATCCAAAAGGCAAATTACTCCCGACAGCCTTAAAGGCGAAACGGTACATGGTTCCTTGCGCGGCCAGGTAAAAAATAGTGAGCCCTAACCCGGCTGTGATGTATTGCCATTGCGAATCAAATAATACAAGCTTAACTTCCCGAATTTCCGATCGCTCATGTTTAACAAACCAGATACCAAGCGCAATAAATAAAAATGCAAGAATAAACTGGGCGATAATTTTGCGGTTTTCAAGCACCAATGAAAATTTACCCCTAAAATAAGGCATCAGAAGCCTTAGTCTTGCAATACTTGATTCCATAAAAGCGGTTTGTACAAATGTAACTAAAATAACGCAGAGATCGAAAGAGCAGGCAAATGTATTTGAATGAAGACTGGTTAATCGAAATATTTTGTTAAAAAAATAAAAATGGTTTATTTAATCTAGTTTAGAAGTACTTTTGCACTCGAATTTTAAAGTAGTCATCATCAAATGGACGAAGGCCCTGATTTGTACCGTATATTAACCTGATCCGGGAGGCTTTTGGCTGATTTTCAGTGTCCTCCAGGATCAAAATAAGGAGGATGCTTCTATGACAGCATTAACAACATTTTATTTAAGTCAGATACTGGGAATGAAAATCTTTTCCCGGGATGACGAAGTTATTGGCAGAGTTCTCGATTTGCTGGTTTTTTCTGATCCGTCATTATCTGATGAACCCTCGCGGCCAAACGTGGTTGCTGTTAAAACCGGGAGCAAATCACATCCGGTTTATTATAGTTTCAGTAATTTCGAAATTGGCCGGAACAAAGATGCCATTGTTATCTATTGTTCTAAAAAACAGTATATTGAAGACGAGGCCATCGCAAAGTATCTTCCATTAAAAGAAAATATTCTCGATCAGCAAATTGTTGACATCAACGGGCGTAAACTTGTTCGTGTAAATGATGTACGACTTGCTTCGATTGCAAGCGGAACCTATGTGGTAGCGGTAGATGTAGGAGCCGAGGGCCTTTTGCGCAGGCTGGGCGTAGCTGAGTCGGCTAAGACAATTGCCTCGCTGGTGCGGTTGCCGATACCTTCAAAATTCATTCTTTGGGACGATGTAGATACGCTCGATTCAGCAAACCTGAATATTAAGCTCGGGAAACCGCTCACAAAACTTCAGATGCTTCACCCTTCCGACCTTGCCGACATTATTGAGGAAATGGGCCGTAGCAGTCGTACCACCGTTTTCAATAGCATGGATGAGGAACAGGCCGCCGATGTACTTGAAGAAATGGATCCAAAACTCCAGGTCGATATTATCGAAAGCCTTTCGTTAGCCAAAGCAGCTGATTTGCTCGAAAAAATGCCTGCCGACGAAGCCGCTGACATTATCGATTTGCTCGAAAACGATAAAGCCGAATCGCTGTTAAACGAAATGGACAAGGATACATCAACCGAAGTCCGCGAATTACTCGAATACTCCAACCGACTAGTGGGGAGTATCATGAGCACCGATTTTATGTCGTTTCACGAAAACGAAACCGTGGAACAGGCACTGACAACCATTCGGGAAACCAAGCCCGAGGAGGCAATGCTCTACAACCTTTTTGTGGTGGCTCACAACGGTAAACTTATAGCAACAGTTTCGCTGCGTAACCTGGTTGTTTCGGATCCCTCTGTGATTCTCAGAGATATTATGCGCAAAAACCCGGTATCTGTCGAAGATAACGATAAACTGGATTCGCTGGCCGAAATTGTGTCGAAGTATAACCTTCTGGCTGTGCCGGTGGTAAACCAGTACCAGGTACTCGAAGGTATGGTTGTAATTGATGATATTGTTGATGACTTGCTGGGCGCCAGGAAGACCAGATAAAGGGAGAACGGAGTATGATGATAAAAAAAATCAGCCTTAAAGATAAAGGCATCTGGCGAAACATCCTTATATTTTTTGCGCTATTGGGTCCGGGAATTATTACCGGAAGTGTGGATAATGATGCCGGAGGAATAACCACATATTCGGTTGCCGGAGCTCTTTATGGGTACAAATTGCTGTGGACGATGATCCCTGCATTTATCGTGCTGATGATTATCCAGGAAATGAATGCCCGCATGGGAATTGTTACCGGCAAAGGCCTTGCCGACCTGATCCGCGAAAATGCAGGCGTAAAAGTTACTTTCTTTATTTTCGTCGGATTGCTTATTGCCGACCTGGGAAATACCACCACTGAATTTGCCGGAGTGGCAGGCAGTATGGATATTTTCGGAATCAGTAAATATATATCTGTACCTATATCCTTGGCTCTTGTTTGGCTGCTGGTAGTAAAAGGGAATTATAAAATTGCAGAGCGTATATTTCTGGTATTTAGCGTATTACTTCTTATGTACATCGTTTCGGCGGTAATGGGCAAGCCTCACTGGGGCGAAATCGGAACAGCTATAATCCATCCGCATATGGAATTCAATGCGCCTTACCTTGCTATCGTAATCGGGATTATAGGAACAACCATTGCTCCCTGGATGCAGTTTTACATGCAGTCGTCGGTTATTGAAAAGGGCCTGAAAATGCGTGATTATAAATACACCCTCGTCGATATTGTGATTGGATGCCTGGTTACGGTGATCGTTGCCTTTTTTATCATAGTAGCCTGTGCCTCAACGCTCCATATTAATGGTATTAAAATTAATGAGGCCAAAGATGCGGCCATGGCGCTCAAACCGCTTGCAGGAGGATTAGCATCCACAATTTTTGCATTAGGATTGTTTGTGGCTTCCATATTTTCGGCAACTATTTTACCGCTGGCAACAGCTTTCTATGTTTGCGAAGCCTTTGGCTTTGAGGCCGGAATTGATAAGAAATGGAACGAAGCTCCTGAATTTTATTTTCTTTACACAGGGATACTTATTTTGGCTGCCGCCATTATCCTGATTCCCAACGCTCCATTAATCGAAATAAGCATCTGGTCGCAGGTGGTGAACGGTATTTTACTTCCGGTGGTATTGGTATGTATGATCTTATTAATCAACAACAAAAAGATCATGGGCAAGCATGTTAACAAAGTTGGCACAAATATTATCGGGTGGTCAACAATCATAATTCTTGTTGCGCTTTCGCTAATGCTGCTGATAATACCAATGTTTACGTAGTGGAGAAATTTTGAATCAGAAGGCTTTCTAATTATTTGGCGCACCGCTACTGAACCAGCAAACAATAGCATCTTTTTGTGCTGTGGTTAAGCTTGCTCCTTTGGGCATGCTTCCGCTTTCGATATAACCGACCACATTTCCATCAGCTGCAAGGCTGGAGCGGGTTGAGAAATTTGAATGACAACCAGAACAGTATGATTTAATTAGGGGAGCCACATCTGTTTTATAAGACTTTGCCGCGCCTGTACAAGTAGGAGAGTAGGAACTATTACTATTGCTGATTTTCGAGCATGCTGTCCATAATCCTAAACTAATCATTGCAATTACAAGGATTTTTTTCATATTCAGAATCTTAATTATGTGGTATTTCTCAAATAACCGGATATCCTAAAAATTAGTATTGCGTTGGGAAAAATTAACATCTGCAATTGCTTTCACTATAACAGGACTGAAAGCCTGCCAGAGGAGGCAGGGTGTCAATTTTAAAAAAGTGATATTTGGGGGAAAGCGAAAATATAGCAGAACCAAAATTTAATCTGGATGCTAATCAATTACGCATTTTTCAGACATAAAGGAATGTTTTTCAGTCTTTATTTCATTAGACTTATGAACATCAATCTTATGAACCGGAGTTGTGGATGTAGCATCAGTATCGGGTTTGTTTTCCTTATTATGAATATATCTGTTTATAAAAAAACTGAAAATCAAGGCTATGAATATCCATAGTCCAATGCCGGAATCCAAGCTTGCAATTGATGTGTTCGTGGTTGGAGCAAAAGAAACATCGTTATGATAAGGTAATGCCAGCACTGTAATGTGGGAAGCAATAAAGAAAATAATCACAAGTATGATAGTATATGTTAAGCGGGGAAGGTTTAAAGTTCTTTGGAAATTCATAATTATGTTCTCAGATAAAGGGTATTTGATTCAGCCTTTCTAATATCTATTTATGGGGATGATTATTACTGCAAACGAGATCAGTTTCACAAAGCCTGATGAAAAGTCAGGAATAAATAGCTGTCCTTGGCTTATTTATCATTTGTGAAAATTCTGATAATATTTTTTTCGACCCTCACACATGCAAAAAAATCCATTGCCATAGGACATGCTATATTTACAATACGATACTGCATTGTTGCTTACAAAAATCAAATCATCATTTATGTATGATATTACCTGGCAAAGTGGATTTGTAGAGCATTCTGTACAAGGATTCCGCTTTTCTGAACCAGTATCGGCAAAGTTTTCTTCGGGTAGCACAGGCATATAAAACCAGTTATTTATCGGGATGAAATATATCTTTATAGTTTAGTATGAATTGGTTAGGTAGTTGATGGCTAATTTGCAAGCCGGCTGAATCAGGCTGAAAAAATCGAATCATTTGTAAATCTTTTTACGAGCAGTTGCATGTATACTATTGAAATATGGGAAACTTACCGGATGGACTGCAGAACCTTCAGTTCCCCATATTTCAACAGATTTTAA
This sequence comes from Bacteroidales bacterium, assembly GCA_038237165.1. Lineage (GTDB taxonomy): Bacteria > Bacteroidota > Bacteroidia > Bacteroidales > UBA4417 > UBA4417. Next base: position 144 of record JBBRYZ010000142.1, on the reverse strand, counting down.
ATTTGGGATAGGAATCATTAAAAATGTATTTAACTGATATAAAAAGAAGCATGACTAGTAGGTGGCAGGTTGCTTTTTTACTGCTGTAAATTTATGACAGTTAAAAATCTTATCGTTTTTCAAATAGGCTCAAATAGAAAAACC
>JBBRYZ010000141.1:0-10308 GCA_038237165.1 Bacteroidales bacterium | reverse complement strand
TACCAGATCCTTTTCTTCGGAGGATGCAACTTTTTCAATCCTGTCGGCATCATAAAGCATTACACCCAAATACCTGATCCGCCCCACGCACGAATGCATACAAGCCGGAACCTGACCGGTTTCAAGACGAGGAAAACACAGAATACATTTCTCTGACTTCCCGGAGCTCCAGTTAAAATATACTTTTTTATATGGACAGGCTGTAATGCACAACCGCCAGGCCCTGCACTTTTTCTGATTGATAAGTACGATGCCGTCTTCGCCACGCTTGTAAAATGCGCCGGAAGGACATGCTGCAACACAGGCCGGATTAAGGCAATGGTTACAGATCCGGGGAATATAAAACATGGCCATCCGTTCAAGCTGGAACATGGCTTCCTGTTCGGCAGGGGTGATATCTTTAAAATTTACGTCATTCCTGGCATACAAAGGAGATCCTCCCAGGTCATCATCCCAGTTGGGACCGGCTTTTGGTGTCATTTTTTCGCCCGTGATGAGCGAAATTGGCTCAGCGGTTGGCTGGTCATCGCCTTCAGGGGAATCAAACAGTTTATCGTATTGATAAGTCCACGGCTCATAATAATTATCTATGGTCGGCAAATTCGTATTGTGAAAAAGCACCTTCATGCCTTTCACTTTTCCGGCGCCTCTGAGCTTTACTGAATCACCGTCTTTTTCCCATCCTCCTTTGTATATATCCTGGTTTTCCCATTTGTGCGGATATCCTGTTCCCGGTTTTGTTTCCACATTGTTCCACCACATGTATTCAGCCCCTTTCCTGTCCGTCCAAACATTTTTACAGGCAATGGAGCAAGTGTGGCAACCAATGCATTTGTCAAGATGAAAAACCATTGCTATTTGAGATCTGACGTCCATCGTGCAAGTTTTTTGTGTTAAAAAGTAACGTTATCCATTTTTTTGATCAGAGCAAAAGTATCGCGGTTCACGCCTACAGGTCCCCAATAATTCATGTGAAAAGTAAACTGCCCGTAGCCGCCAACCAACAGGTTAGGTTTAAGATGCACCCTTGTTAAGCTATTGTGACTGCCGGCTCGTTTATTGCCTCTGCTTGGTGATTTTGGTACCGAATAAGTACGTTCGGGTGCATGATAAATGATACAAATGCCCGGCGGAATCCGACTACTTACGCAGGCGCGGGTACAGTAAACCCCGTTGTCATTCATTACTTCTACCCAATCATTGTCGTGTATGTCTAGTTCTGCGGCATCCTTTTCGCTCAGCCAGCAAGGTTCCATACCCCTTGACAGGGTAAGCATCCGCAATGTGTCACCATAAGTTGAGTGGATATGCCATTTACCGTGCGGTGTAAGAACGTTAAGCACCCTGGCTTTTCCTTCAACCACCGTTTTTCGCAAATCGCCATATAGCTCAGGCCTTGGTGATGGTTTATAGGTTGGCAGGTTCTCGCCGAAATGGATGTAACCTTCATGGTCGAGGTACATATGCTGCCGCCCGGTTAGCGTTCTCCAGGGTATCAGGTATTCGATATTCATGGTGAAAGCTGAATAAGCTCTTCCTCCATTCATCAGACCTGACCAAAGCGGGGAATTCAGCAACCTGCGTGGTTGTGCAATAATGTCATTAAAGTTGATGGTGATATCATTATTTACGGGGGTGATATTACTCAAGTCAAGTCCCGTGTTTTTTGCGGCATCATCAAAAGCTCTTTCGCTTAACAGGCCGTTTGTAACTGAAGAAAGTAGCAGCACTGCATTGATAGCTTCCGTATCTTCTTTCAGGGAAGGATAAAATTCCTGGTCGATTTTAACAACGTGATCTTTGTCGTTTGCCAACTGATCGTAAAAATCATCACATTGATATGTTATTCCATGCGCTCCAAGTCCCTTCCTAGCATTCTTGCCAAGGGTGATGAATTTTTCGTAAATCTTAGTATAATCCCGTTCAACGGTAACTATCTGGTGCATGGATTTCCCGGGAACAGGATCGATTTCGCCTATAAACCAATCCTTTATTGTTGGTTGGGAGATTTCACCTTTGCTATCGTGATTGATGGGAACGTTTACAATATCAAGTATTGGATCGGGGAAGTGTTTTTTAGCCGTTTCGCTGGTAGCTTTTGCTATTTCGCGGAATATTACCCAGTCGCTTTTTGATTCCCAAACCGGTGGTATTGCCGGTGAAAGCGGATGAATAAACGAATGCATATCCGTGGTGTTCAAATCGGCCTTCTCGTACCATGATGCGGCCGGAAGCACAATATCTGAATAAAGTGCGGAGGTATCCATCCTGAAATTCAGGTCAACCACCAGATCCATTTTGCCTTCGGGTGCTATTTCCTTCCACTCAATTTCTTTAACATATTCTTTTGCCACCTCATCGGCGATCTCGCCATGGTGTGTGCCCAGATAATGTTTCAGGAAATATTCGTGTCCTTTGCCGCTCGATAAAAGGGCATTCCCTCTCCAGATAAACCATACCCGTGGGAAATTCACCTCTTCATCAGGATTGGTAACCGAGTATTTCAACTCACCCTTCTTCAACTGGTCAATTACAAATTCCTGAATACCCTTTTCATCTTTGGCTCCTGCCTTTTGTGCTTCTTTTGCAATATCAAAATTATTTTTATCGTATTGCGGATAAAATGGCATCCAGCCATTCCTCACAGACTTAACGATCATATCGGCAGAATGCTGTGATGAGAATTTATTTTTTGGTACCGTGTTGTAGTCGGCCTGGTTGCCATCATATCTCCACTGGTCGCAATGGATGTAGTGCCAAATAGGCGATTGCTGGAACCTTGCGGGAATATCCCAGTCCTTTCCTGACATTATAGATCCCCATGAATCGAAAGGCGCAAGTTTCTCCTGCCCGACATAATGGTTCATTCCGCCGCCGTTTACTCCAATACAGCCTGTAAGAATCAGCGACATTGTTGCTGCGCGGTACATCAGATTGCTATGATACCAGTGATTCACGCCGGCACCAATAATTATCATGCACTTTCCGTTTGTTACTTCGGCGGTGCGGCACCATTCCCTTGCAAATTGTAAAACAGTTGCAGCACTTATTCCGGTATAGATTTCCTGCCAAGCAGGTGTATATGCTGATGCAGCATCATCATACGAAGTAGGATAATCACCACCAAGCCCCCTGTCGACACCATATTGACCCATCAGGAGATCATAAACGGTAGTGTAGGCAACCTTTCCCGATTCTGTTTGAACATATTTTACAGGAACGCCACGCAGGCTTTTCCTGTTTTGTGCGAATTCGGTAAACTCAACCTGCAGAATATCATCTTTTTTGTTGATCAGTGAGAGTACGGGGTCATAACCGGCACCATTTTCCCCATCGTTGTATTTGAGATTCCAGAATCCTTTTTTATCCTGCCACCTATGTCCCGAACTGCCTGGAGGGCATACAAAATCACCAGTCTGCTCATCAAGGTTAAGGAATTTCCAGTCGCCGTTCTCAATACCCGCATATTTTTTCACCCTGTTGGCTCTCAATAATCTGCCCGGAACATATCGGTCGGATTCGAGGTTAAGTTCAACCAGATAAGGAGCATCACTGTATTTTTTTGTGTATTCAATAAACTGGAGAACCGGCTTATCCACATGCGTTTCTTTCAAAATTACATGCGTTACTGCCATCCAGAATGCACCGTCCTGCCCGGCATGCACGGGTATCCATTGATCGGCGTATTTTGACACCATACTAAAATCGGGTGAAAACACTACGGTTTTTGTTCCATTATGCCGCGACTCAGCAAAGAAATGAACATCGGGTGTCCGTGTCATCCCAAGGTTAGCGCCCATTACGGCGACAAACTTGGCGTTGTACCAGTCTGCGCTTTCACCTACATCGGTTTGTTCTCCCCAGACTTCAGGAAATGAACTGGGCAAATCGCAATACCAGTCGTAAAAACTAAGGTGTACACCACCAAACAATTGTAGGAACCTTGATCCGGCAGCAAAACTTAGCATTGACATGGCAGGGATTGGTGAAAATCCTACCACCCTGTCTGCGCCATATTTCTTTGCCGTGTAAATATTTGCTGCGCCGATAAGTTCAAGGACTTCGTCCCAGCTGATTCGCCGGAAGCCACCTTTTCCACGGGCTTTCTGATATCGTCTTCTTTTTTCAGGATCGTTCTGTATATTTTCCCAGGCAAGTAAAGCATCACCGGTCTTTGCTTTTTCTTCAGCGAACAAATCCAGCAAAGCACCACGGATTAAAGGATATTTAACCCTGACCGGGCTGTATAAATACCAGGAAAAGGAAATTCCCCGCTGGCAACCCCTAGGCTCATAAGGAGGAAGCGAATCCTCAAGCAAAGGATAATCAAGAGCCTGGAACTCCGAAACAACTATACCTTCTTTAACATGTATATTCCAACTGCATCCTCCCGTGCAATTCACCCCATGGGTACTTCGAACTACTTTATCGTATTGCCAACGATTCCGGTAAAACTCTTCCCACTGCCTGGTCTTTGGAGAAATCATGTCTTTAATCCAACTCATGGTTCAGTCTTTTAATTATTGTTTCAACATTGTGTACCAACTAAAAATTAAAATAGGAAATCAGGTGATCTTTCTGCCATCATAGAAAATATAAATTTGAAAAAGGATAAATATGGCAAAAATAAGTCCTAGAGCGAAGAATATTATCCCACCTGTCTCCGTATTCTGATTTTTATTTTTACTTTCATCCATTGATTTCAACAAAGAAATTACAGCATTTATTTCTTCATTCTTGAGATCGTGATTGAGCAAAGCTGTTTTCATTGCGGGGAAAGGCGGATTTGCTACAATAGCCTTGATACCCGCAGGCCCAAGCTTAACGTACGCACCAGTGAGGTCGAGTGCCAGTTTTCCCCCTCCCATTATAGATTTATTATTAATGTTATGACAAGCACTACAAGCAGGAGCACCATTAGCAAAACGCGTATTGCCGTAAAAAAGCGCATTTCCGGCCTGAACGGTTTCAGCAGAATATTGAATGGTAGCGGTATCGGCAGCACTCGTAGTAGCACCGGCAGCAATCGGCGTAGCACCTCCTGTAACATCGATGTATTTAATTATGCTGATTATTTGTTCATCACTATACGCGTTATCGGGCATAGGGATTTTGTTGAACTGGTTGAAAATTGCCACAGCAGCGGTATCGCCTGATTTTACCATTTCCTGTGATGAACGGATAAACCGAATCATCCATTTATGATCTAATCTTTGGGGAGCACCCCCTAAATCGGGGCCAACCAACCTGCCTTTACCGATGGTATGGCATGCAGAACATACCTTTTTAAATATTTCTTCACCACTGTTTTGCGCCCGTAGGGCAAATGGAATGGAGAATAGAATGAGGAATGTGGCAATTAAGGGAGATTTTTTCATAGTGAAAAAATTAAAGAATTCTTTACCCAACTTTGAACCAAATATACAATTTATAATGTATGAATTTTTTACAATATGATTTTTAAGTCAATTTATATTCGTTCTGAATAATTACCAGTGCTTTGTTTTAAAGTTCTTTTACAAACATGTGCAAAAAAAAATACCCGGTGAAGATTCATCCGGGTATTTTTAAAATCAATGCAAATAAATGATTTAATCCTTCTTAATACTCCATCCTGTTTTCAACCCTACGATAAACCAGGCTAATGAAAGAGTTCCAAGTGCAAAAATAGTATCACCTATTACTCTTAACCAACGGAAGAATGATAATGTACTACCCTGCATAAAATCTGCTGAGCGGGCATACCATAATCCATATTTAACACTTACCCATGTTTGAGCTAATCCAACAGGGAGCAAGCTGATCAGGATCATAAGGGCCAAACCGATATTAATGGCCCAGAAAGCAAAACGGATATATTTTTCTTTCCAGATTGCACCGGCATCCATGGTACGAACCACAAAGAGCATCAGCCCTATACCAAGCATTCCATAAACACCAAACAATGCTGCATGACCGTGAAGAGCCGTTGTATTCAATCCCTGCATGTAGTACAAAGCAATTGGGGGATTGATCAGGAATCCGAATATACCGGCGCCTACAAGGTTCCAGAAGGAAACTGCAAGGAAACTATAGATCGGCCATTTGTAATTCTGTAGCCAGTTGTTAGTTCGCGAGAGTTTAAGTGTGCCATACGCTTCAAATCCTATCAGTACAAGTGGTGCAACTTCCAGCGCACTGAATGATGCCCCTAAAGCAAGTATGGCTGTTGGCGTTCCCGAAAAATACAGATGATGAAAAGTTCCCAAAATACCACCCGAAAGGAAAACGATGGTTGAGAACAACACATTGGAGGTGGCCGTTGTGGCGCGGATCAGATTTAGCTTTACAAAAAGGAAAGCGATGGCAACCGTTGCAAACACTTCGAAAAATCCTTCAACCCAGAGATGAACAACCCACCAGCGCCAGTATTCTGCGATGGCAAGGTTTGTCTGACGGCCCCACATAAGACCGGCACCGTAGAATGCAGCAATAGCAACCGAAGCAATTAAAAACATAGCCAGAAGGTGCCTGCTTTCATCTTTCTTTTGTAAGGCTGGCCAGATTGCTCTCCCCATTAATAAAAGCCAGAGAACAAGACCAATAAATAGGAAAGCCTGCCAGAAACGGCCCAGATCCACATATTCATATCCCTGGTGTCCGAAGTAAAAGTTACTTACCAGTCCCAGTTTCTGCATGATACCAAACCATTGTCCGATTAAAGAACCAACAACAATTACAAGTAAAGCAATAAAGAGAAAGTTTACTCCAAGCCGTTGAAATTTTGGTTCGTGACCCGAAACAGCTGGAGCCAGGTAAAGACCTGTTGCCAGCCATGATGTTGCAATCCAGAAAATGGCAATTTGTATATGCCAGGTACGCGACAATGAATAGGGGAGGATCTGTGCCAACGGAAGACCATAAAAAGCTTCTCCTTCAACACCATAATGCGCCGTTACTACGCCCATGATTATCTGTACCAGTATTAGAGCGGTAACTACCCAGAAATATTTAAGAGTAGCTTTCATTGAAGGAGTCATCGCCAGTCCGAAGAAAGGATCCTGTTTCAACATTTCTGCAGGTTCGTCTTCTTTACTGGATGCATAATACCAAACCAGTAATCCAATTCCGATCAGTAACATGATTACACTGAAACCCGTCCATAAAATAAGAGCGCTGGTGGGTTTATTGTCCACAAGTTCTTCGGCAGGCCAGTTGTTGGTATACGAAATCTGACTGTCAGGACGGTTGGTAACGCAAGCCCAGGCGGTCCAGAAGAAAAAGTCATTCATCTTTGCCATACGATCCTCAGTTTTAATCGTATTTGGAGGAATGGCATAATATCCACGCAGTTGTTCAAGCGCAGGATCGTTCATAAACAGGCTGGCATAATGCTTGCTTACATCAGCAATTGCAGCGGCACGCAAAGGTGAAACTACAAATACATTTTTTGCCTCATCGTAGGTATTGGTACGTAATTCCTTTTGCAAACGCACTTTGTACATGGCCTGTTTTTCAGCCGGAAGATCTTTATAATCCATGCTGTCGTATTCATGGGCATAATGGTTGAGTATGAATTCGGCTTCACGATGCAGCCAGTCAGCCGACCAGTCGGGTGCTACATACGCACCGTGACCCCAAATGGTGCCTACTTCCTGACCGCCAATGGATTGCCAGATGTTTTGACCATCTTTTATATCCTGGCCTGTAAACAGAACTGTGCCATTAGTAGTAACTACCTGTGCCGGAATTGGCGGGGCTTTCCTATAGATTTCCCTGCCAAAATAACCCAGCACGGCAAATGAAATAACCATGACTGCGATAAAAGCAATCCAGAGTTTTTTTGTTGTCATAAGTAAATGGATAAGTTGTTTTAAATGGTTAGCTAATTGTTTGTGTTTGTTAGGTTAATTTTGATAATGTTTACGATGATTGTGAGCAAAAAGTTTTTAAGTGCATGATGCATGGAGTTTAGTGCATGGTGCTTGGTGCTTAGTGCATGGTGGTTAGTGCATGGTGCTTAGTGCTGATTGTTAAAGGGAATATTCTTTTGCAAGATGATCAATCATGGTTAAGTAATCAACTTTGCCGGAACCATTTTCATGTTTTCCCTCCACTTTTGCGAATTCGAGCAGCAGTGATTCCTGCTCAGCATTTGTGAAAACATTATCAGCCATGCGAAAAAGTACATTGTTTTCCTTGGTAATATGGTTTTTCAACAAATCGGTATATGCAAGCATATAGGAATAAAGAGTTTTTAATACCGCTGAATTTCCTTCCTTTAACAGCGAAATATTTTCCGCTATTTCTTTAACGAAATGACGCCCTTCCACATGATCATGAAGCATTACTGCTACCGGACCTGTTTCATTCGAAAAGCCTTTTTGAACCATCAAAGGGAACAATAGCTGTTCTTCTTTAGCATGATGAATACCATCGGAAAATTCGCGTATAATTTTTACAATCAAATCCAGATGCTCCGTATTGGGCTGTTCCGATTCGGTAATCCGCTCCATTACTTCGACCAGGCGAAGGATCTGGACATGATCGCTTTCAAGGTTTTGGGTTGCACTTATCATGATAATCAGGTTTTTCTTGAAGCTGAAAGTTTATTTCTGCACCTTACGGTTTAACTAGGATTCGTGGATTTTTTCTGTCTTCCTCAGCCTACCGTCTTTGGCATTCCGTCATCCTACATCCTACATTCGAAATTCGACATCCCAATTTTTTTTACTCCGCCAACTTCAATGCTTTCGGGTAAAGAATATTATTTTCGAGATGTACATGCACATGAAGGTCATCTTCAAATTGTTCAAGCAACTGGAGTGAAACCAGGTAGGTATTGCAGGCATCCTCAGGAATAAGATAGTTATTGGTCAGTACATTAATTTTATCCATCGCTCCGCCGGCAAACTCATGTTCGCCCTGCATACGGGTGATTTCGGAAATGATGGTTGCTTTTACTTCGGGAGTAGCATTCTTCTCAGCTACTTTGATCGCAGGAAATAATACTTCTTCTTCATTTTTCATGTGCTGAAGGAGTTCTGCATTTATTTTTGAAAACAAATCAGCTACTTCAATAAGTTCAGGATGATGAGGGCCGTGAACATCGGCTATTTTCTGAGTATAAAAAACCAGTTCCGGCAGATGCTTTAGTACATATTTATGATGAGTATTCACTATATAATCGCTCAGAAAACCAAGGTCCCATTCTTTAAAATTCATGGCACCGCTTACTGGTGTTTTTGCCAGTGTGTCAAGTTGCTGAATTAAATGGGATACATCTGTTCCTTTTTCTTTACAGGCTTCGTTAAGGCTTTTATTCCCTCCGCAGCAAAAGTCGATACCAGCTTCTTTAAATATGGATGCAGCTCTGAAATCGTTGGTTACGATATCGCCAATGGTTGTTTCTGTGTTCAATTGATTCGACATGATGAGTAGTTTAAATTTTCGGCAAAGATAAATATAAAAACAAATAAAGGACAAAAAGGTCTTTCTTTATTTTATAAATTTTATTTGTACTTTTGCATGTCCTATTTTTTACTATAAAGCAAGGTGCATGTTCAATAAAGAAACCGAATACGCTATAAGAGGGTTGGTTTATATACAGTCCCAAAATACGCAAGGCAATCGGCCGGGAATAGCTGAAATTGCCGGGCAGATTGATGCTCCACATTTTTATACAGCCAAAATTTTACAACGATTAGTAAAACAAGGATTTTTAAATTCACTGAAAGGAAAAGGTGGTGGATTTTATTTTGATCAAAACAAAGCGGCCTTACCCCTCAAAGATCTGATTACGGCCATTCAAGGATCAAACCTGTTTTATGGCTGTGGATTTGGGCTAAAACATTGTGACGAAAACAATCCTTGTCCGTTGCATAATAAGTATGCCAGTATCCGCGATGGCCTGTTAAACCTGGTTACTGAAGAAACTATACAAAGCCTGGCTTTAAATTCAACTTTATGATTAATAAGGGATAATTACGATGAATAATTTGTAATTTTCGCCTTCCTCGAAGCCAGTGATTAATAGCTATGTGTGCTTTTTTCTGTCATGTTAATTGCAGGAAAGGGCAGCAGCAATAAGATACACCTAACAACATAAAATTATAAAAAAAACTTAGGATTGGCATCCTGACTACTCACACATGAATTTTACCGGACGACTGTGGCGATAAATAAAATCCCCGGAGAGTTTTCAACTTTCTCCGGGGATATTGCTTTTAGTATTTTACAGAATAAATATACAGCCATTTCTTATTTCAATTGCAGCTTTCCGATCCACAGATTTTTGTAATCTTCATCGTTCCCTATGTACGTGATGCT
>JBBRYZ010000140.1:0-10682 GCA_038237165.1 Bacteroidales bacterium | reverse complement strand
TCAGCGTTTTTGTATTTTTCATGTTTAAACCTGTTGTTTTATTGATTATATCGGATATAAATTGCGATGTTACAATTAATCTGCTTTTTGAACCGGGGTTTGCAAACTTACACCATTTTCGTTTATTGCTTCGATGGTGAAGTAATAAGGAACTTCTTTATCCATAGCTTCCAGCCTGTATTCATGGGTAACATAAACAATTATGAACTGCATTGGAATGATGTCACTATAAAAATTGCAACAAATATCTATTACACCGCTTTATTCATATTGCTGCGTTTCAAATACCGAAACTATAATCAGGAACTTTAGTTTTTGTTAAATTGGGAAAAGGAGGGATCAGGAAATCCCAATACCCTCCCAATCACCCCAAACCAAGGCTTTTAAATTATCAAAGGAAAACTATATCATTTGAATTGGTCGCATTTTCCATATCAGAGATTCTTATTATTTCGTGTACCTGAAATCCAGTTTTGTCAATCCTGTCTTCACTTCGGGGGCGCTCATAAAGAGATTCCAGAGCAGACCTGTGCGGTAATTTTCGATCATACATACCTCAGGACCCTGGTCAATGGCCAGGTAAGAGTTGGCAAACCACGCTTCATTAAGACTGAAGGAATCATAAAATCCATAAGTGCCCCAGAGTTTATCCCCAAGTTTGTAATAAAAAAATCTTATTGCATTCATGGACTCTACAGGTGTATATGGAAGCGACGATACCGCTGCTGTCGGGCTTATTACTCCTAAGTCGTTGGTTGGTGATTGAGCGCTATATCCCCATGGGTTATCGCTGGCAGTTAATCCCCAGCAATTAGCAGAATAACCAGTAAACTTATTTGGGTTTGCCACGCAATAGGAGTAATTGATTAGCGAATGGTTAACATTTTGTGTCCAGTAATTTGCATAAGCATCCGAAAGATGACGAGGGTCAAGTCCGAGGAATGAATAATGGGCGAAAAAAAGTGGACCGCCGTAATCGTATCCTACCGGTAACGCATAGTTGTAAAAGGTTTTATTGTTCCTGATGGAACCGTTTCCTGCCCAACCCTGATCATAAACTGTTTTGGAAATAGTGTGCGATGTTGATGAAGCTGCAAGTACATAAGTTATCAAGGCTTCATCGTAACCTCTTATTGGCATATTCATAGCCCATGCGTAATCGGGCGACCAGTGCCAGTAAAGCACATTTTGACCATTTCGCGTAAACCAGTCGTATTCCACAGCATTTACAAGTGCATTAATCCGGCTGATTAATGCGTTTTCCACAGGTTGATCGCTTTTCAGGTACTGCCTTACGGTGATTAATCCCTCCACCATAAATGAAGTCTCTACCAGGTCAGCGCCATTGTCTTTTGTGCTGAAAGGAATCGTTTTGCCGGTAGCTCCGTTTATCCAGTGTGGCCATGCGCCATGAAAGCGATCACATGTTTCGAGGAAGGATACTATTTTATCCAGGCGGGTAAGACCGTCATTCCGGGTTATAAATTTCCTTTCTATCCCAACAACCAGAGCCATAAGCCCAAATCCTGAGCCACCGGTTGTAACATAATCCCCTGAATTATTTCGTTCGCGCGCCATGCCGCTTACCGGATGGGCAAAGTCGTAAAAATATTTAAATGTTTTTTCCTGTATCAGTTGCAAGAGCTGATCATCAGTAATCCTTGGGAATTTATCTGTTGTGTCAATTGATGTTTTTAGCTTAATAACATAATCAACTGCCATATTTGTCCCGCTTTTGGAAGCTAGGTTGTTCCTGATCGAAATATAATAAACTGAAAGAGGATTTAATTTTTGAAGGTTTACCAGGCTGATGGTAGTGTCGCCATTCAAAGTGGTAAGTATAACTGGTATTGAATTTCCGGTCTCGGAAGTGAAAAATATTGATTTCCGGATAGTTGAAGTATCAACCGGAGCTGAGAATATAATTTTGCACTCAACCGGTGAAGAAATATTTAAAAATGAAGTTAATCCCTTTTGCCCGTTCATAACAACCTGCGCAATGTTGAATTGCTCAGGAACAACAGGCGTATTATTATCCTTCTTGCAGGAGATTAATGTAAAAAGTGAAACAAAAAGAATAAGTTTGTTCAGCATGAATGAAAAGGGAAAAGAATTGTGATACTTGCTATTATCGGGATCAGTTGCCGGAAGTTAAAATTAAAAACAAAAGAGCTTAGAATATCCAAGCTCTTTCGTTTCAGCAGCCAGGCAAAAATCAGGTCGTTTCTGCTTTCCGACCAGGAGTTTGATGGCCTTTAATGCTTAGGTACGCATGATTTTTTTAATACGAATCAGATTACCTTCCGGCAACACCTAAATTGTACAATGCTGTGATATCAGCCTGTGCGAGTGGAGTATTGAATACTCTTACATCATCAACCATAGCAGTTGCCATTGGATACCAGCTACCTCTGGTGCCAGCATTTGCAAAGCCTATATCAGAAGCTGCAAGGCTTCCGAAAACGGCCTGACAAGGAGTCCGCATTAAAAGTGCAGGAGTGGTTCCCCTGTCGGAGTATGCGCCAACCGGAACACCATTAGCATAAAGCATGAACTGATGCGTTGTTCCGTCCCAGGTCATTACAAAAAGAGACCATTTGTTTGCACCAAGGAACCAGTTTCCATTACCGTTTGCTAACTGAGCTATATTATCCTGACCGCTTTGTGAATTATCAGCAAGGGTTGTGTTAAGGTAGCTCTTAATTTCCAGAGTATCAGATGTGGCTGGATGTCTAGCTGTTTCAGCAAGCGCCATAACATTGCCCCAGATATCGGCTACATTTGTAGGGATAATACCGAAAAAACTGGTAAATGCACCTGTACCATTTTTAGTGCCTTTTACATTTACCCAAAGACTTATAGTAAAAGCTGACAGCGAATTAGCTCCGCCTATCGCTGCAATCGAAGGATAAACAACTGTTCCGGCAGTGAGGTTCAGCGCTTTTCCAATTTGCCCGGCAGCAAAAGCAGTTCCACCGTATTTATTTGAAGGAGCAGTAGATGAGATCGCTTCATTGTAGGTGTCATCAAACGTCCAGTGGGCTTTGAGGTAAGTGGCAGCCACCTGGTCAGAATTGTCATAGCCATTAATCTTTGGAAGTGGGTCGCTACTTTTCTTGCATGAGTTGAAACCCACCATTCCAAGTACCAGGAATGCTGATACAAGGATTAAAGAAATTTTCGTGTTTTTTTTCATAAGGCAATTGTTTTTAAATTTAGGTTTATTGGATTTAAGGTTGATTATTTTAATAACGTTTATTATGTTCTCTTAGTATAGGGTAGTATAACGAAGAAAAGGTTGCATTGAATTAATTATATCCATTGTTTTGAGTAAGTTTTCCTCCGCTCAGCTGAATTTGAGAGTTTGGTACAGGTAACAATTCGTTTTTACCGGTAACAAAATGCTTACCGACGGCATTCATAACCTGGCTGGCTCTTCCCTGGCGAACAATATCCCAGAAACGGTCATGTTCCATAGCCAATTCCACTCTTCGTTCTTTCCATATTGCATCAATTGTTGCACTAACAGCTGGTAATCCCGCACGGATACGTACCTGGTTTAAAGGTCCGTTCATATCCTGGCCTATATGTGAAGCTGCTTCAGCATTCATCAGCAGAACATCCGCATACCTTAATATTTTAATGTTCTTGGGTCTGTCCTTATCATCAGAATTGGCAAAAGTTTCCTTGGTGGCGCTTGTATATGCCTTGTAGTTATAATAAAGATTCTGAACCGAATCAGAACTGGGAATCCTGAATCCGTCCCAAAGCACAGTTCCTTTGTGTGTACCGGAATTATCTATCATAATAACAGTAGCATCTTTACGTAAGTCGCCTGGTTCATAAGCATTAATCAAATCAGGTGAGGGATCGCAAAACCCCCAGCCAAGATCGTTCCAACCACCTAATCCGCCAACTCTAACTCCCTGGCTAACTGTGTAGTTGCTAATCCCAAGATTAGAATTATTGTAGGATCCGGTTTCGATTTCAAAAATGGATTCAGCACAATTGTCGCCTTTTTGCCTCCAAAGTATGCTGTAATCACTCATCAGGCTATATTGGTTCGATAAAATAACATCTTTTGTAAGGTCATACACTTTTTGCCAATTCTGTTGATACATATAAACCTTCGCCAGCAGAGATTCAGCAGCTCCTTTGTTGGCATGTCCCACGGGATATGCTGATTTCAATGGCAGATTATTTACCGCGAACTGCAGATCGGAAACAATAGTATCATAAACAACCTGTTTAAGGGCACGGGTCTGGAAAGCAGGGTCATTGTTAGCATCGGTCTGATCTTTAGGAACCCGCATCACTAAAGGCACATCACCAAACATCCTTACAAGGTTGAAGTACAGATAACCTCTTAGGAACTTTACCTCGGCTATCAGATTGGATTTGGTCTTGCTGTCGATATTAGCTGTGCTCAGCGCCAGCAAAGCCTGGTTAATGGTACCAATTGCGTTATAATGACCGCTCCAGAGGGTTTCGGCAAATTTGTTCGTAGCAGTGAGATTGAAATCATCAATATCTCCGACGGGAACTTTCTGATCATCAGCTGAACTTCCTTTGTCAGCGTCATCGGAAGCAATGTCGGTTACTGAGACAAATGCAAATCCATGAACATCTCCCGAACCCCATGAGTCGCCTTGTAAAAGGCTGTTATAGGCTCCTGTAACCAGTTTTTGTGCCAGTTCAGGATCAGATGCTGTGGTGGCACCTCCCTGAATAGGAACATCCAGAAAAGATTTCGAGCAGGATACAAACAAAAGTGCTGTCAGGAAAAATGATATATATAGTTTTTTCATGATTTCAGTATTTTAAGATTAAAAATTCAGATTTATTCCCAGTGCGACTGTCCGTGTGGTAGGGTAGGAGCTAAGCTCGATACCTGAATCCAGAGGACTCCCAGGCAATTCAGCGGTAAATCCTGAATATTTCTTGAGGGTGAACAGATTCTGAGACGTGGCGAAAATCCGCAGGCTACTGATATTTATCTTTTTTAGCAATGTTTCCGAAAAGGTATAGCCAACTGTCAGGTTATTAATCCTGTAAAAGGTTCCGGATTCAACAAAATAATCTGATGCAAGGAGGTTACCCGTATTTGCGCCTGGTTGTGACTGACTGGGATTACTTGCGCCATTCCATCGGCTATACACGAGCGCCGATTCAATATTGTCTTTTCCGTTAATACGAATAGCCCGTTTCCCGTTATATACCTGGTTTCCAACATTTCCATAAATGTCCATACTGAAATCCCATTTTTTGTAGGTAACATTAAAATTTACTCCAAAATAGGCTTTAGGCTGGTAGGAACCTGCAAAATCCCTGTCTTTGTCATCAATCTTACCATCCCCGTTCTTGTCAAGATATTTGAAATCTCCGGGCTTTGCGGATGGTTGTATAACAGCTCCATTCTTATCCACATAAGCCAGAACTTCAGCATCGGTTTGGAAAACGCCAAGCACTTTCAGTACATAAAAACTACCGATTGCATGATTGTTGTCCGTAAGTGTTGTAAATCCCTGCGATGCCCCGATATTGCCTCCCAGTATGGGTTCGCCACCATTTAGGCCTACTACTTTATTCTGATTAAGAGTTACGTTGGCACCAATTCCATAAGTCAGGTTTTTGTTGATCTGGCTCTTCCAGTTCAGCATCAATTCAACCCCGGTATTCTGTATAGATGCTGCATTGGTGAGAATGACGTGATCAGCATCACCAACGGTTGAAGGAATATTTACATTAATGAGCGCATTATCAACTTTCTTGTTGTAATAGTTCATTTCGCCGGTAAGGCGATTTTTCAACATTCCGAATTCGAGGGCGAAGTCATATTCGGAAGTGCTTTCCCATTTGATATTGGGATCTTTGATCTGATTGATCTGGCTGCCGTTAGTTGCGCCTGAAGCGCTGCCGCTGAATGGATATGCCAGATTGGGAACAACTGTATTGGTAAAAGCATCCGTCGAAATCTGGTCATTTCCGACTATACCCCAGCTTGCGCGAACACGAAGTACATCAAAGAGTTCCTGCGACTTCATAAAGTTTTCCTTATAAATATTCCATGCCAGGCCTATAGAAGGGAAAGTACCCCAGCGGTTTTTTTCCGGAAAACGGGAACTGCCGTCGCGCCTTACTGTTGCAGTTAAAAGATAGCGATCATCATAATTATAATTTAATCTGCTCATGTATGAATTCCTTGTCCAGATATCTCCCTTGCCATCATTCTGTGAACTGTTGGCAAGACCGTTATAAAGGTACCAAAGGTTCGGATCGGCCGGTACATCTTTCCGGCTTCCGAGTAGCCACGATTCCTGGAATTTTTCGGCAGTGGTACCCGCCATCAGTTTAATATCATGCTTGCCAAACTTCTTTGAAAAAGTAAGGTAGTTATCCCACACCCATTTGAAATCCTGAACATTTTTATTAGCCAGATAACTCAGGGTATTTAGTTGATTTCCTCCCGCAACATCAAAGGTGCTTTCATCATTCAGGAATTTGTAATCATACAGCCTGGCTTGCCTGTAAATGAGATCGGCGCCTAAACTGGAATGAAAAGTAAGGTATGAAAGTGGTGTAATATCCAGATAACCAGCTCCCTGAATACGGTTAACGGCAACCCTTACTTTATTGTTTTGAATATCGAGTAAGGGATTCCCAACCTGACCGTTGAAGGCTGAAACGTTTCCATATTTATCTCCCACCATGGCCGCAATTATTGGAGGAGCCCGGTAAGCATCATTGAAAGCCGCGCCTATATTCCCGTTTTCGTCAATATCAAGATCGTTGAACCCGTTTTCATTTACTGAATTTGCAAAGGATGCCTGTATCCCGGTTTTTATGTATTTTGAAATATTGAAATCAAGATTTGTCCGGAGTGTTATTCTTTTAAATTGATTTCCAAGAACAATTCCTTCGTCATTCAGATAACTTCCGCTAAAGAAGTAAGTGGCCTTATCAGTGCCCCCTGAAACCGATAGGTTATGGTTTTGCTCAAAGGCATTGCGAAGTATCGTCTTGTACCAATCAGTATAAGCCGTTGGCCCGGTAATGGCAGTTCCTGTCGCAGCCTGGTAGTAATTTTTATATTCATCGGCCGAAGCCATTTTTACCAGATCTGCAGCCTGCCTTATACCTATATTATTATTATAATTGATACTTAGTTTGCCTGATTTACTGCTTCCTTTCTTGGTTGTTATTATTATTACCCCGTTGGCTCCCCTTGATCCGTATATTGCAGAGGAGGAGGCGTCCTTCAGGATGTTCATGTCAACAATATCCGCAGTATTCACATTGGTAATATCATCGGTTAACACACCATCTACAACATAAAGTACATTAGTGCCACTAAGTAAAGTGCTGGTTCCCCTTATTCTCATCTGCGGCGTTGATCCAGGACTTCCGGAACTGATTACCTGCACTCCTGACACTTTTCCTTGCATGGCCTGCGTAACAGTCATAACCGGTTGTTTTGAAAGTTCAGCGCCTTTAATCTGAATAGTCGCCCCTGTAATATCACTTTTCTTTTGAACACCATATCCAACTACCACGAATTCATTTAAGGTTACTTTCATGGTTTCCAGACTTACATTAATTACAGATTGGTCTGAGATTGTTATATCCATTGGTTCAAACCCAATCATTGAAAATGAAAGTACATTCTCAGTTGGAAGTACATTGAGCGTATACTTGCCATTTATATCGGCTGAAGTACCTTTAGTTGTACCTTTTATAACTACAGATGCGCCTGGCAGCGTTTCCTTTGTGTCAGCAGATGAAATCTGGCCTGTAATGGTTCGAAACTGCCCGAAAGCAGCAGTGCAGAAAAATGACAAAAACAAAAGCAAAAGAATATTCTTTGCCACGGAGATGACCTGTTTTAGAGATAGAGATTTTTCCATAACATTAAGATTGATTAAAATCAGGTTTCAGAATTGTTAGGTAAATATTGTTTTTATTGAATTCAGCTTTTTTATTTCTGCAATCGTTTGTTGTACACACAAATTTACAAATTATCCAAGATATTTATTTAATAATTTAGTGCATTGCCACATCATGGTTACTACATCCGAATGAAGCGCTATTTTTGAACCTCTACATCAATACATCAAATTGTGATATTTAGATTTAACATATTGATAATTAGTATTAAGGATTTTTGTAAATGTAAGATGCCTATTCGGAAATTTATGCTTTGTAAGGTTAATTGAGAACCTTGTATCAGAAAAATCCATTTTATTCTGTTGTTTAATGCTGTTGGTAATGTATTGAAAAGCAGTATGTGAGCAATGAGTTGTGGAAAAGAACCTGGATTGCGCCCGCAAATGACGCTGAGAAAAGATAATCAATGACACTAATACTGCTAAAGAAGGTGCAACTTTCATAAAAACAGCATTTTACTTTCTTTAATCAGATTTTCAAGGTAGTTTAGCCTGTTAAAAATAAGGTAGAATCATTACTTACAGTTGTATTTCAACTGTATTTCCCTTCCGGTTCAGCATTGATAAAAACAGATCCGCCGCGATTACTGCTCCTCCCACCCGGTATTTGTTCTTTTCATGAATGAATTCGATGACTTTGCCGTTTATGCTTATATTTTTTGGACTGAAACTTTCCTCTTTTATATTAAATTTGAATGTAATTGAATGACCCAAAAAATTCATAGTAGCAGAAAAACCATCAAAAGAAAGCGGTATAACAGGATCTATAATAACGTTTCCGAATTCAGTTCGCAAGCCAAGCAATCGCGAGACAATAAGCGTAATGTAAATGCCTGGCCCACTTGAATAAACACGCCACCCGCCTTTAAGTTCTATTTTTCCCGTTTTTATTTCATCGTAGCGTTCATCGGCTTCATAGCGGTTTTTAAATGTTACATCCGAACTGCTGTAATAACAATTGGACTGCCTGATGTCTCCACAGGGAACAACTTCTCGGTATGCAACAGGGTTTGCCTGCCGCAGCGCTTTCACGAAAGCTTCTGCCTTGCCCATAATTGCAAGTGATTCGGCATAGCGTATATGTTCATGAATATACATCAGGCCAATTTCGCGACCGAAAAATGTGCTGCTTTCGGCTCTTTGGAAAATTGTTTGAATGCCGCCTTTATATTTAAGCGGACGATCCATTAACCTGGCGCCATCCGGGCCTTTCAGATGTTGTTCAATCAAATCCTGGTGGTGAAGCGCTTGTTCTTTCGTGAAAATTCCGCTTATAATTCCCCGATCCATCGGAAGGATACTATACTTAATGCCTGTTTTTTTATCCATTGGGTGAAGCAAAACGCTTATGCTGCCATCTTCTTCAAGCAAACCATAACCGGCAACAACTCCATCTTTAATCAGGTATTTGTTAAAATCTGATTTAATGTTTGCACAGATTTCTTCCAGTTTTTTTGTTTTATTTTTATCGCCAATCAGTTCATAAACAGTCTGATACTGATTATAAGCCTGGTAATTCATTTCCACCGTCCAGCTGGAAATCATTCGTTCGGCTAATTGCCTGCTAACGGGCTGAAGCGAATCATTCCAGTCGCCACCGCCAAAAGGCACCAGTGCAGTTCCGGGAATAAATGAATCAGTTATCATTTTGATAAGCCTGTCAATATGTTCGCTGAGCGGTGTTTTTTCAGCAAAAGCGACTCCTTTTTCATGGAAATAGGGGAGTAGCTCGTTGAGTATTTTTATATCGCCGGTAACTTTTATGTAGTTGCTTAACGAAATCAGACACCAGTAATAAACGTCGCCGTGGCAATCGCCGGCACGAATATTAAAGTAGCTGTCGAACATCCACCACTGTGGCCAGTCACCAACCGGATTCTGATTCGAGAAAATGGTTAGTAAAAGCTTCCGGGCTTCGCTGTATTTTTGAAGGCACATTAAAAGGTCGAACGGCCCCTGCGAAACATCGCGTGTACCCCATGCAGCGCCACCAAATTGTTCCAATCCGTGAGGTGTCAGGAAATGGGTAATAGCATTCATGCTGTACCATGGGAGAATTTCGCGAATGGCAGCAACATCTTTTTGATTCCCTTTCAGTGAAAGGTTTAAACACAGATCCTGCAGATCCTTTTGCGCATCAAGGCAATCAACAGCCCATTGTTTATCAGCATTTTCAATTTTTTCGATGTTTGCCGGAGAGCAGACCTCACCTATAAAACTCATGCAAAACTTTGATGTTTTGGGTACATCAAGAATAAAAAACGATGCCCCATGAGTTTTGTTATCATAATAAAGCGCTTCGGCACCAGCCGATCCAATTTTGGTTTTACCGTTAACAATGATCCTGAATTGGGGTTCCGGAAATTTACCGGCAATCATGCTATCTGTCTTAGGTTTAGCGATAAATTCACATTCATTAGTTCCGGGCTTAACAGTCCAGCCATTGCTTTCATCAAAATGATGTGTGATT
Organism: Bacteroidales bacterium; assembly: GCA_038237165.1. Taxonomy (GTDB): domain Bacteria; phylum Bacteroidota; class Bacteroidia; order Bacteroidales; family UBA4417; genus UBA4417. The sequence continues at coordinate 269 of JBBRYZ010000140.1, read as the reverse complement.
AAAAGCTTAACCTTTTCACCTTTGATAACTTTAAAGTCCAGATTAACTCTCACAGAGGTTTTGGATGTCCAGGTGCGAACCTGGAAAATAGTTTTGCCGTGTTTGTAGATCCATCTGCAATGATTTAACCCCATTTCGAAGGCTGAAGGAACTCCCAGTAAATATTTCCGGCCTTCAATTTCTACAAAAATCCGTTGACCGGTTTCCTGCGATTGGTTAAACTGGCTGGAGCAAACGGAAAGAAAAATATTAAAATTCGTATTTCCTTG
>JBBRYZ010000139.1:0-10799 GCA_038237165.1 Bacteroidales bacterium | reverse complement strand
GCATCAATGCAGCAAATACGGGCCAGTTCGAACGCACTTTAATTGTTGCCGACGAAGGCGCCTACGTTAGCTATATGGAGGGTTGCACTGCACCTATGCGCGACGAAAATCAGTTACATGCAGCCATTGTTGAAATCGTTGCCATGAAAGATGCCGAAGTAAAATACAGCACTGTACAGAACTGGTATCCCGGAAATAAAAAAGGCGAAGGCGGAATTTATAATTTTGTTACCAAACGTGGAATTTGCAAGGGCAGCCATTCAAAAATATCCTGGACACAGGTCGAAACAGGATCGGCAATTACCTGGAAATACCCAAGTGTGATATTGATGGGTGATAATTCTATCGGCGAGTTTTATTCGGTAGCCGTTACCAATAACTTTCAACAGGCTGATACCGGTTCAAAAATGATTCACATTGGGAAAAATACGAAGAGTACAATCATCTCAAAAGGTATTTCAGCCGGTCAGAGTAACAACAGCTACCGCGGACTGGTAAAAGTGATTAAGCGGGCCGAAAATTCGCGTAACTTCTCACAATGCGATTCGTTGTTGTTGGGCGATAAATGTGGCGCACATACCTATCCGTATATCAAAGCTGAAAACCACACATCCATTATTGAACACGAAGCTACTACTTCTAAAATCTCTGACGACCAGCTTTTTTATTGCAAACAGCGCGGCATCAGTTCCGAAAGCGCCATCGGTTTGATCGTTAACGGTTATGCTAAAGAAGTTCTGATGCATTTGCCTATGGAATTTGCCGTTGAAGCACAGAAGTTGCTGGCTATCAGTTTGGAAGGAAGCGTGGGGTAATCTGAAAAAGACAAGGAGAAGGGGTGATTTGAAAACCTGAAACTCTTCAAACATCTCAAACAATTCAAACTCTTCAAACTTTTCAACCCCTTCAAACCCGTCAATCACTACAATTTGCTAAAGAATAAATATATATGTTAAGTATTCGGAACTTAAAAGTTTCCATCAAAGGAAAACAGATTTTAAATGGAATTAACCTCGAGGTAAAAGCCGGGGAAGTACATGCAATTATGGGCCCTAACGGCACAGGCAAAAGCACTTTGGCTTATGTTATCGCCGGTCGCGAAGGCTACGAAATTACAGAAGGAGAGATCATTTTTAAGGGCAAAAATATCCTTGAATTATCGGCCGAAGAACGCGCCTGTGAAGGAATGTTTCTCGGTTTCCAGTACCCGGTCGAAATTCCCGGCGTATCTATCACCAATTTTCTTCGAACCGCCATAAACGAACAGCGGAAATACAAAGGCCTTGATCCTGTGCCGGCAACTGAATTTTTGGCTCGTATGGAAGAAAAGAAACAACTTCTTGAATTGCAGGAAAAACTCGCCAACCGCTCAGTAAACGAAGGATTTTCGGGTGGTGAAAAGAAAAAGAATGAAATTTTCCAGATGGCTATGCTTGAACCTTCATTGGCCATACTCGACGAAACTGATTCCGGTCTCGACATTGATGCTTTACGCATTGTAGCTACCGGCGTTAACAAACTTCGCCGCCCGGATAATGCAACTGTTGTAATTACCCATTACCAGCGTTTGCTTGAGTACATAATTCCCGATGTGGTGCATGTGCTTTTTGATGGAAGGATTGTGAAATCGGGAGGTAAAGAGCTTGCTCTGCTGCTGGAAGAAAAAGGCTACGAATGGATTAGAAATGAATCCTGATTTCAGGAATTCAATTAAAAGATTAAAATTATGGACGCAGAAATAGTTCCTACAATATACGATCTGAAAGGATATCTGAATAGTGTTTTTGCTGATAAGCAGCATGAAATCACTCAAAATGATACGCCTTTTGTGGCAGCAAAGCGCGCCAATGCATTCAAATTGTTCAGCAAGATGGGATTCCCTCATTCGGCTCTTGAAAAATGGCGTGGCACCGATCTTTCAAAGGCATTGAATCATGAATATTATGCATTGCCTGAACCACCATCATCCGACCTGGACATTGATAAAATTTTTAAATGCGATGTGCCGCATTTCGAAACTTTACTCATAACTCAACTCAATGGATGGTTTGCCGACAGGAAAAATCTCATTAAGGTTTACCCGAATGGCATGATTATCGGTAGCCTGGCAGCTGCTTTTGGCAAATACCCGAAGCTGATCAGCGAACATTATGGAAAATATGCTGACGACAATGCTGAAAGCCTTACCGCATTGAATACAGCCATGTCGCAGGATGGAATATTTATTTATATTCCTGATAATGTTACTGTTGAACAGAATCTGCAAACGGTAAACATAACTGATTTCAAACAAAATCTTTTCCTCAATACGCGCAATCTCATTATTTTGGGCGAAAACAGCCACTTGCGTCTCGTACAATGTGATGACTCTATAAATCACGATGTTACATTTATCAATTCAGTTACTGAAGTAAAAATCGGAAAGAATTCAACCCTCGATCATTATAAGCTTCAGAACAAGGATGATCACACAACGTTGATCAATTCCATGTATTTCCACCAGGATGAAGGCAGCAGTTTATCAACCAATGCCATAAGCCTTAACGGAGGATTAATCAGGAATTTGTCGCATGTAACGCTTAGCGGCTCTCACAGTTTTGCTGATATTTCAGGTCTTTACCTGATGGATCGGCATCAACATGTGGACAACCAGGTGTTTATAAATCATGCAGCGCCTGAGTGTGAAAGCCGTGAGCTTTTTAAAGGAGTGCTCGACGATCATGCGAGTGGTGTTTTTAACGGCCACATTAAAGTGCATCGCGATGCGCAGAAAACGAATGCTTTTCAAACTAATAAAAACATTCTGCTCTCCGATAAAGCCAGCATCGATACTAAACCCTTCCTCGAAATATATGCTGACGATGTAAAATGCAGTCATGGAGCCACAATTGGTCAGCTGGATGCCGAAGCTTTGTTCTATATTCGTTCACGCGGAATCAGCGAAGCAAACGCCAAAATATTGCTGATGTATGCTTTTGCTGCCGATGTTATCAACAAGATCTCAATTCCCGAATTGCATTTGCGTATGGATGATATGGTTAAAAAACGCCTGCGCGGTGAACTTTCGCAATGCGAGCAGTGTGTTCTTAATTGTAGCACGCAGGAGCAGCATAAACTTGAGTTTAAAATTGATTTGACAAAAATCTGATCCTCAACCTTGATGAGTATTATTTCAGAAGATAAAATCCAATCGGTGAGGGCTGATTTCCCTATTCTGTCGCGCACCATTTATGGCAAGCCTCTTGTTTATTTTGACAATGCAGCTACAACTCAAAAGCCTCGTTCAGTTATTGATGCCATCAGCAACTATTATCTGAATGACAATGCCAATGTGCACCGGGGAGTTCATTACCTGAGCCAGCAAGCAACAGGCGCTTTCGAAGATGTGCGAGAAAAAGTGGCTACATTTATCAATGCAGGAAGCCCTTCAGAGATTGTTTTTACCCGCGGTGCTACCGAAGCTATTAATCTGGTTGCCTGGTCGTTTTGCGAATCCTTTCTGAATGCCGGCGACGAAATTATTGTTTCGGTACTCGAGCATCATTCAAATATAGTTCCCTGGCAGGTTGCCTGTGAGCGCAAAGGCGCTTTCCTGAAAGTAATTCCTATCAATTCCTCCGGCGAACTGGATCTGGATGTTCTCAGGCAATTACTGAATGAACGCACAAAAATGGTTGCTGTAAGCCATATTTCCAATACACTGGGGACTATTAATCCGATTGATGAAATCGTTAAAATAGCGCATGCTGAAAATGTGCCTGTTTTTGTAGATGGCGCCCAGGGATTATCTCACGGACCGGTTGATGTTCAAAAGCTTGATTGCGACTTTTATGTGTTTTCGGCGCATAAAATGTATGGACCAATGGGTATTGGTGGATTGTATGGAAAAACTTCGTGGCTTGATAAAATGCAACCCTATCAGCTGGGAGGCGAAATGATTGAAAAAGTTACTTTCGAGAAAACCACCTATAACGAAATTCCTTATAAATTTGAAGCCGGAACACCAAATGTTGCTGATGTAATGGGTTTGGGTGCAGCCATTGATTATCTGAACAGTCTGGGTTGGGATTTCATTACAACACAGGAAAACGACCTTCTGAATTATGCAACCGGCAGGCTGAAAGAAGTGGAAGGAATAACAATTATAGGAACCGCAGCAAAAAAAGCAGCAATTATTTCATTCCTGATTGACGGAATTCATTTTTTCGACGCTGGAACCATACTTGACCATCTGGGACTAGCAGTTCGAACCGGAAGTCATTGTACGCAACCTCTGATGGATAGTTTAGGAATAAATGGTACCTTGCGTGCTTCAATGGCATTTTACAATACCCGCGCGGAAGTTGATAAGATGATAGAAGCAATTCACAAGGTAAAAATCCTGTTCGCATAAAACTGATGGATACCATTGAAAAAGACGATTTGAAAATGGTTTTTACAGGAATTTAAAAATTTGACACAATGACGATTAACGAAACAATTGATCAGCTAATCAAAGAGTTCAATCAGTTCGACGACTGGATGGATAAATACAATTACCTGATCGAAATGGGGCGCTCGGTTCCATTAATTGACGAAACGCAGAAAACAGATGCAAACCTTATAGTTGGTTGCCAATCGAGGGTTTGGCTAAGTTCAGAATATAAGGACGGCCTCATTTTTTTTACTGCCGATAGCGATGCGGTTATTACCAAAGGAATAGCTTACCTGCTTATCCGTGTTTTTTCGGGACATACACCAGACGAAATTGTTAATGCCGAAACAACCTTTCTCGATAAAATAGGATTGAAGGAACATCTTTCACCAACACGCAGCAACGGTTTACTTTCGATGGTAAAACAGATTAAGCTGTATGCTTTTGCTTACCAAGTGAAGGAAAAGAATGTGTGATTTTTTTTAGTGCATAGTGCCGGGTGCATGGTGCATGGACTAGCCAATCACCAAATTCCAATCACCAATCACCAGGCACTAAGTACCAAGCACTAAGCACCAAATCCTAAAACCCAATCTCTAACTCCACTCTTCCCATGCAAAAGCAAATAGAAAAAGATATTATCTCCGAAAGAATTGTACAGGTTATAAAAACCATTTATGATCCTGAAATCCCTGTCAATATTTATGACCTGGGACTGATTTATACCATCCTTGTCGATGATGATTTTGTGGCACATGTAACTATGACGCTCACAGCTCCAAACTGTCCGGTTGCCGAGAGTCTTCCCATAGAAGTTTATGAAACGGTGAAAAATGTTGACGGAATAACCGATGCTAAAGTCACTCTTACTTTCGAACCGCCCTGGGACAGGGAAATGATCAGTGAGTCAGGAATGCTGGAACTGGGATTTTTATAAAAACCTGTTACGGGTCTTTGATTAGTCCGGATTCTGAGTTACGTTTTGTAACCAGTTGAATTTCATGGAGCCGGGTTTATAAAATGAATCCCGGTTTTTTCTTAACAATCCTTAACGACACTTATATCCTCCAAACGGGCACGTTTAAGCTGGAAAATCTTACTTTTACACTCCAAAATCCGGATCATGACTCCCGCACAGGGCACCCTGTTATCAAATATAAATTCACCTGCTGATCTTCGTAAACTTCCTGTTGACGAGCTTCCTCAGGTATGTAAGGATGTCCGCCAGTTTATTCTCGAAGTTATTTCCCGCAATCCCGGTCATCTCGGCGCCAGCCTTGGCGTTGTGGAACTTACTACTGCCATTCATTATGCTTTCAATACTCCCGACGATAAACTGATCTGGGATGTCGGCCACCAGGCATATGCCCATAAGATATTAACCGGGCGCAAAGATGTTTTTTATACCAACCGTACTTTAAATGGCATCAGCGGGTTTCCGCGCATTTCGGAGAGCGAATATGATGCATTTGGCACCGGGCATTCATCTACAAGTATTTCGGCGGCACTTGGTATGGCTGTAGCTTCAGACTTGCTTGGCAAGAAGAATCAGCAACATATCGCAGTTATTGGCGACGGCTCCATGACAGCCGGCATGGCGATGGAAGCATTAAACAATGCAGGCGTTTCTCAAGCCAATCTCCTGGTGATACTTAACGATAATGGAATCGCAATTGATAAAAATGTAGGCGGGCTTTCAAAATATCTGACTGCAATTACTACTTCCCGCGCTTATAATAAACTTAAGGATAGAGTTTGGTGGATAATGGGCGGCAAAACCCGTTACGGCGCCAACTCAAGGGCAGTAGTAAAACAAATAGGTAATGCTGTAAAAGCTTCGCTATTAAAGGAAAGCAATCTTTTCGAAGCATTTGGTTTCAGGTATTTCGGACCAGTTGACGGCCACGATGTTGTAAAACTCGTTCAGCTGATGCGCGACTTACAAAGCATTCCGGGACCTAAACTACTTCATGTGGTAACCGTTAAAGGCAAAGGATTCGAAAAGGCCGAACGCGATCAGACTTTATTTCATGCTCCGGGAATTTTTAATATGGAAACCGGTGAAATCACTGAAACACTCTGTAAAAATCAGCCACCAAAATACCAAGTTGTATTTGGTAAAACTATTATCGAACTTGCCGAATTAAATAAAAGAATAGTTGGCGTAACACCCGCAATGCCAACAGGTTGCTCGCTCAACCTGATGATGTCCAAAATGCCCGATCGTGCTTTTGATGTTGGAATCGCCGAACAACATGCCGTAACTTTTTCGGCCGGAATGGCTGCAAACGGGCTGATCCCATTTTGCAATATTTATTCCAGCTTTATGCAACGGGCTTACGACCAGGTAATTCATGATGTTGCATTACAAAATCTTCACGTAGTTTTCTGCCTCGACCGTGGAGGTCTTGTTGGTGAAGATGGCGCCACTCATCATGGCGTTTACGACCTGGCTTATTTGAGGGCGATCCCCAACATTACCATATGTTCGCCTATGAATGAGCAAGAACTTCGGAATATGATGTACACCGCCCAGCTAGATGGAATGGGGCCGTTTGCCATCCGCTATCCTCGTGGCCGCGGCGTGATGCCTCAATGGAAAACGCCATTTGCGGAATTGCCTGTTGGCAAAGGCCGGATGATTCGTAACGGAAAAGACCTGGCAATAATATCGATTGGCCATCCCGGAAATACAGCTCTGGAAGCTTGCAATCAGCTGGCTAAAAAAAATATTGAAGTTGCACTTTTTGATATTCGTTTTCTAAAACCGATGGACGTGGAGTTGCTTCATACCGTATTTAAAAGGTTTAAAAAAGTTATCACTCTCGAAGACGGATCCCTTATTGGCGGACTTGGTAGCGCTGTTACTGAATTTGCCAACGACAACGCTTATCACGAAGCCACCATCCATCGCCTTGGTATTCCGGATCGTTTTATCGAACAGGGAACACTCGCTGAACTTCACCACGAGTGCGGGATCGATACACAGGGAATAGTGAATGCTGTGGAACAATTTCTGATATCCTGATTTTGAAATTTTATTTTTATACTATTCAAAGATTTTATTGATATTAATATCATTGCCTATCAATTGATTGTCATGTTATTATAAAAATACTGAATATTCCGGAAGGTTATTTGCCAGTTTCACTTTTACCGAAAGGGCAATTGATATCAAATAAAAGCGTTTAGAGTCAACGAAGCTCCTGACTGCATTTACCTGCAATACTAAGTTACTTTTGCGTTCAAGCTTCATTAACTATTACGATAAGAAGACTTGTAATTTGCCATGAAAAAAGTATAAATATTAATACTGATTTTCGAACGTTAAATTAGAAACTACTTCAACTAACTGATTGGGAAAAAGCAATAAATCACTTTTTAAACCATTTAAACAATAATACTATGAAAGCAAGATTCACCTGGATTACAATATTAATCTTGTTGATTACAGGAACAATATTAATCATCCTGCCTTCGTGCGCCAAAATTAAAGATGCTGTCAAATTTAAAGTTAAATATGACTTGCCCGACAGTCACTTTACTGTTGACCCCCTGACTTTACTGAAAACAGAGCACTCACTTTATTCGCAGACATACACTGTAAATATCGACAGCATACTTGGAGCTAATAAAGGCTTTGTGGACAAAATTAATTTTTATAAAATGCGGCTGTCGGTGGTATCGCCCGATGATGTTACACTTGGATGGATAAATACGGCCAGGATTACCGTGACACCGGCAGGTGGCGCAACCATAGAAATTGCAACAGCCCCGCCAATTACTTCAGCCATGCGTTCTGTTGATTTTATTGTTAATGATGCAGATGTCTCCTCTGCTATGAACGGCACTTTTCAACTGGATGTTTATGGCAGTGTAAAACCACCATTTCCAACCAGTGCTTTTGAACTTTTGTTCGAAAGCGGAATAGAAATAACAATTAGTCCGCTTAAATAATTCTGTTTTTGCCAGGCTAATGCCAATAATGTTATTTCTTAAAGTGAAAAAGCGTCGAATACCGGCGCTTTTTTCTTTTCCAACCTATTCCGGTTAAAAGTCACGCTCTTTACGCCTGAAATTCGTTACTTTTACGCTTGAAATTCTCATTTATGCAAAATCTTTTCAGGAAAAAATCCATCGAAATGATCCTTAGTCATGCCGACGAAGGAAATCCTGATCTGATGAAACGCCGCCTGGGAGTGCGTGATCTCACGGCCATGGGAATTGCTGCTATTATTGGTGCGGGAATCTTCAGCACCATTGGCAATGCAGCAGCCAGCGGCGGACCTGCCGTATCGTTACTATTTGTTTTTACAGCAATTGCATGCGGTTTATCGGCTATGTGCTATGCCGAATTTGCATCGGCCATCCCCATCAGCGGAAGCGCATACACATATGCTTATGCAAGTTTTGGCGAGCTGATAGCATGGATCATCGGCTGGGATCTGATAATGGAATATGCTATTGGAAATATTGCAGTAGCCATTTCGTGGTCGGGCTATTTTGTAGGGTTGCTGAGTGGGCTTCATATTCATATCCCCGAATACCTTGCCATTGATTACCTGAGTGCAGCTAAAGGGTTTAAACTGGCAACTGAACAGCTTCAATCGGGTATTACAGTTGCAGGTCTGGATACAAATCTGCGCGAAGCATACCAAGCCTGGCTAACCGCACCGCATATAGGAGATATCAGGGTTATTGCCGATATCCCCGCGCTAGGTATTGTTTTTTTCATTACCTGGTTGGTTTATAGAGGAATTTACGAAACCAAAATGGCCAGTAATATCATGGTGCTTATAAAAATAGGGATACTGATGCTGGTTATTGCTGTGGGTTCATTTTATATTGATCCGAAAAACTGGAGCCCTTTTGCACCCAATGGAATAGGAGGTGTACTGAAAGGCGTTTCGGGCGTTTTCTTTGCCTATATTGGTTTCGATGCCATTTCTACTACTGCCGAAGAATGCAAAAATCCACGCCGCGATTTACCACGCTCCATGATTTACGCATTAGCGATAACAACAGTTTTGTATGTTATAATCAGCCTTGTGCTGACCGGAATGGTACCATTTAGCCAATTGGGTGTTTCCGATCCGTTAGCTTTTGCTTTCGAGAAATTACATCTCACAAAGCTATCAGGAATTATTGCATTGGGCGCAGTAATTGCCATGGCCGGAGTTTTACTGGTATTTCAGGTAGGGCAGCCACGTATATGGATGAGCATGAGCCGCGATGGACTTTTGCCGCCGAAGTTCTCCAAACTTCATAAAAAATATAAAACTCCTGCATTTGCCACCATTGTTACAGGTTTCCTGGTCGCCATTCCAGCTTTATTCCTGAACCTTACCGAAGTAACCGATCTTACGAGCATAGGAACATTATTTGCCTTTATCCTCGTTTCGGGCGGTGTTCTGATACTTCATCCGAGGGGAAATAACGATGTTAACAAAAGGGGTTTTAATGTACCTTATGCAAACAGTCGCAGGTATTTACTTCCGATATGGATGATAATAATGTTGATAATCTGGTATTCAAATCCACAGTTCTTTAGCGGTATTTTCGACGGGAGCCGCCATATGGCTAAGGGATTTCATACCCAGTTGCCATTTTATGTTTTTATACTTGGGGCTATTTTAACAACTGTTTTTGCAGTTATCAGGCAGTGGTCATTAATACCGGTGCTGGGGTTGCTCACCAATCTTTATCTGATGAGCGAACTGGGAATTACCAATTGGATGCGATTTCTGATCTGGCTGGTGATAGGCTTGGTTTTGTATTTTGCTTATGGGATGAGACATAGCAAGCTACTAAAAACGGTTAATGAATAGAACTTTCAACCCAAGTACGCTTTTTCACAAATCCACACAGCGTTTCGCATAAAATCTTTTTCATACCCAAGTAACTCTTCTTACATTTGCTTCTGATTAAATCCTTAGTTTATGACCTGGCTTGTAGTTTTAGCATTGATTGTTTCAGGAGTATTTGTAGGATTCATCAATACATTGGCCGGAGGTGGCACCATTATTTCCCTTTCAATTTTTATGTTTCTTGGCTTACCTGCAGGAATTGCCAATGGAACAAACAGGGTGGCTGTAATTCTGCAGAATATGACTTCTGTAAGTCAATTCCGTCGCAAGAAAGTGCTTGATTTTAAAAAAGCAAATAAACTGGCTATTCCTACCATGATAGGCGCAATAGTAGGAGCACAGATTGCATCAGATATTAACGAAGCAATATTCCGCAAAGCTGTTGGCGTGGTGCTCATTGTTATGATGTATTTTATACTTACCAAGCCTTCGCAATGGCTCAAAGGAACTGAAGCACTGATGGAAAAACCGGTTTCGTGGATACAGATAGTCATATTTTTCGTAATCGGTGTTTATGG
>JBBRYZ010000138.1:0-11029 GCA_038237165.1 Bacteroidales bacterium | reverse complement strand
GTCCGGTAAATGCCATAAGGGATGCCTACAAGCCACAGATTACGAAGATTATACAGTTCAATTTAAATGAGTAATTTCGTTTTTTTTGTTTTGTAAAATAATGAATAAGGTTATTAATCAGTATAATCTGCGTAATCAGTGGCAAAATAAACTATTTAAGGGCTGAATAGTTAGGGATATGACGATTCGATAAGATTATAGTCAATCTTTTGTTCGAGTGTTTTTAACCTCAAAATAATACATCGGGGTCAACTATCTTTCTAATAGTTTAAACCGCTTTATTCTTGCAGTTATCTCATTTATTCCTCCCTGGCTATGCATAAAAAAAGCCGGGAAAATATTCCCCGGCTTTTTTTGAAGTTTAATTTAAAACTCTTATTTAACAAAAAGTTTATGTACTTCTTTTTTGTTGGTTTTTACATTTTCAACAGTTACAAAATAAAGGCCCGGATTTAAATCCGAAACTTCTATTTTTCCTGTTGTATTCACTTCCGATGTTTTAACCACTGATCCTATAGCATTATTAATGGAAACAAGGTATTTGCCTTCTGGTGCCTTTACATTAAAGAATGTTGTAGCAGGATTTGGATAAATAGATGTTTGCCTGAGAGACTGATCTTTATTGCTGAGACCAACACCACTGAAAGGCGTTACATCAGCCCAAGTTGTGCCAACCCTGATTTCATCAATATAGGCTTTCGGTGTAGTACCGTTGTTTCTAAGGCATATTGAAGCAAAAGTTGGAAAAGGATTTGTTCCTGTACTATTTGTAATTCCTCCTGTAGGTTCAGTTCCTCCCAGTGTAGCAGGATTTATCCACAAGGTTGCAACGGTAGGGCTCACACTTGCATCATATTTAACAACTACCAGATAGGTTGTTCCAAAATCCAGATCGGTTCCACTGTGTGTAAAAACCGGTGTGCCGCCTGAATTATTTCCAATATTAAACTGGAAGTGTAAACCGTCAGCTGATTTCACCACACCCAATCTGGCACCAAAAGTGGTATTGGTCATACCTGCGGTTGCGCCAAAATGCATAAAATAGTTATCAAATGTGTTAATTTGGGTGTTATCTATAATGTTTATCAAGGCAGAGTAATAAAGGGTAGTAGCAGTAGTGGTAAAGGCTCTGTTTACGTCTCTGCTGGTAGCGTTTGAATTGCTGAAGAGATACACTTTATTTCCTGTAGAAGCAGCAAATCCAGTATATGTCAAACTTCCGTCATTAATATCCATAGTAGTTGTTTCCCCTGCTGTAACACTATGGGTTACCCAATTATTAGATGTTGAACCAGGATCTCCATTCCCTCCGATATATGCCGGCGTAGCATAATTGAATCCTTCGTAAAGAATTTGTGCCCAACCAGCTGAACTCAAGCCGACCAGAAGAACAACGATAATCATTTTCTTGAAAAGTAACAGTTTTTTCATAATAACAGTATTTAAGGTTAAAGATTTTTTAGATGGTACAAATGTAATTAACTATTCGTATGATTAACCGGATATTCAATATTTTTTTCACATTAAGTGGAATTAACACTACTTTTTTTGTAAGATAAATATATTTTGGACAAACTCCAACAATCAAAAGACTTTCAGTGCAATGAATACTCTCTTATTTATAAATCGGGGGTAAATATAACAGACTGGATCTAACCAACCATAGGTTTAATCTTTTTAAACCGCAGGCTCATTACGCCCAGAAAGGCTTCTTTGAATATATGGGAACTCATTTTAGATGTTCCTTCCGTACGGTCGGTGAAAATAATCGGCACTTCTGCGATTTTAAATCCCAGTTTCCAGGCTGTGTATTTCATCTCAATCTGAAAAGCATAGCCCATAAACTTTACCGCATCCAGATCGATGGAACGGAGTACAACAGCTTTATAGCATTTAAAACCGGCAGTTGTATCCTGAATAGGAACACCAAGTATAAACCGCACATACATGGAAGCTCCGTACGACATCAGTACGCGGCCCATTGGCCAGTTCACCACGTTAACACCTTTTATATACCTCGACCCTATTGCCACATCAGCGCCACCATCAGCACAGGCATTATAAAGCCGCAAGAGATCATCGGGATTGTGTGAGAAGTCGCAATCCATCTCAAAAATATATTCATATCCTTTGGACAGCGCCCACTTAAAACCATCGATATAAGCGGTTCCCAGTCCAAGCTTGCCTTTGCGTTCCAGTATAAAAAGCTTGCCTTCATACTCAGACATCAAGCTTTTAATAATAGCGCCTGTACCATCGGGCGAATTGTCCTCTACAATAAGCAGATGAAAGACTTTTGGCAACGAGAAAACCTTGCGGATCATCTTTTCGATATTTTCCTTCTCGTTATATGTGGGAATAATTACCAGGCTATCGGACACAGAGATTTTATTTGAGAGACGAAATTAGATAAAAATAAAAGACAATCATTTTTTTTTAAGAACTGTTAAGAATCCAATCCCTTAACAGTATTTATAGATGGCTTTCTTTTTTGCTCAACTTATCCTGTTGTCAGATAATGTTTGACTGCCAATATTACTTAATGTATTGATTGGCAAATATATAAGATGCCGATAAAAATTTTGGGAATCTTTAAAATGTTATATTTATTCCAAATTCATAGCATTGCTTAACAATTACTTGTACGTTTGTATTCCGATTTTTTTCTGACAAACTATCCTTCATCCTGACAATAGTCAGATTTTGAGCAAAATACCAGAGAACGAATCCTCTGGTGATTATTTTAACTACCCCATTAAACTTCTAAAAAATCAATCATATGCAAAAATCAATTACTCTAGCCCTTGTCTTTCTGGGAATCGCTGCCATCACGCATGCGCAAAACACTATTCTCGAAGCCCGGGGAATGGTCAATTCTGTTATAACCGTAAAAGGCATTGTAACCAATGGTAATGAATTAGGAACAATTCGATATTTTCAAGATAACACAGCTGGTATAGCAGCATATGCACTTAACACTACGCAACTCGATAATGTGAAACGAGGTGATTCTGTTACAATTACTGGTACACTTGTAAACTACAAAGGATTGCTCGAAATGAACCCATTAACCGTCGTTGTTGTGATGTCATCGGGAAACCCATTGCCGGATCCAATAGTGCTAACGCCAGCTCAGGTTGGTGAAACGTATGAAGGCAGGTTAGTGCAAATAAATGACGTGTCTTTCAATGATGCCGGTGGCATATTCGCAGGGAATAAAACCTATGTGATTACTGCAACTGGCGGAAGTGTAAATGTATATGTTAAGACCGGCCAGGATATCGTTGGACAGCCTATTCCGCATGGCCTGGTAAACCTTACAGCCGTATTATCCCAATTCAGCAATACCAGCATCGGAGGCTACCAGCTACTCCCACGCGACATCAATGATCTTCACAAAACCAGCGCCATTTACCTTACAGGTTCTCTGAATAACACAAATTTCACAAAAACCGAACTCGATTTCAGCTGGGAAACCAATATTACAGGTACTACCGAGATGTTTTACGGCTTATCAGCAGGAACGGTGAATTCGAATCACGCAAGTGGTACTGACGGAGTTACAAGCCACAGCATTGCACTTACAGATGTATCGGCCGGACAGGTTATCTGGACTCAGGCATTTTCGGTAAACGGAATTGACACAGCTTTTTCGGCAATCAAGCCTTTTGCAACCGTTTCCAACTCGACCGGGGATATGAAGGTTTATTTTAATTCCCCTGTCGACGTTTCCTATTCTACCGGGGTTAATGCAATCTATTTGCCTCAAACCATAGATGATACACTTATAAAATACATCAACAGTGCCAAGTATTCCATAGATATGGCAATCTATAATTTTAACAATTCGGGGTTAAGCAATATGAGTACTGCTTTAAAAGCAGCTGCTGACAGAGGAGTACGGGTTCGTGTAATTGGTTGTGGAACAACAGCTAACCTGGGCATTAAAAACGAACTTGTGGGATCGGCAGTACATGTGCTTATAGGACCTGCCAGCCCTCCCCGTGCCGGAATTATGCACAACAAATTCATATTGTTTGATACCGAGTCCGCTGATCCTAACGACCCGCTGGTATGGACTGGTTCCACTAACCTAACATCCCAGCAAATAAACCTTGATGCCAACAATGTAATTATAATACAGGATCAGAGCCTGGCACGCGGCTATAAAATTGAATTTGAAGAAATGTGGGGTTCAACCGGCGATAATGCAGATGCGGCAAAAGCACTGTTCGGATCTAAAAAGAAGAACAACACTCCTCATGATTTTGTAATCAATGGTAAAAGGGTTGAAAGTTATTTTAGCCCGACTGATGGTGTGAACTCACAAATTATACAGCACATCAGCACAACCAACCATGATTTAAGTATTGCCGTTATGGTTATTACCCGTATTGAAATAGCCAACGCTATTGCAGCCAGCAAGGCAAGTGTGGATGCAATAAATATGATCACTGATATTCAAAATAATAATGATGCCACAGTGAATTCGACTCTTACCGCTGCCCTGGGAGCCACTCATTATGTTTATTATGGGGCCTCAGGGATTATGCATAACAAATACATGATTATAGATCAGGGGGCGCCCTTATCGGATCCAATGGTACTGACTGGCTCACATAACTGGAGCGCTGCTGCCGACAACGATAACGACGAGAATACGCTGATCATTCATGATGCGACCATCGCCAATATTTATTATCAGAATTTTGCCAGGCTTTTTGTAACAAACAACGGAGTAATAACAGGTATAAGCGAGAAAGAAACTGCAGGCACCAATAGTTTGGTTGTTTACCCAAATCCTGTTCAGAACGGAAAGATAAATATTTCCTGTTTCGTTCAAGTCGCAGATAAGGGAATTTTTCAACTTATAGATGTAACCGGTAAAATTGTTTTTGAAAAGGTTATTGTTCTTAACAATGGTGAAAATATCATGAATTACATAATCCCAGGTTCACATAAAGGACTGTACATTATTAAAGTAACAACAGCCAAATCCATGTGGAATCAGAAAGTAATATTTGAATAAAATCGCAAAAACAATAAAATCTCTGCTCAAAAAAGAAGCTGTCTTTGAAAGGCAGCTTCTTTTTTTTGATATAATTATTTTTCTGTTAACTAATCAGCTTGTTCAATGCAATGAAGGATAAATACAAGCCACAGATTACGCTGGTTACACAGATAAGTATAAATGCCTAAGGCCTGTTTTTGTTATGAAAACTGCTGAAAGCAGTTCTAAATCCGTGCAAATTCGTGAAATCTGTGGCAAAATTGATTATTCAAGGGCTGATTAGTTGCTTTTTCTGTACCCTCCATGTCCTTCTCACATTTCCTCTTTTTAAGATGCTTTCGAAATACAGATTGATCATGTATTTCTCCTTGTCTCCTCCCCGCCCCTTCATCATAGAATCAAAACTTTCGATTAACCAGTCAGTTTGTATTATCTTTTAAACAACCCCACCTCCACTCCAATTATCAGCCTTGGTAATTCAGGCATTGCATAGGATGATTTAAAAAGATCGCTTAGCCTGTAATTTGCGGTGAGCGAATATTGGCTGGTACCTATCCTTGCCATAATACCATCAGAGAAACTCTCAATGTATTTCAGCTTGCTGGTGGAAACCTTTATTTTTTCACCATCGTTATTGGTATTAGTGGTTTTATGTTTTTTCTGAAAATTCCAGCCGCCGTAAGCACCCAGATCCAGATAATTGCCAATGAAATTTCCACGCCGGCCAATATTAATCCGGAGCCATGCAGCGCTTACGATTGAATTGACCTGGATTTTCTCCTTGTCATTAATTACGTTATCCGGAACAGTTTTCGAATCATTCTGTTTTATTTTATAAGAAGCTGTATTTAATCCCAGGTCAATGCCCATGGCCAGGAAATTTGTAACCTTACGCTTGTAGCGGACACCAAAATCAAAATTTATTGATGCTCCCGGCTTGGTATAATTTAAGCCTTCATTGGTATAGAAAGGAAAACCCAGTCCGACAAACCCGTGCATATAGTTTTTAAGATTCGGCCCATAGGTCGGCCTGATGCTATCCGCTTTAACATTTTGTTGAAGCAGTATATCCTGCGAAAACACTTCGATTGAAAGCAAGACAAGTATTATTGAAAATAGATTCTTCATTTTTTTCGATTCTTTATAGTTTTACGGATACACTATATCCGGCATAATGCACATTCAGGGTTTCCCCATGCTGATAATCACTTTTCAAAACAGAAAATACTTTAGGTTGCATAACGTCCAATACATAATAACTATCAAGCACTCCTGCTTTGTTCATAATGTTGTAATACATGTATTCCTGATTCATTGAAGTCCCATTCGCATTTTCTTCCCTCACTTTATATTCAAATTCTTCCGTACGGAATTTCCCTACTATAAATTCATTATTTACAACTACAGTAATACTATCGCCACTTTCAACGACCTTGAATGTAGGAGCTACAGGTGCTTGATTCTTGTTTACAAAATATCCAGCCTGTGGAATTCCGAAACCATGTGCATAATCAAAGTATGGATATAGACTCCCGGACTTTTCAATTTCATGAAAAAGTTGCATATTGGTTAGCTTGCGGTTGGACTGCCATGCACATGCTGCAAAACCGGCTACCAATGGCGAAGCAAACGAAGTTCCCTGTGTTGATACAAGTCTGGCAGGAGCAGCCGCAATAACATGTCCGTAAGCCGAAACATTTGGTTTCATCCGTTTATCAGTAGTTGGTCCGTATGAACTGAATCCTGTGTGAAAACCTGTTGCAGGATCAATGCCACCAACTGACAGGGCGCTGTCGGCATCGGCAGGCGCGCCAATGTAGTGCCATTTGTCATCGCCATCGTTACCGGCGGCAGTAACAACCAGCATGCCTTTACGGGCGGCAATATTGGCGGCACGCGTAACGAAAGTCGTTTTGCCATCCATCTGCCAGTTGAAATACCGGTTAACAGTATATCCCAATGAACTGTTGATGATATCAGCGCCATTTTTATCAGCCCATTCAGCGGCAGCGAGCCAGTTCAATTCCTCTTTGTATTTTTCAGAGCTTTTTTCGGTTTTGGCGAGCAGAAATTCAGCGCCGGTGGCAAGTCCTATCTGTATGTCGCCAATTTTACCTGCAATGCACGACCATACTTGAGTTCCGTGGCCATTGCCATAATACACATTTTCGTTATTTCCTCTTTTGGTAAAATCGCGTGTGGCTATCAGCCGTTTCCCTTCGCGTATGTGATCAAAAGCCGGAACCTTATCCGCATTTGTAAAACCGACATCCAATATTGCAATCCTGAGACCCTTGCCATCCATTCCTGATTTCCGCCAGGCATCAACTCCCAATGATTCCAATTGACCTTTCAGTATTTTAGATTGGTTCGGGTTTATTGCAGTATCATAGGCGTTGTAACTTGTGATCGCCATCTCTGAAGGTTCAATCCATTCCAGATCCAGCACAAAAGGAAGCCGTTTTACATTACCTATCTGTATATCATCGGCATCAACGGCAACGGAATTGAACCAGCGGCTGGTTATCAGCACATCATTCACCATAAGGGTAACCTGGTTCACATAGCTTTCGTTCACAGGCCAGTCCGACGGATCATCAACTGGTATCCCAGTCCGGATACGTCTTTCAATGGATTTGCTATCAAAATATGAATAGGGATTAAAGTCAAGGTGCTGCTTATCTTTAAAATAAACCATCCATCGTTGCTGAGCTTCCGAAAGGATTGGCATTATAAAAAGCAAACCGGTTATAATCAGTATAAGTCTGGTTTTGTGCATTATGGAATATTGAATTTAAGCTGAGATTTTATTTAATGAAACACTACTGTCCGGCTAAAAATTATTTCGTCCCTACGGGACTTGATTTAATTCTGTATCTTATTTTCTACCAATATGTTGCCCCTTCGGGGCAGTCCCGTTAGGGACGATATATCGGTAGAATTAAAAGTAAGCCCATCGTTAGAAGTCCCGTATGGGACGCAATAGAACCAAGGATTTCAGCGCATTGTAATCATTTTATCGGACAACCGTGTTAATGAAATGTATTTGCAGGGTAATTGTTCACAAAATCAAAGAGTTGTTTGATCCACCTCCTCAATTTTAAAATCCCTTAACACCTTCAAAGCATCTGAAATATTATTGATCTTCTGAAATGTGATAGAGAGTTTCCCCGATCCTTCTTTCATACGGCAGGAATTTGCATGAGTTTGAACATATTTCAGTACGGCTGTAAATTTTTCACTTTGATAATAAGGCGACGCTTCGTTGCTTAGAAAATGCCCGGTCATTACGTGGTTTTTCAGAATAAGCTTTTCAATTCCGATTGCCTTTGCCAGTCGCCTCAGCCTGATGGCGTTAAGCAATTCCTGTGTTTCGGCCGGTACAGGCCCAAAACGGTCAATGAGCTGCTCCTGGAATGCCAGCAGCGCTTCTTCAGTTTCCAGATTATCGAGTTCCTTATACAAGCTCAGCCTTTCGGTGATATTGCTGATGTAATTATCGGGTATAAGGATTTCGAGGTCGGTTTCGATCTGGCATTCGCGAACAAATTCAGCATCAATTTCTTCTTTGTATAATTCGGAATATTCAGCAAGTTTAAGCTCATGCATGGCTTCGTCGAGAATTTTCTGGTACATTTCGAAACCAATTTCAGTGATAAAACCGCTTTGTTCAGCGCCAAGAATATTCCCGGCTCCGCGAATATCGAGATCGCGCATGGCGATGTTAAACCCGCTGCCAATATCGGCAAATTCCTCAATGGCACGAAGCCGCTTGCGGGCCTCATCACTCAATACCGAAAGCGGCGGAGCCAGCAAATAACAGAATGCTTTGCGGTTCGACCGGCCAACGCGGCCACGCAACTGGTGAAGATCGCTGAGGCCGTAATGATGCGCATCATTAATCAGGATGGTGTTGGCATTTGGAATATCCAGACCAGATTCGACAATAGTGGTACTCACCAGCACATCGAAATCGCCTTCTACAAAACCGAGCATAACTTTCTCCAGTTTATGCCCGTCCATTTGCCCGTGACCAACGCCAACGCGGGCTTCGGGAACAAGCCTCTGAATAAGACCTGCAATATCCATCAGGTTCTGTATCCTGTTGTTCACAAAAAACACCTGCCCTCCGCGGGCTAACTCGAAACTGATGGCATCGCGTATAATTTCCTCATTAAACACATGCACTTCCGTTTGCACCGGATAGCGGTTCGGAGGAGCCGTATTGATAATACTCAGGTCGCGCGCGCCCATCATCGAAAATTGCAGTGTTCGCGGAATAGGTGTCGCAGTAAGAATAAGTGTATCCACATTAACGCGGAGTTTCTTCAGCTTTTCCTTGGCTGAAACCCCGAATTTCTGTTCTTCGTCAATAATCATCAGACCCAGGTCCTTGAATTTGACATCGGCGCTGAGCAAGCGGTGTGTTCCGATCAGAATGTCGGTTTTACCTTCTTCCAACTCTTTCAAAGTTTGATTTTGTTGCTGGGTACTTTTAAAGCGGTTGATATAATCAACTTTGCAAGGCAGATTTTTGAGCCTTTCGGAAAATGTTTTAAAATGCTGTACAGCCAAAACCGTTGTAGGCACAAGGATCGCAACCTGCTTACTGTCGGCCACAGCCTTGAATGCAGCACGAATGGCTATTTCCGTTTTACCAAAGCCCACATCACCACAAATCAGACGATCCATTGGATAATCGGCTTCCATATCACGCTTTACATCTAGTGTTGATTTAACCTGGTCGGGCGTATCCTCATAAATAAAGGATGCTTCGAGTTCGTGCTGTAAATACGTGTCGGGTGTAAAAGCAAATCCTTTGGCAGCGCGACGTTCGGCATAAAGTTTTATCAGATCTCGGGCGATATCCTTAACCCGTGCTTTTGTTTTGGCTTTGAGTTTATTCCACGCGTTCGATCCAAGCCGGTCCATGGATGGAACATGACCTTCCTTGCCTGAATATTTCGAAATACGATGTAGAGCATGAATGCTGATGTAGAGCAAATCGTCATGCTGGTATATGATACGGATAGCCTCCTGCCATTTACCGTTGTTATTTATTTTTTCGAGCCCATCGAACCGGCCTACACCATGATCGATATGAGTAACGTAATCGCCGGGTTTCAGGTCGTACATTTCCTTTAGCGTAAGCGCTTGCTTGCCGCTGAAACTTTCCTTAAGCCTGAATTTGTGGTAACGGTCGAATAACTGGTGATCGGTATAGCAGGCAATGCCAAGATCTTTGCTAACAAATCCTTCGTGAAGCGACAAGTTTATGCAGACAAAGTCAAGGGCGGCATCATCCGGGTGGCTTTTCTCAAGATCGTCGAGAATTGTATATATGCGTTCGACCTGTTTGGGACTGTCGGCCAATAAAACATTCATGATCGCTGAGGCCGTATTCTTCTGAAGCTCTGCCAGGAAAAGATCGAAATTTTTATTAAAGGATGGCTGCGGTACAATTGGAAAATCAGCTGTGAATGTATACTCAAAAAAGGCATGTTTGCCAAACTCTACAATACTGAAAGCCGTAAGTTGCCTCAGGAAGGTTTCCCTGTCGGTAAACAATTCCGACGGTTTCAGATGCTGGATAGTTCCTGAAAGAGCATCAAAAGCCAGCAGCGCTTTTTCGTATTCAGTTCCTATTCGATCTGCGGCAAAACCTGCGTCATGTAGCCAGAGAACGGTGCCTGAAGGTAAAAATTCAAGAATTGTTTCACGTGCTTCGATCAAGGCCTTGTCCTGCACATTGGGAACGATGGTAATGTGGTCGAGTATGTCGAAAGACCGCTGTGTAACCGGATCGAAAGTTCGAAGTGATTCCACTTCATCCCCTGCAAATTCAATACGGTATGGATTATCATTTGTAAAGGAAAAGACATCGATAATTCCACCACGCAGTGCAAACTGTCCGGGTTCCACTACATAATCGGTTCGTAAAAAACCATACTCGTCAAGCAGGTCATAGATAAAATCGAGATCTACGGTTTCGCCACGTTTTAGCTTAAGTGTTGATTT
>JBBRYZ010000137.1:0-11030 GCA_038237165.1 Bacteroidales bacterium | reverse complement strand
TTTGAGAGAAGTCAGGAGTTCTGTTTCTTCATTTCATCACACCTCCAATACAAAATGGAAATTAACTCCAAGCAAATAAAATTATTTTTCAAAATCATATTTGTATTGAAATATTGTATAAATTTGCAGTTTAAATGCATAATTATACATGAGTACAAAAACTGATCGCCTTAACCAGATAAAACGGATTATTCTGAACAACAAAATAGCCAGCCAGGATGAGCTATTGGAATTGTTGCGGAAATCGGGGTACGAACTTACGCAGGCCACACTTTCGCGGGACCTGAAAGAGCTCCGCGTTGGGAAACTGGCTGAAACGGTTAAAGGAAGCGTATATATTTTGCACGAACAGCTGCAACAGAACAATCAGCTGGCCAATGCACCTGCCATACCTTTAAACAGCGTGATTTCACTGGTATTCTCGAATCACCTGGGTGTTATCCGGACCTTCCCGGGGTTTGCTTCTACAGTAGCTGTTTATATCGATAGCTCCCAACTTGCCGAAATCGCCGGTACGATTGCCGGTGACGATACAATCCTTGTGATACCGAGGGAACAATATAGCCAGAGCGAAATCGTGAAAGCCCTGGGTTCAGTTATACCTGATATTGATAGTAAACTTGGTTAGCAGTGAGTTCAATTCGGTTACAAATTCTCAGATTTTAGTTTCAGTAAAACTCCTGAACGGCATATGCTAATATATTGATTAGCATGAATTAGTAATAGAATCAAAACATCGTTAAAAAATTTAATACTTTGACCAATGTGTGAAATTAAAGTGGGTGTTGCCACTCTGGATGATATAATTTATGTTCCCCAGATTCTTCAGACTATTGAAGATTCGGCAAAAATACGTGGAACCGGTATTGCCAAAAGAGAACCTCAATATATCATTGATAAAATAAATCAGGGGAAGGCCGTAATTGCTACCAGTGGCGATCAGTTTGTTGGTTTCTGCTACATCGAAAGCTGGGGAAATAAGCAATTTGTTGCAAACTCAGGTTTAATCGTGAAGCCTGAATATCGTGGTCACGGTGTTGCCAAAGATATTAAGCGGGCTGCTTTTGATTTATCGCGTGAGCTATTTCCAGATGCTAAAATATTCGGGCTAACCACTGCCCTGGCCGTAATGAAAATTAACAGCGAACTGGGATACAAGCCTGTTACTTTTAGCGAACTTACCAACGATGATTCGTTTTGGAAAGGCTGCCAATCCTGCGTTAATTATGATATTCTCACGCGCACTGAGCGTAAACATTGCCTTTGTACCGGCATGATTTACGATCCGCTATGGGAAAAACAAGGTACTCGCGAAACCAAAGAACCCGAAACACTGGAGTATCCGCTTCCAGTTTATGATCGCTGGATGAGGTTCAAGCAATTTGTTTTGATGAGACGCCCTAACAAAAGTAACGGGAGCTCCGCAAATACCATGACCGAAAAAAAGAAGTTATTCTGGTTCTTTTAGGATTTTAAAAATCTTCAGAGATTCAATTTAGCTACTAACAATAATCGTTTACATAAAATATTTCCATGAAAGAAAAAGCAGTACTGGCATTCAGTGGTGGATTAGACACGTCATTCTGTACCAGGTATTTAACAGTTGATAAGGGATTCGAAGTTCATACGGCCATTGTAAATACAGGTGGATTTTCGGAAACAGAATTGGAATCCATCGAAAAACGCGCATTTCAGCTTGGGGCTACTACTCATGTTGCACTTAACATCGAAGATGAATATTATCAGAAATGTATTCGCTATATGATTTACGGTAACATGCTGAAAAACGGAACCTACCCGCTTTCGGTAAGTTCGGAACGGACTTTCCAGGCTCTTGCCATTGCAGAATACGCTGTTAAAATTGGTGCAAAATATGTTGTGCATGGATCCACCGGTGCCGGCAACGACCAGGTGCGTTTCGATCTGGTATTCAACATAATAGCTCCTGATATTGAAATTATCACTCCTATACGCGATCTTCAGCTTTCGCGCGATTACGAAATTGAATATCTGAAAAAACAAGGTTTTGAAGCAGACTGGAAAAAGCTTGAATACAGCATTAACAAAGGACTTTGGGGAACAAGCATAGGAGGGAAAGAAACTTTATCATCACATCTGCCGTTACCGGATGCCGCTTATCCATCGCAATTGAAAAAGAGTGGTGAAGAGATTCTCACTTTGACATTTAAGAAGGGTGAAGTAACTCATGTGAATGGTGTAAGTTATTCAAAAACAGATGCGATTCGTAAAATTGAGGCGATTGCTTCGGAATATGCCGTTGGCCGCGATATGCACATTGGCGACACTATAATCGGTATAAAAGGCAGGGTCGGTTTTGAAGCGGCCGCTCCCATGATAATAATCAAGGCCCATCATGTTCTCGAAAAACATGTGTTAACCAAATGGCAGCAGTACTGGAAGGAACAGCTCGGCAACTGGTATGGAATGCTTCTGCACGAAGGGCAGTACCTCGATCCTGTGATGCGTAATATTGAAAAGTTTCTCGACGATTCGCAGGAAACAGTTACCGGCGAAGTGTTTGTAAACTTACAGCCGTATCGTTTCCATATCGAAGGGATTAAAAGTGATTTCGATATGATGAACGCCGGTTTCGGGCAATATGGCGAAATGAATGAAGGCTGGAGCGCCGATGATGTAAAAGGTTTTACCAAAATACTTGGCAACCAGTTGAAAATTCATCGTTTTGTTCAGGATAAGAACAAGAAGAATTGAAAGTTTAAAAGGGAAACTGTTCAGTTGTTTTTTATAAAATAGATGACTTTTCAAAAGAATAATCCGAATAAACGGGAAACCGGTCAATATGGGTTCTCTCCTTTTTCAAAGGGGGATGTCCGCCTTGCGTGGAACAGAGGCGCAACACCGGCAGAACCCCCTTATCATTTTAACTTCAAAACCCAAAACAAATTGAATACAACTGAAAACAGTAAGATAAGGGTAGCCATCGAAGGAGCCGCGGGTTATACGGCCGGCGAACTTTTGCGGATACTGCTGTTTCATCCTTTGGTGGAAGTTAAGTATGTGCATAGCGATAGCAATGCCGGCAAAAAGGTGTATTCTGTTCATCACGATCTGCTGGGCGAAACTGAACTTGTTTTCAATGATATTGATTTCGACGATACCGATGTTGTATTTTTATGCAAGGGCCATGGACAGAGTGTTAAGTTTATGGCACAAAACACGTTACCGGATAATGTAAAGGTAATTGACCTTTCAACTGATTTCCGCGATGAAAGCAAGGGCTTTGTTTATGGTTTGCCTGAATTGCAACGCGAAAAAATCAAAACCGCACAGTTAATAGCTAATCCTGGTTGTTTCGCTACTTCTATTGAACTGGCTTTGCTTCCATTGGCTTCCGCCGGATTATTGAAAAATGAAGTGCATATTACATCCATAACCGGTTCAACGGGAGCAGGGCAGTCGCCATCAGAAACCACGCATTTTAGCTGGAGAAATAGCAATGTTTCGGTGTATAAACCTTTCCGCCACCAGCATTTAAAAGAGATTGGCATGGTTGTAAATCAATTGCAGCCTGATTTTGATAAATCCATAAACCTGGTTCCGGTACGTGGTAATTTCAGCCGCGGTATTCTTACAAGTTGTTATACCGAATGTTCATTAAGTTTTACAGAGATTGAAAAACTGTACCATGATTTTTATAATGGTCATCCGTTTACGCATATCAGTGCCGAAAATCCCGATCTTAAACAGGTTGTAAATACAAATAAGTGTGTTCTTTACCTCGAACGCGTCGATGACAAATTATACATCCTCAGCCTGATCGACAACCTACTGAAAGGCGCTTCTGGTCAGGCTGTTCAGAATATGAACCTTATGTTTGGAATAGATGAGGGTACAGGCTTGCATTTGAAAGCTACCGGATTTTAAATGGTTTAAAACCAAGCTATAGCATAATCTATCGAAATCCTGAAATTCAGATTGCATTGCTTCCATACAATCCTAATTAATTTTTACAATGAAACCTTTTGACGTTTACCCGCTTTTTGATATTGAACCTGTAAAGGCAATCGGGAATTTTATTCTGGATAGCGAAGGCAATCAATACCTTGATTTTTACGGTGGCCATGCAGTTATTTCCATCGGTCATTCGCATCCGCATTACATTAAAACCATTACCGATCAGCTTAATAAAATTGGCTTTTACAGTAATTCAGTCATTATCAGTTTGCAAAACGAAGTTGCCGAAAAACTGGGTCGCTTGTCAGGATATCCGAATTATTCACTTTTTCTTTGCAATTCAGGCGCCGAAGCAAACGAGAATGCACTAAAGCTTGCCTCATTCACCAACAAGCGCAGTAAGGTTATCGCGTTTAAGCATTCCTTTCACGGACGTACTTCGGGCACGGTAGCATGCACTGATAATCCATCTATTGTTTCCCCGTTCAATGCCAATCATGAAGTTGAATTTATTGACCGTTTTGACATTGAAGCAGCCCGGATTTCTATTGAAAAGGGAGATGTTACGGCAGTAATTATTGAGGGAATTCAGGGTGTTGGCGGGATTTACGTTCCGGAACCAGGTTTTCTGGAAGAACTGCATTCAATTTGCAAACAGCGCGGCACTTTCCTGATTCTGGATGAAATTCAAAGCGGCTATGGTAGAAGCGGTAAATTTTTCGCCCATCAGTATTCAGCCTTAAGGCCTGATATTATTACAGTTGCAAAAGGCATGGGAAACGGTTTCCCGATTGGCGGAGTATTGATAAGTCCTGTTTTTGAAGCTAAGTTCGGTATGCTGGGAACCACTTTTGGCGGGAATCATCTTGCATGCGCTGCCGCTAAAGCTGTTCTGGATGTGATTGAAGATGAATGTCTTGTTGAAAATGCTGCTTCGGTAGGCGAATATTTAATTGAGCGATCTAAAACATTGAAAGGTTTGAAAGAAGTGAGGGGAATCGGTTTGATAGTAGGACTTGAATTTGAATTTGATATCAGCCAATTGCGGAAAGAACTGCTTTTTACCCATAAAATATTTACCGGCTACAGCGGGAAAAATACACTCCGGCTTTTACCACCTTTGGGCATCAGCAAAATAGATGTTGACAAGCTGATTGTAGCGCTCGAAGCAATACTTTCAAATGATTAAGAGTAATTATTCAGTTCATCATTAAGTTTTTATTCTTTATCGAATTGATAATAATGCGAATCAAGGGTTGGGTGAAATAGCCACAAAGTGGCTAAACATCAATAACCGTGGGTGCAACCCACGGTTATTGATCGACTTAGTAGGATCAGCCACGAAGTGGTTGAACAGAATTATGCATAATTCAACCCCTTCGGGGCTGGCATTATCCTGTCAGTGTCAAACGTGGGTTGCACCCACGATTATTTATGTGACGCCCTTTGAGGGCTTTGCGAAAATATAGAATAAGATTTAACACTTGATTGACATTAATACTGAATAGATAACAAACCATGAATTTATAACAATCACAAATGTCAGTAAATCAACCGGAAACATTAAGCGTAATTAAAGTTGGAGGAGCCGTACTCGAAGATGATGCGAGCCTTTCCGCTTTTCTCGGCCGATTTGTAGCTTTCCCGGGTTTGAAAATCCTGGTTCATGGCGGAGGTAGAGCTGCTACAAAACTTTCTGAGAAGCTTAATATTGAAAGCAAAATGATAGAAGGCCGCCGGATAACGGATGCCGATACCCTCGAAATTGTAACCATGGTTTACGGCGGACTTGTCAACAAAAGAACAGTTGCCGCATTACAGGCAAAAGGCTGCAATGCCGCTGGTTTTACCGGTGCCGACATGAATCTGATCACAGCTCGAAAACGACAGGTACAAGATATTGATTATGGTTTTGTCGGCGATATTACCCAGGTGAATCAGCAAGCTTTCTCAAATCTTTTAAAAACTGGAATCATACCCGTAATTGCACCGCTTACCCACGACGGGAACAGTCAGCTACTGAATACAAATGCCGATACCATGGCTTCGGCAATTGCAGTGGCAATGGCTGGTTTATACGAAGTTTCGCTGGTTTTCTGCTTTGAGAAATCCGGTGTTTTATCCAATCCTGATGATGAAAAATCAGTTATCCCAAATCTGACAACAGAAACATACCAATCCTATAAAGAAAAAGGAATCATTCATTCGGGGATGATTCCAAAAATTGATAATAGCTTCGACGCATTGCAAAAAGGTGTGAAACAGGTAATAATAACCAGCGCCACAACGCTCGATATAAAAACAGGAACCCACATTTCACTATGAAAGATCAACTATACACCGAAGCGCTTGATGTGCTTAAAAACCTTATCCGGATTCCTTCGTTCAGCAAGGAGGAAAATCTAACCGCGGATCTTATTCAGCAATACCTTGAAACGAAAGGCCAAAAAGTGAACAGGCACATGAATAATGTATGGGTGGTTCATCCTGATTATCAGCCGGGGCGTTCAACTTTGCTGCTCAATTCGCATCACGATACTGTAAAACCAACCAGTTCGTGGACGGAAGATCCTTTTTTACCCACAGAAAAGGATGGAAAACTAATAGGATTGGGAAGTAATGATGCAGGAGGACCGCTCGTTTCGCTGATGGCAACTTTTCTTTATTTTGCACAAAAACCTTTGCTTAAATGGAACCTGATTTATGCGGCTACCGCTGAAGAAGAAATTTCAGGATTTCATGGCATTGAATCCATCAAAAGCCAGATTGGTCAGATTGACCTTGCCATTGTTGGCGAGCCCAGTAAAATGGAGCTGGCTGTTGCCGAAAAAGGTCTGCTGGTTATCGATTGTAAAGTATCGGGCCGACCAGGACATGCCGCCCGTGAGGAAGGCGAGAATGCCATTTACAATGCATTGCCCGATATCGAATGGATTCGCTCCTATCAGTTCCCGAAAGTTTCGGAGGTGCTCGGCCCAACCAAAATGAGTGTAACTCAAATAAAAGCCGGTTACCAGCACAACCTTGTGCCTGATGTTTGTGAGTTTGTGATCGATGTGCGTACCAACGAGCATTACAGCAACGAAGAAACTCTTAAAATTATCAGGCAACACCTTAAATCAGAAGTCAGCGCCAGAAGTTTGCGCCTAAATTCGTCCTTTATTCCGGATGATCATCCTCTGGTAAAGATTGCCAAACACATGAAAATCCACTGTTACGGATCGCCAACCAGCAGCGACCAGGCTGTAATGCCGTGGACTTCGGTAAAAATGGGTCCCGGCGATTCAGCCCGTTCACACACTGCCAATGAATTTATCTATCCTGAAGAAATTAAAAATGGTATAGATTTGTATATTGAAATATTGGAAAAGCTGGAGTTCTAGATTCTAATTTTTCCAGCCTACTGAACTGACAATAAAATATTTACTATGAAACTCTGGGATAAAGGAATAGCTGTTAATGAATTGATCGAAGCCTTTACCGTTGGCCGCGACAGGGAGATGGATATCTACCTTGCCGAATCGGATGTCCTTGGAACTATTGCCCATATCACCATGCTCGAAACCATCGGCCTGCTTGAAAAAGATGAGTTATTGGTACTGAAAAAGGCTCTTGCTGAAATTTCGCAGAATATTAAAAAAGGTAATTTTATAATCGAACCCGGTGTTGAGGATGTGCATTCGCAGGTTGAACTGCTGCTGACTAAACAATTGGGAGATATCGGCAAAAAAGTTCATTCAGGCCGATCAAGGAATGATCAGGCTTTGGTTGATATCCGTCTTTTTACACGCGATAGTTTATTGGAGATTGCAAGTGCAATTCAATCACTGTTCAGTACTCTTCAAAGCCAGAGTGAAAAATACAAGGAAGTGCTGCTGCCCGGTTACACACATTTGCAGGTTGCGATGCCTTCTTCGTTCGGTTTATGGTTTGGGGCGTATGCCGAAGCATTGGCCGATGATCTCCAACTGCTTTCATCCGCCTATAAAATTAACAACCAGAATCCATTAGGTTCTGCAGCCGGTTATGGCTCATCATTTCCATTAGACCGCACGCTTACCACACAATTGCTCGGATTCGATGATCTGAATTACAACGTGGTTTACGCTCAGATGGGTCGCGGAAAGGTGGAAAGAATTGTTGCTTTTGCCATAGCTAATCTTGCCTCAACCCTTGGCCGGATGGCTACTGATCTTTGCCTTTTTATAAGTCAGAATTTCGGATTCGTAACCCTTCCGGCTGAATTTACTACAGGCTCCAGTATTATGCCACATAAAAAGAATCCGGATGTTTTTGAGTTAATACGTGCCCGCTGCAATAAACTCCAGACACTGCCCATCGAAATTGGTTCCATCCTCGGCAATCTGCCATCAGGTTATTTCCGTGATATGCAGGTAATTAAAGAATCGTTTCTTCCAGCTTTCGCTGAAATTCAAACCATCCTTCAGATTGCAACTTTCGCAATAACGAAGGTTGGAGTAAACACGCATATTCTCGACGATCCCAAATACAATTATTTGTTTAGTGTTGACGAAGTTAACCGATTGGTTTTATCAGGAGTACCTTTCCGGGATGCCTATAAAATGGTTGGGAAACAAATTGAAGACGGGAATTTTAACCCGGATAAAAATATTAAACATACGCATGAAGGAAGCCTTGGAAACCTTTGCAACGATAAAATAGCTGAGAAATTTGCCAGGATTTTTTCGGAATTCGACAAGAGTAAGGTAGATAAAATCAAAGCCAGTTTACTCGGTTTAT
The DNA here is from genome assembly GCA_038237165.1 of Bacteroidales bacterium. GTDB lineage: Bacteria > Bacteroidota > Bacteroidia > Bacteroidales > UBA4417 > UBA4417. The sequence goes on along the minus strand of JBBRYZ010000137.1, from coordinate 2,333 downwards.
AGGAAATAAAAAGGGCAGCCATTAGGCCACCCTTTTCAGATCAGAAAATTGAATATTACAGTTGTTTAATCTTGATATTCCTGTACCATACATCATCGCCATGGTCCTGAAGTCCGATATATCCTTCGGTGGCAGTATCAACAAAATTCTTGAAATCCTTGAATTTGCTGTTGGCACACATTTTCTTCCAGTCATCGGTCCACAGGTGATATTCAAGAACCTTTTCTCCATTCTGGTAATGCACCACGGTGCCTTTGTAAACTACAATTTTCACTGTGTTCCATTCGCCGGCAGGTTTAGCATTCTGTGGATTGGCAGGGATAAGGTCGTACAGTGATCCGGCCATCCGATTTCCGTTCACTCCAAGTTTTGCATCCGGATGTTTTGCATTATCCAGCACCTGCATTTCAGGAGCGCTTTTATAGATTTCTAATCCAGGAATTTCCTGTGCCAGGTATAAAATCCCGCTGTTACCGCCTTCTGAAATTTTCCATTCGAGGGTAAGCTCAAAGTTTTTATACTTCTCTTTGGTGATAATATCACCGCCCTGTCCTGCTTCGCCTTTGCCTGAGCCAATGCAATGGATAGCATTGTCTTCAATGTTCCAGCCTTTCGGGAAATCAGTTTTATTGTATCCGCGCCATAGGTCTGTTGATTTACCATCAAACAACAAAATCACTCCGTCCGTTGCTTCCTGTGCCGAAAGTGTATTTAAAGGAGCCTCATCCTGCGTAGTAATGCTATCGGTTTTGGCTTCATCGCTTGCCTTTGTTCCTGTATTTTTACAGGAGGTAGTCACTGCAAGAGCGATCATCATGATTAAAAGAAGTTTTTTCATAGATATTTGTTTTAGTTAATTATTTTTTAATGATTTATTTGAACAATTGAATGAATGAGCAATAGAACATTTAAATAAATGAACGATTAAACTTAGCTGGTTTTTGAACAATTGAATGAATGAACAATAGAACATTTGAATAAATGAACGATTAAACTTAGCTGGTTTTTGAACAATTGAAAGAATGAGCAATAGAACATTTAAATAAATGAACGATTAAATTTAGCAGGTTTTTGAACAATTGAATGAATGAGCAATAGAACATTTGAATAAATGAACGATTTTACTTAGCTGGTTTTTGAACAATTGAATGAATGAACAATAGAACATTTGAATAAATGAACGATTATACTTAGCTGGTTTTTGAACAATTGAAAGAATGAGCAATAGAACATTTAAATAAATGAACGATTAAATTTAGCAGGTTTTTGAACAATTGAATGAATGAGCAATAGAACATTTGAATAAATGAACGATTATACTTAGCTGGTTTTTGAACAATTGAATGAATGAACAATAGAACATTTGAATAAATGAAGTTTAGCCATCAAGCATAATCAATAGGTTTGAATTTAAAGACCAACTTGATTAAAAACTAAGATCTTTGCTAATTCTCTTTTTTTGCGGAAGCAGTTGAAATACTTTTTACAAAAATCGATATTAACTCATCGCATTCCTTTAAAAGAAATTGAATTTGTTCCTCTGAATTATATAGTCGGGCACGATGCAAAATGCGGAGACAAATATATGATTCGCGAAGTTCTTTCAGGCAGACTTTCATTTTGTGGATGAAGTCATTACGTGATTCAGCAGCTCTTGCTTCTCCGTAGTTAAGTGCCGGAGATGTGCGAGACCTGAGTAATTGACCACCTAAATGATTAGCAGATTTTGTATTTGGCAATGTTTCCACAAAATTGATTATTGCAACTGCAAAATCAATCAGTCTATCTTCAAGATCATACTTTGAATCTTTCATCTTTCAGATTTTTTTTACTTCATTTGTTCATTCATTCAAATGTTCATTTATTCAATTGTTCTTTCCCAAATCCTACAAACTCCACCCTGCCCTGTAATTATGTTTAATATACTCTTCGGCAGCATGTTTGGCATTAATGGTATCGTGTTTGGTATCGAAATTCGGATGTCCGTCAATGATTGTAAATTTATCACTCTTTACAACCTTTATCTCGTCGCTGTCGCTGATATTGGTAAAGCGCATGTTTTCGCCGTCCCATTCCAGCTCGCGTTTCAAATCCTGAAGCCTTACAGCCACAACACCCATTACAACCATTTCGTTCATCGGACCCGAATAGCCAAAATTGGAAGTGGTTTCAACTCTGTTTTCAGGACTTTCCTTGCATGCACGCACCCAATCCATTTCGTGACCTACAGGAATCCTGCGCATCTGTTGAGGCGGACGTTTGTAGTTTTTATCATAATCCATTGGCAACAGGAACGGCTCTTTACCATACCATCCGGTCGGGTTTTTGCGTTT
>JBBRYZ010000136.1:0-11060 GCA_038237165.1 Bacteroidales bacterium | reverse complement strand
TGACAAATATGATTTCGGGCGTTTCTTTTATAACCAGGCAAGGATGTCGGCGGCAGGTATTCCCCAGATTGCAGTGGTAATGGGATCCTGCACTGCCGGAGGCGCTTATGTTCCGGCAATGAGTGACGAAGTGATCATTGTGCGCAACCAGGGAACTATTTTTATTGGTGGTCCGCCATTGGTGAAAGCGGCGACCGGAGAAGAAGTGACAGCCGAAGAACTTGGCGGCGCCGAAGTACATACTTCCATTTCGGGTGTAGCCGATCATATTGCCGAAAACGACAGCCATGCCCTTCAAATCTGTCGCAATATTTTTTCAACGCTCCGGAAAACGGAAAAACAGTTATTGGATCTTGTTCCCATTGAGGAACCCTTTTATGATCCAGCCGAATTATATGGCATTGCTCCTTTGGATTTGCGAAAACCTGTTGATGCTCACGAAATAATCGCGCGGATTGTTGACGGAAGCCGTTTTCATGAGTTTAAGGCAAACTATGCCACTACAATTGTTACCGGTTTTGCCCATATCATGGGAATGCCTGTTGGAATACTTGCCAGCAATGGAGTCCTGTTTTCCGAAACAGCGTTGAAAGGCGCTCACTTTATTGAATTATGTACTTCGAGGAATGTGCCTATACTTTTCCTGCAGAACATCACAGGTTTTATGGTGGGAAAGGAATACGAACACCGCGGAATTGCACGCGATGGCGCCAAATTGGTTCATGCTGTTGCCAATGCCAGGGTTCCGAAGTTTACAGTTGTTTTCGGCGGGTCCTTTGGCGCGGGAAACTATGCCATGGCAGGCCGGGCCTACGAACCACGACTGCTTTTTATGTGGCCTAATTCGAAAATCAGCGTGATGGGCGGCGAACAGGCTGCCGGCGTGCTTATCACCGTTAAAGAAGATCAGCTTAAAGCAAAAGGACTTACTCTTGGCGATGTTGAGCGCGATGAAATGCGGAATTCGATCCTTGAAAAATATGAAGCAGAAGGTTCGGCTTACTTCAGCACTGCCCGCCTTTGGGACGACGGAATTATTGATCCTGTAGATACCCGAAAAGTGCTTGCCATGGGCATAGCGGCTTCAATAAATAAACAATGGGAAGAGACGAAGTATGGAATCTTCAGGATGTGATTTCGGAATGCGGATTTCGGATATCTGATCAATCATTTCAATCTCATCAATCTATCTCCTTGTCTCCACCTCCCCTTGTCTCCTTGTCTTCATCAATCCTATCAATCACTGCTATCTCATCAATCCCTTCAATCCCATCAATCCCTTTAAAAACCAGAAATGACCAATTACACCACAATAAATCTTAAAACCGGAAACGGAGTGGCAACCATCCGGCTAAACCGCCCAGAGATCAGGAATGCATTCAATGAGGTAATGATAGCAGAACTTACCGATGCTTTTAAAACCTTCGGAAGTATGAACGATATCCGTGTAATTATCCTTAAAGGCGAAGGCAAATCATTTTGTGCCGGTGCCGATTTAAACTGGATGCGCGATGTTTCAAAATACAGCTTTGAGCAAAATTTTGCCGAGAGTCTTCGCTTATCTGAATGTTTTTACGCAATATACTCATCCCCAAAACCAACCATAGCTGTGGTTCACGGAGCAGCAATCGGAGGCGCCAACGGTTTGCTGGCTGCCTGCGATATTGCCATTTGTGATAATGAAACTGTTTTTTCACTTAGTGAAGTAAAAATCGGGATAGTACCTGCCTGCATTTCACCTTATGTGATCAAACGTGTTGGCGAATACAGCGCACGCGAGCTTATGCTTACCGGACGACGAATTACCGGAACCGAAGCTGAAAATTATAAACTGGTGAATAAATCACTACCAACTGATCAGATTGAACTTTATATTGACCAAATGGTTCAGATGTTGCTCACAAGCGGCCCGGCAGCAATCGCACATTGCAAAAGCCTGATTGATAATGTTGTGAATCATATTGATCTTAATGAGGCTTTGACTTATACTGCAAAAATGATTGCAGAAATACGAGCATCAGATGAAGGACAGGAAGGTATGGCGGCGTTTCTGGAAAAAAGAAAACCCCATTGGGTGAAATAGAAATCATTTTGATCGGCAATGATATTTGGATATTTGAGAAAACAATAAACTGAAAGTATGATCAAGAAATTACTGATAGCCAATAGAGGTGAAATAGCAGTACGAATAATTCGAACTGCTCGCAGAATGGGAATCAGGACAGTAGCAATCTATTCCGAAATTGATAAAAGCAGCCTTCACCATAGTTTTGCTGACGAGGCATATTGTATAGGCAAATCTGAACTTTCGGAAACCTATCTCAATATTCCTGCTATTATCCATATCGCCAAAAGCAGTCACTGCGACGCCTTGCATCCGGGGTATGGTTTCCTTTCGGAAAATCCATTGTTTGTGAAAGCCTGTAACGATGCCGGGATAATTTTTGTCGGGCCTGATGCGCATGTGATGGAAGTAATGGGCAACAAGGTAGAGGCACGAAATTTTGTGACTTCAATAGGCGTGCCCATTTCCAAAGGTCTATCCGGCAATACCGAAACAATTCTAAGACAGGTTGATGAGATTGGTTTCCCGGTTTTAGTAAAAGCTGCCGGTGGAGGCGGAGGTAAGGGAATGCGTATTGTAAATGACAAGGAAAGTCTTGGCGCTGAACTCGAAGCAGCATCGCGTGAAGCCAATAACTACTTTGCCGATGGAACCGTATATGTTGAAAAATACCTGGAAGAGCCACGTCATATTGAGTTTCAGATATTGGGAGATAACTTTGGGAATGTTGTGCATCTTTTCGAGCGGGAATGCACTATTCAGCGTCGGTATCAAAAAATTATTGAAGAAGCACCCTCGCCAACACTAACTCCTGAATTGCGTTCGTGCATGGGCGAAGCTGCTGTGGCTATCGGGAAAGCTATAAAATATTCGGGAGCCGGAACTATTGAGTTCCTGGTTGACAAAGATCTGAATTTCTTCTTCCTCGAAATGAATACCCGAATACAGGTTGAACACCCGGTTACAGAGCTTACAACAGGTGTGGATATTGTTGAGGAACAACTGTATATCGCTTCCGGGGAACAGCTGCGGTTAAACCAGAAAGACCTTAAGCAAAGCGGGCATGCCATCGAATGCCGTATTTATGCCGAAGATCCGGCTAATAACTTTTTACCTTCACCGGGCAAGCTGTCACTTTACCAGAAACCTTTGGGTGATTTAATAAGGGTAGATGATGCTATGAGCGAACCTTACCAGGTCAGCAGTTTTTTCGATCCAATGATTGCCAAGCTTATCACCCACGGCAAAACGCGCGAGGAAGCGAGGTTTCATATGATTGATGCACTTCAGAATTATGGAATTTATGGTATAAAAAACAACATCAGTTACCTGAATGCAATTCTGCAAAACACTGATTTTATTAACAATACAATTTCCACACGTTTTTGTTCCGAGCATACATCAGCCCTACTGGCAGCAGTCGATAACGACCGAAAAACGATACCTTTATCACTGCCTCTGGCATTAGCTTTGGTTAATGATTCAAAAGATGTCAATAATGACTCTTCTCAAAACCAATCCAATAGTATTTGGAAAAACATTGGATACTGGAGATTATTTATGCAGCCGGAACTTGAAATGGAGAACAAGATTTATCCCTGCCGGATTACAGATTTTAAACCAGATCAGTTTTCAGTGGAATTTGAAAATAAAAAAATCCAGATCAGCTTTAAAAAATTGAAAACCAGTCAACAGGTTGAAATACAACTTAACGACAAGCTATTCATCGCCTTTATCTCACACCCTGAACCAGGGAAAGTGATTATTGGGTATAAAACCCATACTTTTGAAGTTACCCGCAAAGATATGCTTCCAGTCCAGACTGAATTTAATATTGAATCAGTTTCCCTGAGCGAAAGTGGCAGCAATATCACTTCACCTATGCCTGGCAAAGTCATCCAAATAGGTGTAAAACCAGGTGATATTGTGAAAAAAGGCGATCTTCTTCTTGTGGTTGAGGCCATGAAAATGGAAAACAACATTCTCAGCCCAGCTGATGCTATTGTGGATAGGATTACCGTTAAAGTTGGTGACCTGGTCGATAGCAACACAACACTTGTCCATCTTGCAGCCATTCAGTAGCAACAGTTTTGGCGTTCAATTGTTAAAATTGAATCAGTTTCAAAGAAACAGATTTCTGTTCCATGTAAATCAATGTAAATATAAATTTCAGTAATGATAATCACTCAATTAAGCCAAAACCTTACGCTGCTATACAAATAACCCACAAACCCTCACTTGCTATGGATTTTCAAATCTCCGAAGAACATCAAAATATACGCAAAGCTGTCCGCAATTTTGCCGAACGAGAAATAAAGCCTCTTGCCCGGGAACTCGATGATGAAGGTCGGTTTTCGCCCGAATTAACACTTCAAATGGGACAAATGGGATTGCTCGGCATCAGTACGCCTGAAGATTATGGCGGATTTGGAATGGATACCTTGGCATATATCATTGCTGTGGAGGAGCTTGCGCGCATCGATGGATCACAGGCAGCCACTGTTGCGGCTCATAATTCACTGGGCATCGGGCCTCTCTTTTATTATGGTACAGAAAAGCAGAAACAGAAATATATTCCCCGGCTTTGCACAGGTGAAGCCTTGTGGGCATTCGGACTCACAGAGCCTGATGCCGGCAGCGATTCGCGCGGAACCCGCACCAGGGCGTATATTGAAAACGGCGAATGGGTAATCACCGGATCAAAGATATTTATCACCAATGGCGCTTCCGAAATTTCAGCTGGTGCCACCGTGCAGGCTGTTACCGGCGAAACGGATGGTAAAAAGGAGTTTACCACCATTATTGTCGAAAAGGATACGCCTGGTTTTACACGCCGTGCCATGCATGGCAAAATGATGTGGCGGGCGAGTGACACTGCTGAGCTTTTCTTCGACGAATGCCGCGTTCCTTACGAAAATGTTCTGGGCAAAGTCGGTGATGGCTCACGGATAATGCTCAGCACACTTGATAACGGCCGTTTATCCATTGCAGCCATGGGTCTGGGATGTGCGCAGGGCGCTTTCGAAATGGCTCTCAGTTATGCACAGGAACGCAAACAGTTCGGACAACCTATATCCAAGTTCCAGGCCATCAGTTTCAAGCTGGCCGATATGGCTACAAAAATTGAACTTGCCCGCACTTTGCTTTACAAAGCCTGCTGGCTGAAGGATAATCATTTGCCATTTGCCAAAGAAGCCGCCATGTCGAAACTTTATTGTTCCGAAATTGCCAAAGAAGTAACCGACGAAGCCGTTCAGATACATGGTGGCTACGGCCTAATGAAAGATTATCCCATTGAGCGTTTTTACCGCGACCAGCGTTTACTGCAAATCGGGGAAGGGACTTCAGAGATACAGCGGATGGTGATATCGAGGTATATTGGGTGTTAGATGGATTGATGGGATTGAAGGGATTGATGGGATTGAATGGATTGAGGTGATTGGATGGATTGAGGGGATTGATGAGATTAATGAAATTGATGAGATTTAAGAGATTGAAAGGATTGATCGGGGAGACCTAATTTTCCTATTTTTATCCTGGAATTATAAATATTGAAAAACAAAGCAGCAATATGGAAAAAGATGACTGGATTAACTACAAAATTATACTTAGAGATCGGTTAAAGGAGTTTGCTTTGAAAATTCTGGAATTATCACTGGAATTTCCTAATGATCCAAGATCACGTGTATTAAATTATCAGCTAACTAAAGCCGGGACGTCTGCTTATGCAAATTACCGTGCAGCATTGCGGGGCAGATCAAAAGCAGAGTTTTTCAGCAAATTATCTATTTCGGTTGAAGAAGCCGATGAAGCCGAAATGTGGCTTGATCTCATTGTCACCAGCAAATTATTGAATTCTGAATCAGTTCATAAACTTTATTCTGAAAGTCTTGAGCTTATTAAAATGCTTAGTAGCATGCGAAAGAATATGGCATAGTTTACCCACGACTAAATAACCTCATCAATCCCATCAATCTCATCAATCCCATCAATCTCCTCAATCCACTTCCCATCACCCATGAACAACCCAAACCAAATCCACATCACCGAGACTCCCCGCGATGCAATGCAGGCCTGGCCGGTTCCGATACCAACATTGGTAAAGGCAAAGTATATCAATGCCTTGTTGAAAGTGGGCTTCGAAACGGTGGATGCCGGAAGTTTTGTCTCACCAAAAGCGGTTCCGCAAATGGCAGATACTACGAATGTACTCAAACTGCTTGATACAAATGATACCAGCTCAGGGTTGATGGTGATTATTGGTAACACAAGAGGCGGAGTTGCAGCGGCTTCGGAATCCAAAGTGAAAATTATGGGGTTTCCGTATTCAGTTTCTGGCACTTTTCTGAAACGGAATCTCAACACCAGCCCCGAAAAGGCCTGGGAAACGATCAAAGAAATAAAAGGCATCTGCGAACAATCAAAAAAAGAATTAAGAGTTTATTTAACCTTGGCATTTGGCAATCCATACGGAGATAAGTGGAATGATGAGATTGTTACCAGAGAAGTTGAGAAACTGTATGCAGGAGGCATCCGCGACCTGGTATTTTCGGACACCACCGGTGAAGGAGTTCCTGAAGATATAGAAAGATTATGTTCCGAAACGATTCGTTCATTTCCTGCTGTAAAGCTGGGAATACACTTGCACACCAAACCGGATGACTGGCATGATAAAGTGGAAGCCGCCTGGAGAGGAGGCATCCGTTATTTTGAAGGCGCATTGGGAGGCTATGGCGGGTGTCCTATGACCGGCTATGAATTGATAGCGAACCTGGATACTCAAATGCTGTTGGATTGGTGCGTGCAAAATAAAATTCTACACAATCTGAATGTCGATGCTTTATCAGGTTTAAAGCAATTGGCAACGGAAGTTTTTATTTAGCAGTATCAATCTGAACAGTCAATACTGTGTGGGATGAATATTGGCTACAGATTACGCAGATTACACAGATAAGTATATAAGTCCGAGGTCTGTTTTATTGGTATCGAAACTGCTGGAAACATTTCTGAGTCTGTGCAAATTTGTGAAATCTGTGGCAGAACAAATTATTTAAGTCCTTAATAGTTACAATTAACAAAAACATTACTGTAATGGATTTTTTAAAAACCTTGTCTATAGCTATTTTTGCATATTTTGTTACTGGCATTTCAACGGCTCAAACCGTTGCTTCCGACACCACCCGATTCGGAGATAATGCAGCCGCAGGATCATATATGGATGTAAACGGCATTAAAATGTATTATGAAATTTATGGTAAAGGCGATCCCATACTTTTGATACATGGAAATGGAGGGGCAATTGATAACTTTAAAAACCAGATTCCATATTTTTCTCAGAAATATAAAGTCATTGCCGTCGATAGCCGGGCGCAGGGAAAGTCTGCTGACACGGGAGATTCATTAAGTTTCGAAATGATGGCTGATGATTTCAGCGCTTTACTCGATAAACTCCATATTGACTCGTGCAATGTGCTGGGATGGAGCGATGGAGGAATTAATGGGCTATTACTGGCTATCCGACATCCGGATAAAGTGAAAAGACTTGCCATAACCGGTGCAAATTTATGGCCCGACAGTACGGCGATTAGTGCCGCCGATTACAAATGGGCGTTGAATTATTACGATACGCTTGGTAAAATGACACAAACGCCTGAAATACTGCATACGCGCAAACTTATGAAACTCGATACATTTGAGCCACACATCACGCACGCGCAACTGCAGCAGATAAAATGCCCGACTCTCGTTATTGGAGGTGATCATGACCTTATATTACCGAAACATACTTTGTTGATTGCTGAATCAATTCCGGGAGCATATTTGTGGATATTGCCCAACTCAAGCCATGGAACACTTATAGATTATAAGGACAGGTTTAACGAAGTGGTGGATGAGTTTTTCGAAGCCAGGCTGAAACCGTGACATCAGGACAAAGCTCCAAATGCAGCATACATAAAGCATCTTCAATTTTTACATCCTAAAAATGAAAGATCTATCAGATTATTTATTACCTTCATAGTCAAATTAGTAAATATGAACAAAGTGGTAAAAAATGCAGTCGAAGCCATTGAAGGTATTAAGGATGGAATGACCCTTATGGTGGGTGGATTTGGCTTATGCGGGATACCCGAAAATGCCATCAGCGCTTTGGCTGCAAGTGGTGTAAAAGGATTAACATGTATCTCAAATAATGCCGGAGTTGATGATTTCGGTCTTGGCCTGTTGCTCCGGAACAAACAGGTCCATAAAATGATTTCATCCTATGTAGGTGAAAATTCAGAGTTTGAACGGCAGTTATTAACCGGTGAACTCGAAGTTGAGCTGATACCACAGGGTACCCTGGCCGAACGTTGTCGTGCCGGTGGAGCCGGAATTCCTGCTTTTTTTGTACCTGCTGGCGCCGGAACCGAAGTGGCAGAAGGGAAAGAGATTCGTATGTACAATGGAAAGCCCCATTTGCTGGAGACAGCCCTGGAAGCCGATTTTGCTTTCGTAAAGGCCTGGAAAGGTGATACCATGGGAAATCTGGTTTACAGGCAAACAGCCAACAATTTCAACCAACCTATGGCTATGGCCGGTAAAATTACAGTAGCTGAAGTGGAAGAACTTGTTCCCGCCGGAACGCTTGATCCGAATTTTATTCATACTCCCGGTATTTTTGTGCAACGTATTTTCCAGGGGAGCAATTACGAAAAAAGAATAGAAAGAGTAACTGTAAGGGAAAGAAAGTAAAGAGATGCGAGCGGCTGAGATAGAAAAGGTAGATAGGACTTGCTGACTATATATGCAAATCAAGGGTTGAAATTGCAGCTTACCAGTTACCAGGCGAACTCTTCCAAAGTTTAAAACTATGGAAGAGTTTAACGCCATGATAGACAATACATGAATTTAATCCTTGATTCGAATTATATATTATTCTATTGAAATTCAGATAATTATTAACGTTAAAATTGTAGATGAATTCAAGGAACCATAAAGAATAGATAGATAGACCATGCATTTGCAAATTTGATATTCCGCGTCAAGTGATTTCCATAAAATATTGATTATTAATGCCCTATGGGCAAATCAATTTAATCCTTTTTCTTCTCTATTGATATCAATGCCCTACGGGCAAACGGTTCCGGATAATTGAGTTTTTCAGCAGACCCTAAATAATTCCATTTTCCATTTTTATAATCAAAACTTTATACCACAAAAAAACCACGACTAAAAAATAGCCGTGGTTCAGAATCCGAGCGGTAATTAAGTGTGTTGTTAACCGCACTTGCTGTAACCGCAAACGGTACAGGTCATGCATCCTTCTTTATACACAATAGTATTCTTTTCCTCGCACTGAGGGCAGCTGTGGCCGGTTTGCGTTCCGTCGGGAATAAACTTTTTAAGGCCACGGATCACACCATTTTTCCAGGTGGTGATACTCACATTGTCGAAGCTCAGATTATCAACCAGCTCGACCACATATTGCAAAGGCATACCGTGACGTAAAATCCCCGAAATGAGCTTGGCATAATTCCAATAGTCTTTTTTGAACGAACGCGACAGACCACGGTGGGTTACGCGATAGCCGTAGCTGTCCTCGTACTCGAAATCGTAACGTGCCGATGTATTTTCATTTTCCTTGTGGCGGATTACCCAGCCTTTCTTCACGTAATCGGGAATATAAAAATCTGTGCTTTTACCCGTAAAAATTTCGTATGGTTTGTTATTGAGCAGGCCGACAAAGGCAATCCAGCGTTCGTCTTCGTTCATAAAGCGGACAACTTCAACTGCCAGTTCTTTAGGACGGGGAGGAGCTTTTGTTTCCTGGAATTCGTCAATTTCCACTTTTTTATCATTGCTTACCAGCACTCCGGAGCGTGATCCATCGCGATAAATCGTCATGCCTTTACATCCGCTTTCCCATGCTGTGAGGTACACATCGCTAACCAGTTCTTCGGTAGCCTCGGCAGGCAGATTTACAGTTACACTGATCGAATGGTCAACCCATTTCTGGATAGCACCCTGCATCTGAACCTTGGCAAGCCAGTCAATATCGTTGCTTGTAGCTTTGTAATACGGTGATTTCTCAATAATTGCATTTAAAGCATCGTCACTCAAAGTGGTGGCAGTTTCCACATCATAGCCGTTTATCCGCATCCAGTCGAGGAACTTGGGATGAAAAACATTGTATTCTTCCCACGAATCACCAATTTCGTCCACGAAAGTGATATGAACATTTTTATCGTTCGGATTTACTTTGCGGCGGCGTTTATAGCTAACCATGAAAACGGGTTCAATACCCGATGCTGTTTGTGTACAAATACTTACGCTGCCCGTAGGCGCAATAGTAAGCATACTGATATTGCGACGTCCGTATTTTTCCATTTTTGCATACACGTCGGGAGCGGCTTCGCGGATACGGTTGATCAGCGGATTGTTCCTTTCACGTTCAATATCGAAAATAGGGAAGGCTCCGCGCTCGGCAGCCAGGTCGGCTGAAGCGCTGTAAACTTCAATGGCCAACGTTTTGTGAACATTTACGCTAAAGCTCGTAGCTTCGTCGGATCCGTAACGCATGCCCAATGCTGCCAGCATATCGCCTTCGGCTGTGATGCCAATACCTGTGCGACGACCCTGCAGGGTTTTCTCACGGATTTTTTCCCATAAAATTCTTTCGGTACGTTTGGTTTCCTCATCTTCGGGATCTGCCTTTATTTTGGCAAGAATACCGTCAATTTTCTCCATTTCGAGGTCGATGATATCGTCCATAATCCGGAGTGCATAGCGCGAATGTTCGGCGAACAGCTTAGCGTTGAAGGAAGCTTCGGCAGTAAATGGGTTTTCGACGTAACCATATAAGTTGATAGCAATCAGCCTGCAGCTGTCGTAAGCACAAAGAGGTATTTCGCCGCAAGGGTTGGTCGAAAGTGTCTTAAAACCGAGATCAGCATAGCAGTCGGGCACGGATTCGCGTATGATGGTATCCCAGAACAGAATTCCGGGTTCGGCAGAT
>JBBRYZ010000135.1:0-11071 GCA_038237165.1 Bacteroidales bacterium | reverse complement strand
GTGCTGGTGAAAGATGCAAGCGCCATCGAGGAAATGAATAAAGTGGATATTCTGATTATCGATAAAACCGGTACCATTACCGAAGGAAAACCAAGTCTCAAAGGATTCAAATCTTTTGGAAAACTGAGTGATGATGATTTGCTTCAATTGGCTGCCTCAATAGATGCAAACAGCGAACATCCTATTGCAGATGCAATAGTGAATGGTGCCAAAGAAAAAAAGATCGAACTTATAAAGCTTACAGATTTTGAATCGGTTACCGGCAAAGGTGTACAGGCAATTTACAAAAATCAGAAAATCGGGTTGGGTAATCAACGTCTAGTGGAAGATCTTAAAGCAACTATTGACGATGAGAACAAGAAACTAACCGAAGAATGGCAGCGTACCGGACAGACTGTAATGTATTTAATCCTGGATAACAAAGTTGAAGGTATTGTTAGCGTAGCTGACAAAATTAAGGAAACCTCCGGAGCAGCCATCAAGGAATTGCAGGAAATGGGCATCAAAGTACATATGCTTACCGGGGATAATGAATTTACAGCTAAAGCTGTTGCTGACGAACTTCACCTTGATGGGTTTATTGCCGATTGCCTGCCGGACGAAAAATATAAAAAAGTAAAAGAATTACAGGGACAAGGGCACATCGTTGCGATGGCCGGCGACGGTATTAACGATGCTCCCGCACTTACCCAGGCAAATGTCGGGATTGCCATGGGAACGGGAACCGATATTGCCATGCAGAGCGCAAAAATTACCTTAGTTAAAGGTGACCTTAATGGAATAGTGCGGGCTCGTGAACTTAGCAGTATGGTAATGCGCAATATAAAACAGAACCTGTTTTTCGCTTTTATTTACAATTCGGTGGGTGTACCTGTTGCAGCGGGGATATTATTTCCTTTTTTCGGGATTTTACTTAGCCCCATGATTGCGGCGGCGGCAATGAGCTTCAGTTCTGTTTCAGTAATAGCAAATGCATTGAGGCTAAGACTAAAGTAAAATTCCAGTAAGAATAAAAAGGTGACATTAATTAATACTGTGAGCTTCCATCCGGCTGGATTTGCAACTTGGAGTAACAATCTAATTACTAGTCCCGTATTTACCCCGCTTTTGCGGGGAGCCGCTTTCCCCGGCGAATAAACCACGAAAGCATTTTTTATTTTTTTGATGGAAACTAACGACAACTGGACTTTGTTCCCAAAAAGGTATGAATCATGTAACTCATTCCTAAAATTTTGTAACACTATTCAAGCTGAAGTTCTCGACCTTTGCAACAGATAATTTATTCAAAAAAATGGGCAACAGCAATCTGAAGAAAACTCTAATTCAAATTAAAATGAAAAATTTTATGCGTAATAAAAAATTGGCTTCTACCATACTGGCTTCAATTTTTATGCTTATGGGATGCTTAATAACAGGCAATTCTTTTGCTCAAGCTAATTCCAAAGCCTTAGAGATGAAAGATGGTAAAATGATGGTTGTGACAGATGGTAAAACAATGCCTATGACCAAAGACATGACCATGAAAAATGGAACCAAATTTAAGACGAATGGCGAATATATCATGAAAAACGGTAAAAAAATGAAAATGAAAGAGGGTGAGATGATGGATATGAACGGGATGATGATGAATCAAGGTGATATGATGAATCGTGGTGATATGATGAATCAAGGTATGATGGGCAATGATTACTTGATGATGAAAGATGGTAAAATGATGGTTGTAAAGGATGGAAAAGAAATGCCCATGGCCAAAAATATGACTATGAAAAATGGGACCAGATTTATGACGAATGGCGAATATATTATGAAAGGCGGTAAAAAAATGAAAATGAAAGAGGGTGACATGATGGATATGAACGGGATGATGAGCCATGGCGGAATGATGAATGGACCCAAAAAATAAGAAACACTGGCGAAAAGCTAAAATTCAACTATAAAGAATATTATGATACATGATCATTCATGTTTTTGGAACATGGGTGGCAACTCTGGTATTCTTAGTCTTTTCAAAAGAAAATTTTCTATTCTTTACCATGAATTTAATGATTTAAAAGAACCTAATCTTAAGATTTATATTTAGGTTCACAAAAATGGATAACTAACAAATTAATTTAAATGTCGAAAATTATGAAAAACATTAGCATACTTTTATTGATGGCCATTAGTATTGGTTTTGGTGCATGCAGCAAAACCAATGATGTAAGTGATGCTTCGGTTGGCATTACTGTGAAACTGAAAAATTCATCCGCCCCGGTTACAAATGCACAAATTGTTTTATCCGGTGCTATGGATTCGCTTTACAATTTTGAGAGGCACCATGAGGATGGAACTTTTAATACCTGCACTGCGCATATTCAACATCAGAATATGATGAATGGAAATACCGTTACTTTTAATCATATGATGACAGATACTAATTATTTCGCATGTTATACCCGAATTGGAAACTGCAATTATTACGGGACTTCATCGTTGCCTGTTCACACCGGAATGCATCAAAATCTGACTATGGTGCTTGATTCCTCCGACGCGAGTATAAGTATTAAATGCAGAATTAACGGCACTACAGCTTATCTACAAAATGTTGATGTGGTGTTTTCGACTACAGATGTTGGAATGACCGGACATCATGGTCAGCATAATGAAGGAGGTAACCATAACGGAGGTTATTGCATGTATGATGGCAATAGCAATACGAATGGAATGTCGCAATATACAAACCTTGTTCCCGGATATTATTATTATGATTGCTCCTATGGAATGATGATGGGAACGAACTACAGCGGGCACGGGAAAATTGAGGTTAAGCCGGGTACTCATCAGGAAATTATTGTTGATTTGAAATAATTTAAATGACAGGAAGAAGCCTGAGAAATTATGATTGCCTTGAAGCCCCATCAATATTACAAATGATGGGGTTTCTTGTTTTGATAAAATCCTGTAACAGAATAAAAAAGAAGGGTATATCTACAATTGCCTATATGGAAAGGAAATATAGAAGTTCTCGAAATGCAATCCTGTTTATCATCATATATTAAATGTTGCTTATTACAAAAGATGCCGGAGAATTAGCCCTCCGCTGCCTCCCGAACTCTCTCAACGCAGGTAATCCTTTCGCGCGATTTTATAAATTCACAACGATAACATCATTCAGTAATACATTATCACCGCAATATTCCCGGGCACTACTATAAACTTAATTTTCAGGCCTAAAGACAGGTCCTTCTTCTACCGGTTTATTGTGGATATAATCAGGGTCTGCTGAAAAACTCATAATACGATTATATTACGGTGCGCTGCACCTCCCATTATTCATCCACCAGCATGATCTATAAATATTTCGCCACTCTGTGGCTGTTTTAAAGGTGCATCGCACCGTAAAATTTGTAGAAGCTAATGTGTCAGATTAGTTAAAAGGTGCAGCGCACCGTAATATAAATGCATGGAATGTGCGTATATAGCCGGAAAACCTTGCATCTGAAATGAAAAATCACATTATATCCTGTTACTTTATAATGATTTGTATGTTTCTCAGCCAACCCTAATTAATGTTGGGTAATTGAGGGTTTAAATATTTAATTCAGGGACTTAAGATTTTCAGTTTACTCTTAGGGCTACTGATAAACTAAAAACGATAAACTCCGGATGACGTTTACAAACGACTTCCGGAGTTCAGTTTTTTTTGACAATAAGAATAAGTGATTCTCCTTCAAATAAAATGTAGTTTATTGCTACAGTGAACCACTTTTCAATTTTCCGGCTGCATCCGCATCGAGCAGCCATGTAAGCTTTCCATTGGCAGGTTTTACTAGTGATGCTGGCAAACCCGTATTGGAATCCTGTAAAATCCTGGCTACAATATCGGCTTTATTAGGTCCGGTAACTATAAAGAAGACTTCTCTGGCATTGTTTATTACCGGGCCGGTAATGGATATACGCTTCTGGCCGCTTTGGGGATGTGTTGCAACCTCGCATATTTTAGCAGATTGAAACATAACAGTATTCCCCGGGAAAATGGAAGCTGTATGTCCGTCTTCACCAAGTCCAAGAATTATCAGATCAAACCGGGGCAGATTATTTTCAAACGGAACGTTACCGCCAATTATATTGCTGTAACAAATGGCTTCTTTTTCCGGATCAGCTTCACCATGGATCCTGAAAATATTTTGTTCAGGAATAGCAATGTTTTCGAGTAACCTCAGGCGAGTCATTTTGTAATTACTTTCATCATCATCCGGCGGCACACAACGTTCATCCACCCAGAAAAACCTGACTTTCTCCCAGTCGGTTTTTCCTTTGTCGTGTGAAGATATATAGTTAAAAATTCTCTTTGGCGTAGATCCTCCCGAAAGAGCAATGGTAAGATATTCTCCATCAGCAGTTTCAGCAATCACAGTATTCAGCAAACCGGCAGCATATTCAGCAAGTTTGTCGATAGTAGGGAAAACAATAATTTCCGGGTTATCCATTTGATGTAAAAGGAATTAGATGTATGATTCTAAAATTGTATTTTTTCATTATTCACTCTTAACTTTTCACCATCCAGTGTCAGACACCCTATAGGTGTGCAGACACTCTTCACTCTTCACTCTTCACTTTTCACTATTCACTTTTCACTCTTCACTCTTCACTATTCACTCTTCACTCTTCACTTTTCACTATTCACTCTTCACTCTTCACTTTTCACTATTCACTCTTCACTTTTCACTCTTCACTCTTCACTCTTCACTCTTCACTTTTCACTTTTCACTTTTCACTCTTCACTCTTCACTTTTCACTTTTCACTTATAATTCACAGTATTCCCCGTCATCTACAAGGTTCTTACAGGGATACCTCCATCCGCCGTCTTCTACCAGATCGTCGGCATTTTCGGGTCCCCAGGTTCCGGCAGGATATCCATAGATTTTCTGGTTTGGATCGCTTTCCCACACTTTTTGTATAGGAGCAACAAACTTCCAGGCTGCTTCAACGGCATCGGCACGGGCGTACAGTGTCGAATCTCCTGTCATAACATCGTAAATAAGTCTTTCATAAGCCGAAGGAAGGTGAACATCCGAAAGGTCGGAATAGTGAAAATCCATATTCGCGGTTTTAACATTGAAACCGGCTCCCGGTAACTTCATGCCAAATTTCAAAAGAATACCTTCATCTGGTTGAATACGAATAATCAGCTGGTTGCCGTGAATACCCAGTTCATCCTTTTGGAATAATCCATGCGGTGTGGGTTTGAAATGCACAACTACCTCTGTAACTTTGGTAGGCAGTCGCTTACCGGTTCGTATATAAAAAGGAACGCCACCCCATCGCCAGTTGTCTATAAAAAATTTCACTGCAACATACGTTTCGGTACGCGAATCGGGATTTACTCCTTTTTCCTCGCGATAGCCGGGTATGGATTCGCCGCGTACGTGCGAAGCCATATATTGGCCACGGATTACCTGGCGGGGAACGTCTTCTTCTCTTATGGGCTTGAGGGATTGCAATACTTTCATGGTTTCGTTCCGTATGGCATCAGCATCCATGGATGATGGCGGCTCCATTGCCGTAAGCCCAACTACCTGCAACAAGTGATTCTGAAGCATATCCCTCAGCGCCCCGGAACCGTCGTAATATCCGCCACGACTTTCAACACCTATACTTTCGGCAGAAGTGATTTCGACATGATGCACATAGTTCCTGTTCCACAACGGCTCAAAAATGCCATTGGCAAACCGCATTACCAGCAGGTTCTGAACGGTTTCCTTGCCCAGGTAATGATCAATACGGTATATCTGATTTTCATTGAACGATTTATGTAAATCACGGTTCAATTTAAGCCCTGATTCCAGATCGTAACCAAAGGGTTTTTCGACGATCAGCCGCCTGAACCCATCAGATGGATTGCTTAGGCCTGCTTTCCCCAGGTTATTTGCCAGAATTCCAAACATACTTGGTGGTGTGGATAAATAAAACAGGTAGTTGCTTTCAGTGCCATCCTTAATATCCAGTTTATTTAATACACCCTTAAGCTTAGTGAATTCATCAGGCGAATTCATATCCATAGGGAAATATGATAAATGTGCGATAAACTCAACGATTTGCTTATCGTTCAGGTGTATATTCTCCGAAAATTTCCGGATCCCATCGGTCATTTTCTTCCGGAAATCCTCATGAGTAACAACCGTACGGCCAACGCCTACCACCTGGAATTTCTCAGGAAGCATCTTCTGATTGTACAAAGCATACAATGCCGGTATCAGTTTTCGGTAGGTAAGGTCGCCGGAAGCGCCAAAAATAACCATTACCAGGTTTCGCGGTCTTTCCATAAATATTTTTTAGTGTTGCACGACCAGGAAATAAAAAGTGCAGAACCTTGACTGGTCTTATTTTTCAGGTTCCGCTAAATTTGGATTAAGACAATACTGTTAAAATTTTAACCTTAATACAGGGATATTGCCTCTCTCAACAAATAAAGATACAACATTCAATGACCGCTTAAGTTTTACAAATGCGATATTTCGATTACTATTGTCAGATGTTGCAATTCAATTAAAGCAGAATCACTAAAGGCTGAATATTTATCGGATTAAACACTTAAAAAGGAATCTGGCAGTTATCAATTCTCAACAAATTACCAATAAGGCAGATTTTCAGCGGTTAATAAATTACAAAAATCAAAGAAAATTGTTTAACTTAGCCATTCTGCAACCAGCTATTTTCTCCTATCACTTTATGTACTTGTATTGGAAGGAAATGAGCGAATCGGTTCTTTTAGCAATAAAATCGTTACAGGTTCAGTATAGCTGATATTGATTTAAATTGAAAAATCATAATCAGAAAGTTAATTTATAAATTCCAACCTATTATTTATTTTATCATGGATACAAGAGAAAATTCAATTTATCAAAGAAGAGCCGGAACCCTGCTACAATACCTTGTGCGGGAACCCAAAATCAGCAGCGACAAGCCGCCTGTACTATTTTTATTACACGGTATAGGGAGCGATGAGGAAGACTTGTTTTCATTTGCCGAACTCCTGCCCGATAAATTTCTGGTAGTTTCGTTAAGAGCTCCTTTTCCTTATGGCCCAGATAAATACGCCTGGTACCAGATGGATTTTATAGACGGAAAGCCAATTATTGACAAGAAGCAAGCGTCTAAAAGCAGGAATATACTTCTGCAATTTATCAGCCAATTTCAAATGCTGCATCCTTATGATGAAAACCAGGTTTATCTCTGTGGTTTTAGCCAGGGAGCCATTATGTCGTATAGCTTAGGCCTTACCCGTCCGGATCTGATAAAAGGAATTGCGGTGATGAGCGGTCGGCTGCTGAAAGAAATCACATCCTTTATTGCATCCGATGAAAAACTAAAATCATTGCAGGTTTTTATTTCGCATGGAACAAACGATACGGTTTTACCTGTTCAATATGCCCGCGAAGGACTCGAATACATGAAACCCCGTGGCGTAATTCCAACCTATAAGGAGTACGACGAGGGGCATACTATTAATCCGGAAATGCTTGCCGACCTGATTAGCTGGTTAAATAACCAATAATCAGAACTTTAAACGGTAAAATACGAAGAAACAAAGCTTTTACTTTTGTAAACATCTGCGGGAAATATCCGGTTTTAAATCTCATTAAGAAGCATATAAGCAGTGTAGCTTAGGAAACTCATCATTTTACATAAAATGATCTTTTCTTTGATTTCAGATATTTTGGAAAGCGTCACTGAAAAGTTCATATTTTAGTGACACATGGATATTTCTGATATAAAAGGATTGTAATGCATAAATACTTTTGCCGGAACCTGAGATGGAATTACCTTAATAAAATGAACCAAATGAATGTAGGAAACGTAATCCTTTTATTGATAATATGCGGTTTACAATCTATGGCAATGGCACAATCAACTGACAGTGTAATCTATAAATCGGATTCGTATAGCATTTTCAACAACAGGGTGGAACAAGGAAATTTTAAAGCAATTGCCATTTCACCGGTTGAGATGACCTCAAATTACCGTAGTCCTGATGCCGACAAATACAGCCCCACTATCAGTTTCAAGTTCAGCATCAACTCGCGCGACAACGAAATGGCCGGCAGGAAAGACCACCAGGTTACTCTTCAGCCGGTAAATGGCAGTAGCATAACAGATGTGCAATTTGGCAAACAATTGGCTAAAACAACTCCTGTTGCCGAAGGCGTAAACCTGGCTCCAAACACAAAGTGGACCATCCGCCTGGATATGCGTGAAGTATTCAAGGCATTTAAAGAAAAAGGATTTTATACCTTTTATAATGGCGAAAAGTTAGAACAGGCCGATTTTAAAGGCGTTTATGTGGCCGGGAATTCAGCGCCGCTGATGTGGGATTTCAACAATCTGTATAATCATCCGGAACTGCAACTGAAAGATCCTGACGGCGATGGTATTTATGAAACCACGCTCATCATGAACGCCAAAAGCAACGAGAAACTGACTGCCGTTCAATGGAATCAGGTTAACAACACCTCTGCTTTTCCACAATATCAATCGGATTACGTGATTTCCGATGCCATTTATAACCTTGGCCTCGACGAGATGATAAATGCCATTGAACCCGACAGTACTTTCAGAACAGGCAAGGAATGGGCTGGGGTATGGACCCGGGATATCAGCTACAGCATAATACTTTCGATGGCTTACCTCCAGTCCAAAGTGGCCATGAACAGCCTGATGCGCAAGGTTAAGCACGGGCGTATCATCCAGGATACAGGTACAGGCGGAGCATGGCCTGTAAGTACCGACAGGATGATATGGGCGGCGGCGGCCTGGGAAGTTTATAAGGCTACCGGGAATAAAGAATGGCTTGAGCAGGCTTATTCTATTATTAAAAAATCTATTGAAGATGATTTGCAGAATATATACGATCCCGAAACCGGAATGGTGAAAGGGGAATCGTCTTTCGAGGATTGGCGCGAACAAACCTATCCCAAATGGATGCAGCCGGCTGATATCTTTGAGAGTGAGTGCCTGAGTACCAATGCTGTTCATTACCAGGCTAACATCATTCTTTCGGAAATGGCTACCGCATTA
Organism: Bacteroidales bacterium; assembly: GCA_038237165.1. Taxonomy (GTDB): domain Bacteria; phylum Bacteroidota; class Bacteroidia; order Bacteroidales; family UBA4417; genus UBA4417. The sequence goes on along the minus strand of JBBRYZ010000135.1, from coordinate 2,013 downwards.
AATCATCCGGAAGTTGCGGATAAGCACATACTGATTGCGCAAAAGATTAAAACCGGGATTAACACTTTCCTCTGGCTTCCCGAAAAAGGATATTATGCTCAGTTTTTATATGGCCGGAATTTCAAATCTGTTTCGCCAAGATCAGAAGCGCTGGGAGAAGCCTTATGCGTTGTTTTTGGAATTGCTGATGCCGCCAGAGCAAAGCAAGTTGTGGCTAATACACCAGTAGTGGCTTTTGGCATTCCGTGTATTTCGCCGCAGATACCCGATATTCCCCCTTATCACAACAACGCTGTATGGCCATTTGTACAATCGTATTGGCTGTGGGCCGCGGCATCAGTAAAAAATGAAAAATCGGTGATGGAAAGCATAAGCGCCATTTATCGCCCGGCAGCTATGTTCCTCACCAACAAAGAGAATTTTGTTGCCGAAAATGGTGATTTCGGTGGTACACAGATCAACTCGAGCAATATGCTCTGGAGCTTATCCGGCAACATCAGCATTGTGCATAAAGTATTGTTTGGGATTCGTTTCGAGGAGAACAAGCTTTCCTTCAGTCCTAATGTTCCTGAAGCTTTAAAGGGAAACCGGAAGCTTACAAATTTCAAATACAGGAATTCGGTACTTGATATTGAGGTAAATGGCTACGGAAGTAATATTATTTCGTTTGAACTGGATGGAATAAAAACTTCGCCCTTCGAAATCGCTGGAACTATCTCCGGAAAACATACGATCAGAATTGAACTGGATAATCAAAAAGCAGTTCAATCTTCGACTAACCAGCAGGGCATTGTATTTTCTCTGCCCGCACCTGCAGTTAAGTATGAAAATCAGAAACTCTCATGGCAACCCATTAAAAATGCGGCAGGTTACAAAATCCTGGCAAATGGAAAGCTGATTAAAACAATTACCCAAACTTCGATGCCGGTAAAACCAGGCGTTTATAAAGAATACCAGGTGATCGCTTTCGACAAAAACAAGGTTGAATCCTTTGCATCTGAACCAATTGCTGTAACTGCTTTGAAAAATATACAAATCCATCAGGCAGAAAACGTTGCGGAGAAAGCAAAACAGCCTTACAAAGGTTTTGCAGGAGACGGTTTTATCGAAATCAGTACAACTGTAAACAAGGTTGTTCCGTTTAAAATCACCGCAAACGCAGATGGATTGTATTCGGTTGATTTCCGGTATGCCAATGGCAACGGACCTGTGAATACAGAAAACAAATGTGCGATCCGAACCTTATCCGTCGATGGGAAACCGGTTAATGCCGTTGTTTTTCCGCAGCGGGGAAAAGATGAGTGGTCGAACTGGGGATTCAGTAACGCATTAAAGGTTCATCTTACCAAAGGAGAACACATTATTTCTATTTCGCTCGAAGATGCCAATGAGAATATGAACGGGGAAATTAACCAGGCGATGATAGATTATTTCAGGATTCAATATTTGAAATAAAGGCAATTCTGCTCTTAAACGGACGCACGGGTAGGAAAATATTTGAGTTTGCCTGCCCGTGCTCCGTTATAGCCGTCTTTGAAATTTCAATCACGCAAATAACAGGCTTTGCCATACCATTCAATATCATAAAGAGAGAGCCTTACCCAGCATCACTATCCATTTTCTTATTGACACTAACCCCTATCCCCCGGTAGCAAAAATTTTAATAACTTCGCCAAATCTGATTTACGCGTTTATGTGGAATATTTTCAAAGTGGACCCCCTGGAAAAGTCCGACCGCAAAAGAATGCGGGCGGAACGCAAACGTATACATGCCAGGGAAAGTTCGTGGAGACGCAGACGACGCGCTGAAGGTTGGAAGAATTTCAAAAAAGGTTTTGACGAATATATCCTTCACCCTTTTGCAAAACGAAAGCTTTCTTCGGCTGAGATCGAAAGGAGACATTTTCGCGCCAGGGAAAAGTCGTGGCGGCGCAGGGATAGAAATAAAGAATGGAACCGCATCCAAAAACGTTTTAAAGAGTTTATTGATCACCCTTTTGCAAAACGGAAACT
>JBBRYZ010000134.1:0-11071 GCA_038237165.1 Bacteroidales bacterium | reverse complement strand
TATTTCACGATCCTGTATTCGCAGAATCTTCGTTTCCAAAATCAAAAAGCATCAGTTGGTTAGGACTTGCCTCATGATGTACATGTTCAATCAGGTGGACATTACGCACCAGGAATTCGCGGATAGCACGGCGAAATACCTTATTTTCAGTCAGTTGATTGGTTTTGCAGAACTGCCGGAGCTTCTTATTCTGTGATTCCGGAATTTTCAGATTCTTCTGGTAATACTTTATTTTACGAGGTTTCTTTTTTCCGCGCTTCGGCATGACATTCCGGTTTAAGGCTTGTGTCCGCTAAAGTAGTGCATTATAAATCATTGCCATCGCCGGAAAGGAAATAGTAATTCACAATTTATGAACAGGGCAGGGGAATTGGGGGAAATAGTTAAAAGTTAATGGAAAAAGGTTAAAAGTTGGATATACATTGGTCATACAGTGGTCATACGATAGTCATACAATTGTTATTCATTGTTATAGGACTATTGAAAACATTGAAACCATGAAATCATGAAACCTGAAACTCTTCAAACTCTTCAAACAATTCAACAATTCAAATGGTCACACAGCTAGATCGAAGTGCCAATCCCTTCAATTTTCAAATTGTTCTATTTTCTCTCCATTTCCCCTTGTCCCCTTGTCAATCTTTTCAATCCCACCAATCCAATCAATCCACCCAATCCCTACATCAACGACTTAATATCACTGATAATCCTCTCCGCAAGTTCTTCCGCTTTTACGGCTGAAACGCTTTCGGCATAAATGCGAATAATCGGTTCCGTGTTGGATTTGCGAAGATGAACCCATTCGTTTCCGAATTCAATTTTAACCCCGTCGATAGTGCTGTTTGGCTGATCCTTATATTTTTCCTGGACTTTTTGCAGGATCATATCCGTGTCCATTCCAGGTGAAAGGGTAATTTTATTTTTCGAAATCGTATAATCAGGATAGGTTGCCCTGAGCTGCGAACAGGAGAGCCCGGTTTTAGCGAGGTGTGTTAAAAACAAAGCAATACCGACGAGGGCATCACGTCCGTAATGCAATTCAGGATAAATAACCCCGCCATTGCCTTCGCCGCCAATGATGGCATTGGTTTCCTTCATCATTTTAACCACATTCACCTCTCCCACTGCCGAAGCTGAATATTTAAAACCTTTTCCTTCGGTTACATCACGCAGGGCACGGGTTGACGACATGTTGGAAACCGTATTGCCGGGAGTGTGATTGAGCACATAATCCGCAACTGCCACCAATGTATATTCTTCGCCAAACATAGCGCCATTTTCGCTAACAATAGCAAGCCTGTCCACATCCGGATCAACCACAAAACCAACATGAGCTTTATGTTCAATAACGGTTTTGCTTAATTCGTGCAAATGCTCGGGCAGAGGTTCGGGATTATGCGGAAAAAGACCTGTCGGCTCACAATAAAGTTCAATCACATCTTCAACGCCTAAAGCTTTTAAAAGCTCCGGGATTGCAATTCCGCCTGTAGAATTAACTGCATCAATTGCCACTCTGAAATTTGCATTCTTAATGGCTTCAACATCTACCAAAGGCAGGTCAAGCACCATTTTTATATGCTTTTCAATAAATGTATTGTCAAGTGTGTAACTTCCCAGCTTTTCTACTTTGCAATATTCAACTTCTTTTGATTCGGCATTTTCAAGCACCTTTGCTCCAGCGTCGCCATCCAGGAATTCGCCTTTTGAATTCAGCAGTTTTAAAGCATTCCATTCGCCCGGATTATGGCTTGCTGTCAGAATAATTCCTCCATGCGCTTTGTAGGTTGTAACTGCTATTTCAACGGTTGGCGTAGTCGAAAGCCCCAGATCAATCACATTAATCCCCATTCCCATAAGCGTACCACATACCAGATTATTGACCATTGCACCCGAAACACGTGCGTCGCGTCCAACAACTATCTTAAGTTTAATATTAGAATTTCCACCAATTATAAATGTGGTATAGCCTGTAACAAATTTTACAATATCCGATGGAGTGAGGTTGTCGCCGGGTTTTCCTCCGATGGTTCCCCTGATTCCTGAAATGCTTTTGATCAATGTCATAGTGCGTTTTTTTTACAAAGATACAATTAGCATGGAAATTGGAAAGAGTTTGGGAGTTTAAAAAGTCCGAAGACCGAAGTCCGAAGACCGAAGACCGAAGTCCGAAGACCGAAGTCCGAAGACGGAAGTCGGAAGTCGGAAGATGGAAGATGGAGGGCGGAAGGCGGACGATGGAAGGCGGAAGTGGGGATTATGATTTCGAAAAAAAAAACGAAACATTTTATCGCTGAAGCACTGAAACCCGAAACCCTTCACACTCTTTAAACTCTCCAAATCCTTCAAACTCTTCAAACTCTTCAAACTCTTTAAACGTTTCAAACTCTTCAAACATTTCAAACCTTAAACCTGAAACCCCTATCCTAAAAATTATTACCTTTGCACGATCAAAAAATGAATACGCATTAATGGACAATTACGAAGAAGATCAGGAATACCTGCGCGAACTGCTCGAACGCTTCGAAAGCGTTTCCGGGGAAGGTGGATATTCCTTTTTCGATAGCGGTGAGCTGGAAGATATTATCTACTATTATTTTAGTGAATCGGAATTGGTGAAAGCTCAGAAAGCCATTGATTATGCTATTGAGCAATTTCCTTCCGAAGTAAGCTTCCAGGTGTTCAAGGCACAATATTTTCTGAATAACGGTGAGCCTGAAAAGGCTTTGGCCAGGCTTAACAGCCTAGAGGCCGTTGACCCTCAGAATCCGGATATTTCGCTTACCCGCGCTACCGTATACAGCACCTTGCACAAGCATGCCGAAGCTATACGCGAATACCAGAAATCACTTGCCAAAGTGGATGAGGATCTTGATGAAATTCATACCAGCATTGCATTTGAATATCAGAACCTGAGGGATTATAAAAAAGCTGCCGAACATCTTAAAAAAGCGATACGTCTGAACAAGGAAAATGAAAGCCTTCTCTATGAAATAGGCTACTGCTATGAAATGGGGCAAATGAGTGATGAGGCGATTGAGTTTTTCACACAGGAAATCGACAGCAGGCCTTATTCGCTCGTGGCATGGTATAATCTTGGAATTGCATACAGCACAATTGAATTATACGAAAAAGCCATTGATGCATTTGATTATTCGATAGCCATCGACCCCACTTTTACGCCGGCATTTTTCAGCAAAGCCCAATGTTACGAGCAAATGGAAATGTACATTGAAGCGATCAATGTTTACAAACAGACTTTTGAGCTCGAAAAGCCGGACGCCATGACCAATTACTATATTGGCGATTGTTATGCCAGTATGGAAAAATATGATATTGCCATTGAATACTATAGAAAATCGATCAGCCTCGAACGACATTTTTCGGATGCATGGATGGGGATAGGACTTTGCTATGTGGAAATGGAACAGCAAAGTGAAGCGCTGTCGCACATTGAACAAGCTATAAAACTTGAATCGGACAATGCCGAATATTACATTGTTCTTGCCGAAACCCAGCTTGCACTCGGGAATCATGATGAGGCGGCGCTGGCCTACGAAAAAGCCAGCGAACTCGAACCTTACCATGCCGAAATATGGCTCGATTATTCCGACTTTTATGCCGATGTAAAAAAAGATTACGTGAAAGCGCTCGAAATACTTGAAGACGGACTTTATTACCAGGGAGAAAACAGTTCACTGACATACCGCCGTGTTGCATATTTGTATGAGGCAGGACGGCACAAAGAAGCAATTCTTGAACTTTTCATTGCATTAACCCAGGATTTTGAAGCCCATACCCAATTGCTTGAATATTCGGAAAGTGCCAGAAGCTCAATTGAAGTCCTCGCAGTAATTGAAACTTATAAGAATAAGGAAGAGTAGGAACGTTAATTTAAAAACTTCCTTAAACCAGAAACCCTAAAACCTGATATAAATGGGCATTACTCAATGGATTGCTGATACAGCTGTTGCTTTTTTAACTATTGCATCCTATCCCGGTGTATTTTTACTTATGATGCTCGAAAGCATGGTTTTTCCAGTTCCAAGCGAAGCGGTTATGCCTTTTGCAGGATTCCTTATAGCATCGGGAGAGTTCACATTTACCTGGGTAATTATCGCCAGCACGTTAGGTAGCATAACCGGTTCGCTGATTTCGTATGCAATGGGTTATTACGGAGGCAAGCCGTTTATTAATAAGTTTGGGAAATACCTCTTGCTTGATGCACATGATCTTGAAATTACCGAACGTTTCTTTGCCAAAAGCGGTGAGCTAACCATCTTTATTTCACGTTTTATTCCTGTTATTCGCCACCTGATAAGCATTCCAGCAGGTATGGGGAAAATGAATATATGGAAGTTCATCGTCTATACTATTCTGGGAGCAGGAATGTGGAATGCATTTTTGACATATGTCGGGTATAAACTCAAAAATAATTGGAAGGAAGTGATGAGCTACAGTCATGTAATTGATATAGTGGTTGTTGCCATTCTTGGGCTCGCATTTCTATATTATGCCTATAAAATTTACCTGAACCTGACCAGGAAAAATACAGCAAGCTAAGATGCGATTATTCGGACTCATCGGATATCCGCTATCACATTCCTTCTCGGCAAAATATTTTGCTAAGAAGTTTGCAGATGAGAATGTTTCTGATTCCGAATACCGGCTTTTCCCTTTGGAAGACATTTCCGATCTCCATCAATTAATCTTACATCAACCTGGTTTAAAAGGTTTTAATGTTACCATTCCGCACAAGGTTGCCATTTTATCTTTCCTTGATCAGATTTCAGCAGCTGCAAAAGCCGTTGGTGCGGTAAATTGTGTAAAGATTGATAGGGATGGATCAGGCATTAAACTTACAGGCCATAATACAGATATATATGGCTTTAGGGAATCATTGGTTCCGCTCTTAAAACCATATCAACAAAAAGCGCTTGTTTTAGGAAACGGCGGAGCAGCCAGAGCTGTTTGTTACACGCTGAAAGAACTTGGAATCGAATTTACATTAGTTTCTCGGAAAGACCATGATGCGGATGTTTTGAACTATTCTCAACTTTCCGAATCCTTAATCAGTGCTAACCTACTTATTATCAATACAACTCCGGTAGGGACGTATCCCAATAGTGATAAATTTCCTGATATTCCTTACCATTTCCTCAGTTGCAGTCATTTACTTTACGACCTGGTTTATAATCCAGATGAAACCACTTTTATGCTGAAAGGTAAAAAAGTCGGGGCTGTAGTCAAAAGTGGTTTGCAAATGCTTGAATTACAGGCGGAGAAATCGTGGGAGATATGGAATGAAAAATGAAAAATACACAATTGAACATTTGAATAAATGAACATTTGAACCCTTGAACGCATATCATTGAACGCGAAGCATTGAACGCATAGCGTTGAACTCTTCAAACCCTTCAAACCCCAATAACTATGTCAGTACTTATGCAATTTGCTATGTTCCCCACCGATAAGGGAGCAAGCGCCAGCCCATATGTAAGCCGCGTAATTGCTATGATTCGCGAAAGCGGATTGCCGTATCAGCTCAGCGCTATGGGAACCATTATCGAAACCGAAACCATTGAAGAAGCCCAGGCTATAGTAACTAAAGCATATTCATTGCTTCAGAAGGATTGCACTCGGGTTTACTGCACAGTTACGTTCGATATCCGCGACGGTAAAAATGGAAGAATGCAGAAAAAAATCACTTCAATCGAAGAGAAAATCGGTAAAGTAAATCACTGATCCTTTCGAACAACTTCGATGGTGAAATCGGCTGCCCAGGCTGCCAATGCTCCTACTGCCGCCAGAATAGGTGCAACCAATGCTCCTAATAAACCGAGTGTTACCGGAATTTCCATGTAAACTTTCCCTGAATCATCTTTAATGATAATGCGATTCACATTGCCTTCTTCAATCAACTCGCGTATCTTTTGAATCAGATCCTCAGCTTTTACTTTAAATTCGGATGAATTCATAGCCTGAATTTTTAGATATACTAATCTGACGAAATATCTGTTTTAAGGTTACAGAAAAATCAGAGTTTCAGAATTTAGAAATTAAGATCAAAGTTCCTATTTTAAGAGCACAGTTTAGGAAATGGCCAGGCTTCAAATCTATAATAAACGTCATAATAATATGACATTAACCTGTCATTTGATCTTTACCTACCTATTTTTTTTAATGATGTTGTAAGTCAGCATGAAGACCAACGGTATGTAAAATATTTTTTGCCTTATTGGCCAGCGCTATGTCTCCTGAAATTGTAACAATGAATTTACCGGATTCCAGATGTTTGTGGTAAGCAGAAATCTTGCTTTTCTTAATTCCCAATGTCAATAATAAAGTGGTAATCCCTCCTCCAACCAGTCCAAAATCAAATCCTGCCAATGCTCCAACAATTGCACCTGCTCCGAATATAAATCCTAAACCTGGTATAGCTACAACGCTGGCTCCCGCCAATACGCCTAAAATGGGACCCAGTATTGCCCCTATCTCAAGCGGAGCATTAGCAATACTGTCGCTTGACACTGAATAGAGCTTGCTTTCGATGACATCAGCTTTACTTATAAAAGACATATTTTTAACAGGCAGACCTGACGCTTTCAGAGCTTCTAATGCCGCTACTGCACCCTCGTGTGTATCATAAACTCCTACTATTGTGTTTAACGTTTTGATTTTCATGGGTTTTACTTTATAATGATAAACATTAAAAATTTGTACTCCTTCAGCTCTATTTGATTTATTACACAGTTAAGCATCTTGTATTCTTTCATCAAAATTGCATATGAATAGCTGTGTATTTAAAAAAGGACATCATGAATTCATTCTGTATTAAGTGAAGTGCCGGAAAAGGTTTTACCCTTTCTTTTTAGTAGGAACAATGAAAAGCGGAACAGTAGTGTGATGCAGAACTTTTGCGGTAACACTCCCCATCAGAATTTCTTCCAGCCATTTCCGGCTATGCGAACCCATTACAATTATATCAGCATGCGTGGTTTTTGCGGTATCTAAAATAGAATCTGCAAAATCACCTTCGGCAACCCGGGTTTTAATAGCCTCATCGCCAAGGTGTTGTTTTAATTTTTCCAGAAAATCCTTCGATACTTTTTTAATTTCATCCACACTCCCAAGATTCATAATACCCAAGCTGGTCAATGGATCGTTTAATCCCATAATAGGAGAATATTCGGTGGTGGCGTAATACACCGGCTCAGATATAACATGCATTAATGTAACTTCGGCATTCATGGATATTGCCATCATAAAGCCATTTTCTGCCACTTTTTGTGAGGTAGGATCGTAATCAAGCGCGATCAGCACTTTTTTCATTTTTGTAGTTTTCATGATATTTTAAGTTTAAAGAGATTTAAAAATATATTCACAGATCTTTAAAAATGATTTTTCTTAAGCTGCCTGCTTCTTTGATTATTGTATTACTTAAACGAATCAAGGTTTGAAATTGCAAATTATTAGTTGCCAGACGAACTCTTTCAGAGTTTAACGTCCTAATAGACGAAATATGAATTGAATCCTTGACTCGTATCATTCATGAAACAGTTGAAACCCAATAAGTGTTATGTAAATATAGAAAAAAAATATTAAATTCGCATAAATTAGCAGGCATGTTTAGAACAAAGGGATTATAAACGGTTGATTTATAATACGGAAATGATCAGTCTAATATTAAAACAGAAAATAGGCTTAACCGGAATCCAATTTCCTGTTAAGATTCATTATTTGTACTTTTGCACTTATGATCCGGAATATTTTCACTCTATTCATTCTGTTCGCCGCTTTATCGCTGGTGTCGTGTCAGCATAAATCTGCCGAAAGCAAAAAGATGCAACTTACCGTAAGCATTATTCCCCAGAAATACCTGGCGGAATTTATTGCAGGCGATAAATTTGATATTCAGGCTATGTTGCCACCCGGCTCGAACCACGAAACCTACGAACCTGCGCCGCGGGATATGGAGAAAATATCAACTTCGAAATTATACCTCGCTATAGGAGCACTCGATTTCGAGCTTACCTGGCTCGACCGGCTGAAAGCTTCAAATCCTACAATGAAAGTTATAAATACAAGTGAAGGCATTAAAATGCTTGGCGGGCATATTGATGAAGGAGAAAATGAGTCTTCTCAAAAAGGTCACGGAATTGATCCTCACACCTGGCTTTCACCGGCCTGTATGAAAATTCAGGCCGCCAATATTTGCAAAGCTTTATCAGAGATTGATAATTCAAATTCGGCATTTTATCAGCAAAATCTGGCTAAGTTTATCAATTTAGCGGACTCCGTTGATAGGGTAATCCGTGAAAACCTGAAAGGAGATGAAAATAAATTTATAATAATATTTCATCCTGCACTGGCTTATTTTTGCAGGGATTATGGATTGACCCAAATAAGTATTGAACAGGATGGCAAAGAACCATCTCCTGCGTATATGACTGAAATTGTTGAATTTGCAAAGAAAAAAGGAATCAAATCCATATTTATCTCCAAAGAATTCGATACCCGGAATGCAGAAGCCATTGCACATGAAATTGATGGACATGTTGTAGCTTTTGACATTATGTCCGAAAACTGGCCGAAAAATCTGATACAACTTGCCCGGCTAATTGCCGAAAATTGATATTATTATCGAAACCATGAATGAACTCATTAAAATAAATAACGTTACAGCCGGTTACGACAACGGGATTGTACTGCGTGATATTTCGTTAACGATTTCGGTTAAGGATTTTATTGGTGTAATTGGTCCGAACGGCGGTGGCAAAACCACTTTGATCAAGTTAATACTCGGGCTTATAAAACCGGTTTCAGGCACCATACAACGATTTGATAACCAAGAAGGTAGTTTTATCGGATACCTGCCACAACAATCGCATATCGACCGGAAATTCCCGATCACAGTTCAGGATATTGTACTTTCAGGATTAATGTCGGCCGGGAGAGGATTAAGCCGTTATCATTTAAAAGATAAAAAACAGGCACTAGATCTTCTCGAACAGATGGGAATCGCCCACCTGGCAAAACGAACTGCGGCAGAGCTTTCAGGCGGCCAACTACAGCGGGTTTTTATATGCCGTGCGCTTATCTCGTCACCAAAACTTCTGATACTCGACGAACCGAATACCTTTGTTGACAACCGTTTTGAGCATGAAATGTATGAGTTGCTTCAGCAATTCAACCAAAAAATGGCCATCATGATTATTTCGCACGATGTTGGCACTATCTCTTATTTCGTGAAAACCATTGCCTGTATAAATACCTACCTGCATTATCACCCTTCGAATATAATTACCGAAGCACAATTAGCCGGCTATAACTGTCCATTGCAGATTATTACGCACGGCGATGTTCCGCATACGGTGCTGCAGAAACACGATCACAGTCGTGATTTCGCACAGGAATTTACTCCGCACGAACATACACACGAACTCACTCACGAATAAAATGGCAGGAATTCTCTCATACGACTTTATTATTCATGCCCTCGAAGCAGCATTCCTGGCGAGTATCACCTGCGGTTTTATAGGCGCATATATAGTGGCGCGCCGCATGGTTTTTATAAGTGGCGGTATAACACACGCCTCATTTGGCGGAATCGGACTGGGATATTTTCTTGGTATTAACCCCATATTCGGAGCAGCTATTTTCAGCATCTTATCGGCTTTTGGAATCCGGCTGGTGTCGAAAGAAACCAATATCCGCGAGGATTCGGCCATTGGGATTTTATGGTCGTTCGGAATGGCTGTAGGGATTATTTTTATCTATCTAACACCCGGTTACGCTCCGAACCTGATGTCGTATCTTTTTGGCAGTATTCTCACAGTAACGCCAACCGATCTGGCTTTTATGGTAATTCTTGCGGCTGTAACAGTTACAGTTTTCCTGCTGTTTTACCGTAGCATTCTTTTTATCTCTTTCGACGAAGATTATGCCCGATCGCACAACGCACCGGTGGAGACATTTAATTATCTTATGCTCACATTGGTGGCTCTGGTAATTGTAATCAATATCCGTGTGGCAGGAATTATACTTGTTATATCTTATTTAACCATACCACAAAGTACTGCTAACCTCTTTGTTAACGATTTGAAAAAGATTATTATTCTTTCGATGATTATTAGTTTCGCCGGAAGTATAACCGGATTATTTATATCCTACTACTACAATATTCCATCGGGCGCAACCATTATTTTTGTATTTGTTTTGATTTTTGCCATTGCCCGCACCATTGTATATTTACGTACGTTAAAACAACGGAACAGCTCGGTTATTGACAGGTAATTTTTGTGAAGCTGATAAAAAATACAAGAGAAATTAATATTCTAAAGGGAAAATTGAAGGAATTGATGGTATTACACCGAATAAGAAATAAATTTAATTTGAAGTAATAGATTAATAGAAAGTGGTTTATATTTGAAGGTATATTAGAGTTGGCAACAACTGTAAGAAAAATCATACCATTTAGAAAATAAAGAAATTTCGAATAAAAAATCTAGCACGAAAATAGATGAAATTTGACTGCAAAGAAATATCTATATTAAATCAAGAATCGGTATTACAAATCGACTTCTCTGAGAATCATGATCTTGGAGAAGCAACAGAGGGTATGTCAATAAATGAGATTATTGAATCAACAGGGAAGTATTTGTTATTACAACGATCTTATTCAGAAGACGATTTTGATACAGTAAATTATTACATTGAAACTCATGATGAAGAAATATGGGGAGATTTGGAAGATTATGCAGATTTTGAAATGCTATTATCACAAAATAAATTTGAATTAAAATTACCAAATAATAAGATAGAGATTTCAATAAACCCAACTGATCTGGAGTTCTCAGAATTAAAGAAATATTTGCCGGATTTCACTCACCTTATGGGAAAATTGACAATAATCGGATAAAGAACAGCAGTTGCCAATCGAGTAGACGGCCCCGCCAGCAAATACTGACGGGGTGCGCCTCTCACACCACTGTACGTACGGTTCTCGTATACAGCGGTTCATTAAGATGTGGAGCAATTTTAGAGTAAAGTGCAAGCATAGCCTCATACCCGC
>JBBRYZ010000133.1:0-11074 GCA_038237165.1 Bacteroidales bacterium | reverse complement strand
TAAAATCGGTAAGGAACCGGCTATTGAATTAGGAAAATCCATTGCCGGTGAAAAGACGGATTATTACCTGGACGCCATACAGGCAGTGGCTCCTGACAAACAGATTATTCTCCATTGCTGGCGTGGCGGGATGCGAAGTGCCAAAATCGCACAGTTTTATGCCGATGCAGGATACAAAGTTTCTTTGTTGGAAGGCGGTTACAAGGCTTACCGGGGATATATCCGGAAACAGTTTTCTGCGGAAAGACCAATATTTCTGATCGGAGGATATACCGGTTCCGGTAAAACTGCAATACTTAAAGAAATAGAAAAACTGGATAATCAGACTATTGACCTTGAAGAACTAGCCTGTCATAAAGGCTCTAATTTCGGACATCTTGGCCAACTTTCTCAGCCAACTACCGAGCAATTCGAAAATAATCTTTATACGAAATGGGCTGAGCTTGTTCCTGAAAAACCACTTTGGCTTGAACATGAAAGCATGAGTATCGGAAGTATCTATCTGCCTGATACTTTCAGGAATGCAATGCTTGGTGGAGTGCTTTTCTTTATTGATGTTCCGAAAGCCGATCGCATAAAGCGGCTGGTTGACGAATATGCCTGTTTTCAAAAATCAGATCTGCAGGCTGTTCTTGATCATCTGGGTGTTTATATGGGATCCTATCAGTCGCACGAAGCGATGCTGGCGTTGCAAAATGATGATTTCGCAAAAGTGGCCGAACTCACCCTCTCCTATTATGACAAACTTTACGAAAATTCCCTTTCGAGACGGTCGGTTCGCAGAATAGTGAAAATAACATTGCCAACTGGAAGCGTGGCCTCTAATGCAGGGATTATTCTGCAGCGGGCCTTGGAAGAGGGAAAAAGTTAATGGAAAAAAGTTAATAGTTCCGTGTTATGCCGTTTTACAGAATTGAGTGAAATCAGATTTCGCATAAATGGCAAAGATGAATACAGAATAAATTCTGTCACTCTTCCTGCCAATCAGTGTGAATAAAAAATAGTCACAACAGAATCACTACTTTTTGAGCATTGCAATCTGCTCTTCAATCGTATTGATTTTCAACTCCGCATCAGCCATTTTGCGACGTTCCACCTCCACTACTTCCGGTTTTGCATTGGCAACAAACCGCTCGTTCGAAAGTTTAACTATCACACTTTTCAGGAAACCTTTGGTATATTCCAATTCCTGATTCAGTTTTTCAATTTCGGCTTCAACATCAATTTTATCACCCAGCGGGACATAAAACTCATTTCCTTTAATCAGAAATGACGCCGCTCCTGTAACTTTTTCAGTCACATATTTTATTGGTGTAAGATTGCAGAGTTTCTCAATCAGCGAATCAAAAAGCAGGTTTGGGATTTCCTTCGAAGGCTTGAGAATAAACAGATCAAGCTGATCTTTGATGGGAATATTTTTATCCTTGCGGATGGAACGGATCGAGGTTACAATCTCCAGGGTATAAGGAAAGTGTTCCAGGATCATTTCATCGTACTTTTTAGGTACCGGCATCTTCGAAACCATAATACTGCCAACATTTTCGCCATGCAACAAATGCCATATTTCTTCGGTTATAAACGGCATAAATGGATGCAATACCTGCATGAGATCTGAGAACAAAGCAACTGTAGCTTTATACGTTTGGGCGTCGATAGGCTGCTGATAAGCCGGTTTTATCATTTCAAGGAACCATGAACAGAAATCGTCCCACACCAGTTTGTAAGCGCCCATCAGTGCATCACTCAGTCGGTACTTATCGTAATGCTCATTTATTTCGCCAAGAGCCTGGCTAAAGCGCGACCGAAACCATGTAACCGAAAGTGCCGCATACATTGGCTGCTGAAGGTTTTTGTCCACTTCCCAGCCATTTATCAGGCGGAAAGCATTCCAAACCTTATTCGAAAAATTACGTCCCTGCTCGCATAAAGATTCATCGAAAGGCAGGTCGTTTCCTGCTGGTGATGTAAGTAACATCCCTACACGCACACCGTCGGCGCCAAACTGCTCAATCAGCTTAATAGGATCCGGAGAATTGCCCAGCGATTTCGACATTTTGCGGCCAAGTTTGTCGCGCACAATGCCGGTGAGGTAAACATTCTTAAAAGGAATTTCTTTCCGATACTCCTGCCCTGCCATGATCATTCGTGCCACCCAGAAAAACAGAATTTCAGGTGCAGTTACCAGGTCGTTTGTAGGATAGTAGTATTTAATGTCGTCATTTTCAGGATGACGTATGCCGTCGAAAACGGATATAGGCCACAGCCACGAAGAAAACCACGTATCGAGAACATCTTCATCCTGGCGAAGCTCAGCCAGCGTAATTTTGGGAAATTTAGCCAAAGCTTTGCCAAGCGCTTCCTCGGGTGACCGGGCAACAATAATGCTGCCATCGGGCAGAAAATAAGCCGGGATACGCTGTCCCCACCATAGCTGGCGGCTGATACACCAGTCGCGGACGTTCTCCATCCAATGACGGTAAGTATTTTTAAACTTATCAGGGTGAAACTTTACAGTTTCATTCATAACCACTTCGAGCGCAGGCTTGGCCATATCGGCCATTTTCAGAAACCATTGCATCGAAAGTTTGGGTTCAATAGCTACATGAGTTCGTTCGCTGTAACCGACCTTATTGGTATAATCTTCAATTTTAACAACATTTCCGGCTGCCTGCAAGTCCTTAATAATAATGTCGCGGACAGCAAAACGATCGAGGCCGACATACATCTGCGCCTTTTCGCTAAGTGTGCCGTCGGGATTGAAAATATCAATGCTTTCGAGGTTGTATTTTTGCCCGATCAGGTAATCGTTTACATCGTGAGCCGGGGTAATTTTAAGACAGCCTGTACCAAATTCACGGTCCACATACTCATCACTGATCATAGGAACGGAGCGTCCAAGCAAAGGAACCAGAACCCGTTTGCCTTCCAGGTGTTTGAAACGTTCATCTTCGGGATGGTAACAAACGGCAGTATCGCCAAGAATGGTTTCGGGGCGGGTGGTTGCAATAGTTACCCATTCATCATCCGAACCTTCCACTTTATAACGCAGGTAATACAGCTTGCTCTGAACTTCGCGGAAGATAACTTCCTCATCCGAAAGCGCCGTTAGCGCCTGCGGATCCCAGTTTACCATGCGAACACCGCGGTAAATCAGACCTTTATTGTATAAATCACAAAAAACCTTGATTACCGATTCGTAACGGGCTTCGTCCATCGTAAAACAGGTGCGGTCCCAGTCGCAGGAAGCTCCCAGTTTTTTAAGTTGATCAAGAATGATGCCGCCGTGTTTTTCCTTCCATTCCCAGGCATGTTCGAGGAAAGCTTCGCGGCTAAGATCCGATTTTTCAATACCATCTTCCTTCAACTTGGCAACCACTTTGGCTTCGGTAGCAATGGAAGCATGGTCGGTACCCGGAACCCAGCAGGCATTTTTCCCGATCATTCGCGCACGGCGGATCAACACATCCTGTATGGTGTTGTTGAGCATGTGCCCCATATGCAAAACACCGGTAACATTCGGCGGCGGTATTACAATGGTGTATGGTTCCCTGTCGTCAGGAACTGAGCGGAAGTATTTTTTATCGAGCCAGTAACTGTACCATTTATCTTCGATAAGCCTGGGATCGTATTTACTAGGGATTTCCATAAAATATTGAGCGATTCGTTTTTGAGCGTGCAAAGGTATGGAAAGAGGATGAAATTTTGGGGGCTAATTAACGGAAATTGTGATTAGTCTGAAGAGTTTCAGATTAGACTATTTAACGTCTGTGCTTTTGAGACCGGGCGCGGCTCAAAGTCGCACTTGGACTTTGAACGGGACACGCTAGTCAGAGAATTCGTAGTCGTAAATTACGGTTAACTCTTATTTTTATTTTATAGGGAAATTATGGATAGGTGGGAGAAAGTTGCTCAAACCCCGGGTTGAGAATTTATTAAATATTCTCGTTTACTATTTCCTGAATCTCTAACCTTAGTTTTGGAATGATATTTTTCACAACATCCCATACAATTGAATAATTGATACCCATATAATCATGTATCAACCGATCACGCATACCAGCCATATTCTTCCATGAAATGGTATTCCATTTCAGTTTACTGTCGGCAGGTATCTTTTTTGTTGCTTCGCCAATTATTTCCAAACTTCGCACAACAGCCCTTTTTAAAGTTTCATCAACTAAAAATTCGTCTTTGGAAGTTTCAGGCTGAATTACCGAAACAATATAATTGCACTCTTGTAAGATATGCTGTAAATATACAAGGGCATCTTTATGCATATTCAACATCTTTTAAAATATGTGGACCAATAAACGGGCTTAATCCTTTTTCAGTAACGATATCCAATTTTGAACCTTCAAATATACTTTCGAGGAAAGTGCAGGTATTTATAAAATTTTCATAGGTTTCCTGTTCCGGGTTAAAATCAATCAAAATATCAACATCACTTTTCCGGTTAGTTTCTTCTCTTTTAACGGAGCCAAACAACCCTATTCGGATTACTCCGAATTTAAGCAATTCCGCTTTGCTGATCCTGAGTTTGTTTAATATTTCGTTTTTTTTGATCATATTCCAATTTTAAATCAAAGATAAGCATTTTGATTTATTCCCTTGATGACTTACTTGAATATTTATCCGAATAACTATTGGGGTAACCAAAAGTTAACCTCGTTTTGCTTAGCCTCAGAAGACAGATAATTGTATGATTGTTTTAAAGGAAGACTACGGTGCTTTTGAGTCCGGGCGCGACTCAAAGTCGCACTTGGACTTTGAACGGGACACGCCAGTCAGGAAATCCGCAGCATCAAATGGCCGATAAAGCTTATTTTTATTTTGATTAGTCAGGGCTTCACTTTGAGTGAAACCCTGACTATGAAAGGCCATTTTATTTCGGTATCAGTAGCCGCAGACTATTGATAACGCTTGTTTTTATTTTATTGGAAGATTACGGAAAGCAGGTCCAACTATTGAGCAAACTTTTCAGGTTAGATGTATGGCAGTAAGGATACTTTATTAAAAGTATTCGTATTCAACAATAGTAGTACCCGAACAAGCTGGTGGCTTGTGAATATGGGAATAATCATAATGCTCAGATCTAATTAATTTATTATTTTCATAAACGTTCTTATCAATTATTCTGTCATTCATAAAAGTTTCGGTTAATTGATTATCGGGATTATAAATGTAGTGTTTTTCATAGCTAAGCTGCTCTCCACTATCGTATCCGCGCTCGTACACTAATAATGTATCGGTATATTTATATACAATAGATCCCATTTCATGATCTTGTGAAAAGAATTCAGTCTGCGTTTTTTTGCCCAGGTTATTATACGTGTTAATTTCATATCTAATGAGTGAACAATCCACATAATAAGATTTTTTCACCCACCGCTTATTCGAATAATCATATAAATTATAGGAACACGAATAATCCGGATTATCAATTTTGTTGTAATAATTCTCCGATATTAATCTTGATAATGTGTCGTATTTATTTTCCACCTTAACCACATTATCCTTATCAAGTTGTTTCCAGTTCAGCATATTCTGTTTTGAATCATATACCGTTAATTCAGTCTGAAATATTTCTCCATCCGACGAATATGAAACATGTATAATCTCCTTTCCATATAGGTTATACTGCATTTCCTCATAAACGGTTAATTGGGTGTTATAATAATTATCAATTCTAAAAAGATTGCCATTTTTGTATTTATATATCATCTCCTGAAATTTATCAGGCGAATTGCTGCAACTAATAGTTTTCTTTTTGAGCAAACCTTTATCCGGATATTTAGCATTTTGGCAAAGGCACAGCATTCCCGAAAAAAGTATGATGCTAAATAAAATAAGTTTGGATTTCATATCAGGTAGAATTATCGATAAGATATAACCGCCACTAAGTGGATAATTAATTGGAGTTAAAATTGCCCTAAACGGTTTAGACCTATCAAATATACTCCATTTTTAAATATCACCATTTATCCAAATAAGATTTTGATGCCAGGCACCACCCTTCAAGGTGCACGGACTTATTGCTACTCCCTAATATTTCTCCTTCTGAAAACCCCACTCGCGCAGTTCGCTTTGATAAGTGTCGGAGTAGTTTGCCTTGAGTACATTGATAAGGGCGTTGTGTGTTTTAATGATGGCTTTGCGCTGCTCGTTTTTGTCGCCTAACTTTTGGAAAATACAAAAAAACAGTTCTGACTCTTCGCAAATCTGTGAAATCTGTGGCAAAATACATTCAACAGGATCTGCAAAGTTAGCTCTAGTTTTTGGCATAAAAATAATATGTTCCCTCTATTTTTTGCGATGTTTTTAGTTGGTATAGTTATTGTTATCAATAAACATAACGTAAGTAAATATCAACTTACCTTTAAAAAAATATAATTATGAAACGCTTTAAATTTTTGACTTGTTTCGGACTGTTGTTTTTACTGGGCGTAACTGTTGTAGCTCAGGACAACACTGCCGAAAGGCTTAACCTTCCGGGAGATAACCTGAACCTTTACGCGGTGATGAAACTTTTCCAGGATTCGGAAACGCTCGAAGGATTTGAGAAAAACCTGAATGCCGAGGATACTAAAATCAATAACCTCGACCTGAATGGTGACGGCAAAATCGATTATATAAAAGTAATTGATAATGTAAATGGGGATGATCATACCATTGTTTTGCAGGATGCAATTAATGATAAGGAAAACCAGGATGTGGCTGTCTTTACAGTACACAAGGATGTTGACAATAACGTAAAGATCCAATTAATCGGCGACGAAGAATTGTATGGCAAGGACTATATCATTGAACCCAATTACGCCGATAATACACCGGCCGGCGAAACTCCAAATCCGGGATATACCGGCAATGCCCGAACTGTAAATGGTGAAACTGTTGCAGTAACTAAAACTACCTATGTTGAAGTTCAGTCGTGGCCTGTAGTACGATACATTTACATGCCAACCTATGTTAGATGGCAATCGCCCTGGTATTGGGGATACTATCCATCGTACTGGAATCCCTGGACTCCGTATTATTGGGACTACTATTACGGGTATCAATCTAACTGGAACCGTTATTATTACAGGCATTACCGCCCGGTAAATGTAATTCGTTATGCGCACTGGAACGATTATTATTATAATAACCATCGTTCGTACTCAAATACTGTATATCAGCATCGCGAAAGCGGAGCATATAGAAATACCTACTCAAAACCTGAAACCAGGCAGCAAGGTTCGGCTGATTACCGTAAACAGTATCCTAACAGGGATCGCACCAATACCAGGAACAACCCGGGCGTGAGTCGTCAGGACTCGAGACAGGGAGTTAGTCAGCCTCAGGAAAGGCGTAACAATGACAACTCTAATGCAAGGACTGGAACCAACAGGCCTGTTAACAGCGGAAATGTAAATACACGGAGTGGGAATAGCGAAAACAGAAGTAAATCACAACCAGCTGTAAACACCCGGTCGGAACGCCCCGCAAACAGCACTCCGGCTGTGAAGTCAGAAAAGAGACAACCTACACCCAGACAGGAAAACACCAGGCGTTCAGCCGAGCCCAAAAAATCGGTGAGTACACCGATAAAGAGATCTGAAAGGAATTCGGAAAGCAGGCCTGCAAGAAATTCTGAACAAGGTCCAAACAGGAGATAACAAAATGTAATTGAGATAACATAAATTTGATAGAAGGAACTGGAGTTAATTCTTCAGTTCCTTTTTTCTTTTAGATTTATATACTTTAAAACCAGAATTTAATGAATTATAAGCCGCGGATTGTAATCTATTTCCCGTTTAGAAAATTTCGATTCTAAAAAAACAGGACTAACTAATAGCCAGTCCTGTTTTCAATTTCCAAGACACTTTCTGCGATTTTTAATTATTACATTCAGATCAAACATTCCGCAAAAACCTGTCGATTTCTTTGGCTACTTTCCTGCCCGAAGCAATGGCATTAACCACCAGGCTGGCCCCGCTTACAGCATCGCCTGCAGCAAATACTTTCTGCCGGCTGGTTGATTGGTTTACATCCACTTTGATATTTTTCCTCACGCTAAGTTCAAGCTCCAGTTCCGAAAGCAAGCCTTCGAGAACAGGATGAACAAATCCCATGGCAAGCAAAACCATATCTGCCGGTATAATTCTTCGTGTTCCAGGAATAGCATCCATCTGATGTCGGCCTTCCCTGAAATTCCATTCCACATTCTCCACTTCAACACCCGTAAGCTGGTTGTTTTCGCCAATGAACCGAACCGTTGATAGCCCCCAATCCCTGATACAGCCTTCTTCGTGCGAAGTAGAAGTTTTTAATACTTTTCCAAAATATGGCCAGGGATTATCATCCGCGCGGGTTAAAGGCGGCTTGGGCATGATTTCAATCTGCATTACACTATCAGCTTTCTGCCTGATAGAAGTACCCACACAATCGGAACCGGTATCGCCACCGCCTATAACCAATACTTTTTTGCCGTTTGCATTAATGGAACTATCAGAGGCATGGAGCAGGGATGCATTTACACGGTTCTGCCTGCTCAGAAAATCCATGGCAAAATGAACTCCGTTGAGTTCTCTTCCTTCGGCCGGCAAATCACGTGGATGCATCGCTCCTACTGCTATACAAACTGCATCAAACTGGTTGATAATCTCGTTTGCCGAAATATCTTTGCCAATATGAACTCCGGTTTTTACAATAAGACCTTCCTCTATCATCAGGTTAAGGCGCCTGTCAACAGTTGATTTGCTGAGTTTAAAATCAGGAATTCCAAAACGCAGTAAACCGCCGGCTCTTTCATCTTTTTCGAAAAGGGTAACTAGATGTCCTGCTTTGTTAAGCAGATCGGCAGCAGCCATTCCCGAAGGACCGCTTCCGATAACGGCAACCGTTTTGCCACTCCGTTTTTGAGGAGGCTCGGGCTTAATATATCCTTCGGCAAATGCTTTTTCAATTATGGCGACTTCATTTTCGCGAATGGTAACAGGCTCCTCATTTATACTAAGCACACAGGCATGTTCGCAGCTGGCAGGGCAAATTCTGCCGGTAAATTCCGGGAAATTATTTGTTGCAGCCAGCCGCATGTAAGCGCCTTTCCAATCGCCTTTATACAACAAATCATTCCATTCGGGAATCAGGTTATCGACCGGACAACTCCAGTGGCAAAACGGAACACCGCAATCCATGCAACGTGATGCCTGCAACATCCTGTCCTCGCTGTTAAGAACCTGTTCTACTTCACTAAAATCGCCAATCCTTTCGTTTAAAGGCCTGTTACCTGCATTTTTTCTTCTTATTTTCAAAAATCCTTTTGGATCAGCCATGATTTCTTATTTTTTGATTCTTCCATTAAATTGATGGAAACAGGTTGAAAATTAGTCGGAAGACCGAAGTCGGAAGTCGGAAGTCTCCTCCACTACAGATCCACCTCCACATCAGCAATTTTCTTCCTGAGTTCTTCAAGTTTCTGTTCGTGAAGGACTTTTTTATAATCGTACGGTATAATCTTAATAAACCGCTGAAGGTATTCTTCAAAATTATCCAGTATCATCTTTGCTTTTTTACTTTTGGTAAACTGGTAATGGCGAACAATAAGACCGTTAAGTTCATGAACATCAGTGCGATCTTCGACAAGCGATAATTCCACCATTCCCATATTGCAGTAATAGTCGAAATCGCCGTTTTCATCAAGCACATAAGCAACGCCCCCGCTCATACCGGCAGCAAAATTGCTACCAGTTGGACCCAGAACAACCACGCGACCACCCGTCATATATTCACAGCAATGGTTTCCGACGCCTTCCACAACAGCAGTTGCGCCACTGTTACGAACGCCGAAACGTTCGCCGGCAACACCCGAAATATAAATTTCGCCACTAGTCGCACCATAAAGCACCGTATTCCCTATGATTATATTTTTATCGGCATCAAAAGTGGAGCCTGGAGGAGGAACTACAATGATCCTTCCGCCGGAAAGACCTTTTCCGAGGTAATCGTTCGAATCGCCTTCGAGACGAAGCTCCACCCCGGAAACGAGGAATGCACCGAAACTCTGACCAGCCGATCCGTTGAACATGCATTTAATGGTTCCTTCCGGCAGTCCTGCCGCTCCGTAAAGCTTTGCAATTTCGCCCGAGAGCATAGTTCCTGTAGTACGGTCGGTATTTTGAATCGGCTTGTGAATTACAACCGGGACTTTATCCGAGAGCGCCTTTTCTGCTTCTGCTATTAATTCAATGTCAAGAAGATGGTCTATTTTGTGGTCCTGTATATCAACACAGTGCATGGCGTTAAGAGCGGATTCCTCCGGTAATGCAAGCAAATCAGTAAGATCCAGGTTTTTAATCTTCCAGTGATTAACATCAGGATTTCTTTCGAGCAGATCAGAACGTCCGATAATATCATCTATTTTCCTGAATCCGAGCGCGGCAAGGTTTTCGCGAACTTCTTCGGCCATAAAACGGAAAAATGTAACCAGGTTGTCGGCTTCTCCGTGGAATCGTCTGCGAAGTTCCGGATCCTGAGTTGCCACACCAACCGGGCAAGTATTGAGGTGACATTTCCGCATCATCACACATCCCAGAACAATAAGCGCGGAAGTTGCAAATCCGAATTCCTCGGCACCAAGCAAAGCAGCTATAGTAATATCTTTCCCGCTTTTTAACTGTCCGTCGGATTGTATAATTACTTTCCGGCGCAGGTTATTCATTACCAGCGTTTGCTGAGTTTCTGCTAGTCCAAGTTCGAGTGGTAAACCAGCATGTTTAATGGACGATGAAGGGCTGGCACCTGTACCTCCTTCGAAACCACTGATAGTGATAAGGTCGGCGCCGGCTTTGGCAACACCGGCAGCAATAGTACCTATTCCACTTTCGGAAACCAGCTTTACACTGACCTTAGCCCGCGGGTTCACATTTTTTAGATCAAAGATCAGCTGCGAAAGATCCTCGATGGAATAAATATCGTGGTGCGGTGGTGGTGAAATAAGCGTTATACCTGGGATTGAATATCGTGTTTTGGCAATAATCTGATCCACTTTATGACCGGGCAACTGTCCGCCCTCACCTGGCTTGGCACCTTGAGC
>JBBRYZ010000132.1:0-11076 GCA_038237165.1 Bacteroidales bacterium | reverse complement strand
TGCGGGCATTTGAAATCTGTTGCCATGGCTTTTATAATTTGGGATACTAAGTTACAACAAAGTAAAGACCTTGTGGAATTTATTTTCTGAAAAATAGCTAAAAGAACTTTTATTGAAATATGTACCAATACGAAAACTAGTTACAAACTTTTAAATAATTATGAAAACAATAAGAGGTTTTAACTGTTAGCATGAAAGAGGGAAATGTTTCTCTTATCATTCTGCATCTAAATCAAAGATCACCCGGATCAGGTTCGCACATCTTTCCAATCACAGGGCCTGTCTATTGCAGAGTAATAAATCTCATTACTAAACAGATAATCTTTACATGGAATATCCAAATCAATATGTTGAGGCTGAAAAGCCTTCAGCTCGTTTACAACTGCCTTTCAATGATTTTCTTCAAAATTTTCGGAACACCTTGGAAAATGTGTTTCATCAGAGGGCTGATATTAACCAGCTCGAAACGCAACGTGGCTTACCTCCTTATATAATGCGTGAAATTCTTTCTTCCGATCCGTTTTTAGCCTTTATTCCTGAAGCCTTTGGTGGCCGGGGTGCACATGAAAACGAGGGAATTGAAATTGTTTCAGCCGCATCATACGAATCGCTTGCATTAGGTTTAACTTTTGGGATTAATTGGGGGCTTTTTCTTCAACCCGTTAATAAATATGCGAATGATGACATAAAGCAAGCAATTTTTAAAGGCTTTACTGCCGACAGAAAAATGGGCGGATTAATGATAACCGAACCTGACTTTGGCAGCAATGCATTAAATATGCAAACTTTTTTTACCGAAACTGATGATCACTATCATCTGAAAGGTACAAAGCACTGGGCAGGATTAACCGGCACTGCTGATTACTGGCTGTTGACGGCACGGCGGAAATCACCGGGAGGCGATCTGATGCGTGACATCGATTTTTTTATAAGCGATAATAATAAAACCGGTCAAAGGATTGAGGTAGAAGAATATTTTGAAAATCTGGGATTGTATATGATTCCTTATGGACGGAATAAGATCGATGTAAAGATACCGCGGCTGTATCGGCTTGAGCCTAAAACCACAGGTATTTCAATGATGTTGGACACTTTGCATCGCAGCAGACTGGAAATCCCGGCAATGGCTATGGGCTTTATCAAACGAATGCTCGACGAAGCCATAAAACATTGTGAAACGCGGTTTGTCGGAGCAAAAAGTCTTTTCAATTACGACCAGGTACAACAAAGGTTAGCAAGTATTCAGTCAGCATACACCATAACCTCAGCTATTTGCGCTCACAGCAGCGAAAATGCAGGTGTGGAAACAGACCTTGCTCCGGAAGGCCTTAAAGCCAACTCCGCAAAAACCGTTGTTACCGACCTGATGCAGGATGCCGCACAGCATTTATTTCAACTGATTGGAGCGAAAGCTTACAAACAGGACCATATTGCAGGTCGCGCCATTGTTGATAGTCGCCCGTTCCAGATTTTTGAAGGGTCAAACGACATGCTTTACGCTCAGATTTCAGAATCAGTTGTAAAACTCATGAAACAGGCAAAAGAAAGCAATCTGTTTCAATTCCTGAAAAGCTATTCGCTTACCTCGAAATCAGTTGAACAAATTAAAGACTTACTAAACTTTAATCTCGACACACAATTGCCACAACGAAAACTCGTTGAACTCGGCAAAGTATTAGGCCGCATTGTTTCTATGGAAATGGTGATTGACCTGGGAGCTAAAGGTTTTAATCCTGAATTAATAGCCAACAGCATTAATATGATGAAACAGGAACTTAACAACCTGATGACATCTTATTCATTTGCAAATACAACATTTGTGCTGGCCGATTACAAGGATAACAGCCATTGGAGGAGTTTTGTGAGAAAATAAGGTTCTGAAAGGAATCTGTTAATTATTGACTCAATATTTTATGCAATTTTGACAAACCGAATTTGTGTGAAATTATACCGTCAAGCACAAAACCAGGAAACCATCTTTTCATAAAGGGATAGAGGGTAGATGATTTGCCAATCCTGAGAATTGCGTCCGGTCGTTTTTTCAAAATTTGCCTGACAAGGCGCCTCGCAAAGTCCTCTGCTGCCGTAGCTCTTTCCTGCGAAATCTGGGCTCTTTTATCAATAAAGTCAGCTATCGGGGCATATAATGAACGTTCTTTGTCAAAGACAAGGTTTTGAGATGCCGTATTTCCAAAGTTTGAAAGTATTGCTCCCGTTTGCACAGTTATCACTTTGATATTGAATGGCTTTAACTCCATTCTCAACACATCCGACCACGAATTCATTGCTGCTTTTGAAGCACAATATGCACCGGCGAAAGCGCTTGCCATAACACCGGAAATACTGCTGATATTAACAACCATTCCTGATTTTTTCTGAATCATGGAAGGAACTACAAGTTGTGTCAATGAGGCAGGTCCCAACAAGTTGGTTTGCATCTGTTTATCCCATATTTCAGATGGCACATCCATCAAGGGTCCCATCTGACCATAACCAGCATTATTTACGAGTATATCAATCTTTCCTTCCAGACTCAGAATCTCCTTTATGCAGTTTTTACGCGATGAAGCATCTGTGATATCCAGGGGAATAAAGGAAATCACACCATAATGCTCCAAATTAAGTTTATCGGGATTACGGGAAGTTCCGTATACTTTGAAACCTTTTATTATAAACTCATTGGCTGTTGCCAACCCAATCCCTGATGAGGCACCTGTAACCAATACTATTTGTTTGCTCATTCCAGTATACTTATTAAAGTTGCAGTAAACTTTCAATTACCAGATTTATCAGAATTATCAACAGAACAAATACAACCAACAAAAAATGAGAGTATCAAAGTTATGACAAAAGGAAATAGAAACTATTTAAAATTCATTAAATTATGATTTCATTATTAGATTTTGTTATATCAAGAACATGTGAAGCAAAGGCTTTTTATCACAAAATATCAAAATACATCCATAAAATGCTATTAATTGAGCTTGATCCAACCTCTGGGTTTACCCAGCAAACTGCAAACCACTCAGATTCCGATATAACCCATCCTTCAAAAGCAAAAGTTCTTCATGAGTTCCTTGCTCTGTAATCCGGCCGTTTTCCAAAACTAATATATTGTCAGCCTGGCGAATGGTTGAAAGACGATGAGCGATAACGATAGAAGTACGGCCTTTCATCAGTTTTTCAAGCGCATCCTGCACCAAACGTTCCGACTCCGAATCCAGTGATGACGTGGCTTCGTCAAGTATCAGAATCTTTGGATCCTTCAAAACTGCACGAGCGATAGCTATGCGTTGTCGCTGTCCGCCCGAAAGCTGGGTACCACGTTCGCCAACAAGCGTATCAAGACCTTCAGTAAACAGACTTATAAATTCCCATGCATTTGCCTTACGGGCAGCTTCAATAATCATTTCTTCTGTCGCCCCGGTTTTACCGTAAGCAATATTCTCACGTATGGTTCCTCCAAAAAGAAAAATATCCTGAGGTACAATTGCCATCTGGCTTCTTAAAGCAGTAACTGATATGCTTTGGCTATCCCTCTCATCAAAAAAGATATGACCTTCTGTAGGTTCATAAAGTTTCAGCAAAAGCGATACAAAAGTTGATTTACCGGCACCGCTGGGTCCGACAAGAGCTACAAGCGTATCTGGTTTTATCTCGACGCTGATTCCTTTAAGCACCGTAGCTTCGGTTCTTGTTGGATAACTGAAGAAAAGGTTTTCGTATCGGATACTTCCATGCAGGATTTGAGCGGGGGGTAATGAGGCTATTTCCTCAACTTCTTCAACCGGTTCGTTAAATATCTCGAGCAAGTCTTCGGTTGCCCCGATAAATTTCTGTACACGGGCAAACACATCGGCCATACCGCCTATTGTTCCACCAATAAACATTGAATAAATTACGAACGAGAATAATTCGCCGGTTGCCAGTTCGCCTGTTGCCAGTAATGTTGATCCTTTCCAGATCACCGCAACCATTGCGCCAAAAAGTCCAAGTATGGTGAAAGACGAAAATGCACCACGTAGTTTTCCGTTTTTAATGCCGGTCTGTGCAATCTCCCAGGTTTTAACCTTATAGCGTGCCATCTCGAAAAACTCGTTGGTAAATGCTTTTACGCTTTGGATTCCCTGTAAAGTTTCTTCAACAATGGTGTTTGAATCTGCTACCTGTTTCTGTGCCAGTTTGCTAAGTTTCCGAATATATCTTCCGAAAAACACCACCAGTATCATTATTACGGGCAGTATCATCAGCATGAAAAGCGTTAGTTTTAAAGATGTTACCATCATCAGGCTCACGCCACCAATAATGATGATTACCTGGCGCAGAAACTCTGCCAGCGTGCTTGTCAGCGCGTCCTGCAACAAAGTGATATCCGACGAAATCCGGCTATTCAACTCCCCTACCCTACGAAATTGAAAAAACTTCATGGGTAAGCGGATCAAGTGATTAAATGTATCCTGACGAAGATCGGCCAGTGTTTTTTCGGCTACCCGAACAAAAAGGAAAATTCTGAAATAGGCGAAAACAGACTGGCCTACCAACACTGCTATTAGAATCAGAGCGATACGGTTAATTTCCTGTGCCAGTTTGCCCTGGTTTCCCAGATCAACCAACTCACCTAATAATTTGGGAAATACAAGGCTGGCACTACTCGTTCCCAAAAGAAAAAGCAATCCAAGTCCATATTCGTATTTGTAAGGTTTTATATACCTGTAAAGCCTGAAAAGCTTGCGTAAACCGGGTAAGGTAATTTTCTTCTTGGGTACTTCGGGATCCATTGGATAAATTAAGTTAAAATAGAAAAAAGAAAAAAGTTAATAGTGAAACAGTCGTCAGTATCAATTGTTTGGCAACTGTCATTTAGATTGTCATAAAGGAAATTGACCAATGCTTTTTAAAACATGGGTAAATTTCAGAGTGTTGTCACTTTATTGAAGCTGGCCAGTTTCTTTTGAATGAAACTGTTATTTAATGGGCTAATTACAAATTCGGATTCATCACCGTTCCGATAAATAAAATTGTGCCGGTAGATTTTTCCCGGATAAAGTAAATAAATGGCCGGTTGATGGTGAAGTATTTAACCTGGTCAGGTCCAACTGAAGTGGTCCTGATCTCCACCGCTGTAACTGCTGCGGCTTCTGTTCCTTCCTCGTCTGTAGCAATATATGTTTTATGTAACACTCTCGAAATGCTGAGCCTACCACCCGAATTCATCCTTGTAAAATCAGCATCGTCAGTAAAAGCAACATTCATTCCCATTGCCGAGAGAATTGGCTTCATATTTTTTTCTTCATATGTATATTTAAATTTGGGCATTTGCAAATGAACATCTGTTTCAATAAATTGGCTGCTCCAGGTATCCCAATTTGCCTTCGACAATTGCGGGATAATGTCAGTAATAGTTTTATTTGCATCGGGTAACAAAACCGTCATTGAATAATTTCCCTGGTTGTACGGAAGCTCAACGGCTTCGAACCCTGTTCCTTTAAAATAGGGTAATGTCTCATGCTGGGTCATGGCCTGGACAGAAATCCCCCCCGAAACAAAAAATGGCTTTAACTCCGTATTCTTTGTCTCAAACTGATATTTCCATTGCCCTTTAAAATATACAGCATTAACAAGATACATAACTGCATCCGCAGGGATTTGATCAATTATCGAAGGAATTAGTTTGTTAGTTTTATCTGATACCCAACCATTAATTGTATTAACAGCCGACGGACTTGAAAAATCAAGCGGGGAAACTTCGGCATCAAAATATTTCTGATTTGTAAGTACAAAAGGTTGTTCAACATTAAAAGTATTCCTGTACCAGATTGAGTTAGCAATTTGCACTTTAACTTTTGGATCGAGCGAAGAAAAAGTTTCAACAATATATTTATACGATTCGCTGATATCGGTATCACTCATTCCCGAAAATCCAAGGGTGTTTGTCATGGCTTCGAGAGTACTTCCGGCAGCGCCATTACGCGTCATTCCCAAAGCCATGCTCACGCTGAGTGGCGAAACCATTAAGTTTACGCTGCTTCCCGATATTTCGTTCACTTTTTTGAAAAACTCAAAACCAAAAGCATTGCTGGTATTGATCAGTTGCTTTTGCTTTTCGGTTAGATTTACCGGTTTGAACTCTGCTGGCTGAGCTTTCTCTTTTTTACAGGAGAAAGTCAGGATTGAAATGCTAACTAGTGAGAGAATTATACAAAGCCGTTTCATAAGAATTGATTTGTTGAATACCAGATAAAGGGAGGATTCAATGTAAAAAGGTTGCATGGTCGCCGAGCTATATTCCGGATGAAGCGATTTCTGCCAGGGTACAGCGATTTTCAATCGCTGTTTTTTTTAATGCGATTAAAAATCGCATCCACGAATTGCCACTTTTAATAACCATCATTACTTGCCGCAATATTTTTTCAATATTTTAAACTTGCGCTATTAGCTGCATCCCTTACACAGAAAACTGTATCTATCATCACCTTATCCTTTCCATCTCTGAATAATTCCCAGCGGACAATGGTATTTTTTTCTGCATATACTTTTGTTTTAATTACTGATTTTACATCTCCGCCAATCCAAATAAGACCTTGATCCGGATTAATCCGGTAATTTTCAATTTTATATGGATATACGTTTCTGCCATCTATTCCATTCGTTTCCCACGACATTATAAGAGTGTCGAATAAAGGTGTTTTGCTTATCCGGTTTATTATTATTGTAAAATCAGTTAATCTCTTTAAATAAAAAGACAAAGATTTACCGCCTTCTTTAAGGTCAGTCAGACCCAGGTAATTATCTGAAACTTCATAAACAGAATCACCTTCAACTCTAAAACTGTAGAAAGACACATTTCTAACTTTCTTCAGTGTATATTCAAAACACCCCGTACTATCAGTCGAAAAGTTATCTAGATAACTAACTATTTGATCACCTCCATTGAAAAGTACTGCCTCAACTATAATTGTTTTGTAAGCAATTGCAACTTTTGTATGTTCATCAAGGACTTTTCCTTTTAGCTCAAGAATACCAACGGTACTATTACAACTTGAAAGCAGCATACTAAAAACGAAAGTAATTAAACCAATGTGTTTCATCATTTTAATGTACTTCTAATAAATTAACAAAATATTTCTGATACTATTCAAAATCAATATTTAACAACGATTAAGCCAATGCAATATGAGCAAATTTAATGCTTTGTTTTAAACTACCTGTTCAAAGATAAGTTTTATTTTTTGATCGAACAA
Source organism: Bacteroidales bacterium (assembly GCA_038237165.1). Lineage (GTDB taxonomy): Bacteria > Bacteroidota > Bacteroidia > Bacteroidales > UBA4417 > UBA4417. Next base: position 3,835 of record JBBRYZ010000132.1, on the reverse strand, counting down.
AGTGGCAATCTTTCTTCAACATCCGGTTACAGAGTGCAGCGATTTATAATCATGTCATTGTCTTTAATGCGATTAAAAACCGCATTATCCTATTGTGTATATTTAATGCGATTAAAAATCGCATCAGCTATTGTGTAAATTGTATTACTATTACCGATTAATTATGGAGAAAAAGCAATCATACATACTTAATTTACCCCATTTCCAACAGCCAGGGCAAACCTATTTCTTAACCTGGGATCTGCAGAGTGCTGTTCCTCCTAAAGCATTTGCACGTTATGCTTCGGAATTGGAGATGCTTAAATCACAAATCAATTTTCTCGAACAACAAAAATCTAATTCATCTGAAATCGAAAAAATTAACCAGGATTATAATTCAGTAAAGAGACAATATATAAAAGCTTATGATGATATGCTGGATTCAGACAGGAATCCGAAAATCGATTTATCAAAAACTGAGAATCTGGAAATCTTGATTGGAGCATTACAATTTTGGGAAGGTCAAAAACTTCAAAATATCGCTTTCACTATTATGCCGAACCATGTTCATTGGGTTGTCAAACTTCTCGATAAAGATAATAATGGGAATCCTGTTTATCTGCAGGATATTTTACAATCGGTTAAACGGCATTCATCCAACAAAATTAACAAGGTTGAAAACAGATCTGGCAAACTTTGGCAAAAAGAAAGTTTTGATACCACAATCAGGAATGTGAAACATTTGTATAATGCAATAAAATATACATTGAATAATCCGGTAAAAGCTGGCTTGGTTTCCAATTGGAGAGAATGGAAGGGAACCTGGGTGCAGCGATTTTTAATCGATGATTCAGGGTACGGCGATTTTTAATCGGTGATTCAGGGTACGGCGATTTTTAATCGGTGATTCAGGGTACGGCGATTTTTAATCGCGGATAAGGGGTGCAGCGATTTCCAATCGCTGAAATAAAGTACAGCGATTTTTAATCGCTGTGTTAAAAAATGCGATTGAAAATCGCTGGATTAAAAAATGCGATTAAAAATCGCATCTCCTTGAAAAAATTTCTACATCCTCTCCGGCACTTCTATTCCCAGCAACCACAACGCATTGGCAATCACCTTTGCCGTAAACTGCGACAAACTCAGCCGCAAAGTCCGGCTTGCCATATTTTCTTCCTTTAATATCGTAAGCTCATGATAAAAACGGTTGTATTCCGATGCCAGGTCAAATGCATAATTGGCGATAACGGCGGGGCTATGCAATTCGGCTGCCTGCGAAACTATACCAGGAAAATCATGAATTTTCCTTAGTAATTCCTTTTCCTGCGACAAGAGTTCTACCGAATCAGTTTCTGAAAATGAAACCCCATATCCGGCTTCAGCGGCTTTACGAAGAACCGATTTTATCCTGGCATAAGTATATTGAATAAACGGACCAGTATTGCCATTAAAGTCAACCGAATCAGCTGGATTGAACAACATATTTTTCTTCGGATCCACTTTTAAAATAAAATACTTTAAAGCACCAAGCCCAATTGTACGGTAAAGGTTTTTTGCCTCTTCGTTGTCGAATGCTTCAATTTTTCCAAGTTCCCGTGCCATGGCTTCCGAAGTATCGAACATTTCCTGCATCAGGTCATCGGCATCCACAACAGTGCCTTCGCGTGATTTCATCTTGCCCTCAGGCAGCTCAACCATTCCATACGAAAGGTGATAAATAGAATTGGACCAGGCACAACCCAGATGTTTTAAAACCACTTTCAATACATTAAAATGATATTCCTGTTCATTACCAACCACATAAATTAGTTGTTCAGGCTTATATTCCTCATACCGCTGCATGGCAGTGCCAAGGTCCTGTGTCATATAAACTGAAGTTCCGTCGCTGCGGAGAAGGAGTTTTTCATCCATTCCATCAGCGGTAAGGTCAATCCAAACAGAACCATCCGCACGACGGGTATAAACTCCTTTCTGAACGCCTTCTTCAACCAGTTTCTTGCCAAGCAGGTAGGTCTGCGACTCGTAATAAGTTTTATCGAATTCAATACCCAAGGTTTGATAGGTTTTTGCAAACCCGTCATACACCCAGCCATTCATCATTTTCCAAAGATTTATTACTTCATCGTCGCCGGCTTCCCACTTTTGGAGAATTTGCTGGGCTTCAATAATCAAAGGTGCTTTTTTAGATGCTTCTTCAGGATTCATTCCTTCGGCAACCAAAATGGAAATCTCCTCTTTGAAATGTTTATCAAAAACCACATAATATTTCCCAACCAGATGATCTCCTTTCAAACCAATGCTTTCGGGAGTTTCACCGTTTCCCCAGCGCTCCCAGGCAAGCATGCTTTTGCAGATATGAATTCCACGGTCGTTCACAAGGTTTACTTTCACTACATTTTTACCGGCCGACTGTAATATCCGCGAAAGCGAAAACCCAAGCAGGTTGTTGCGAATATGGCCTAAATGCAACGGTTTATTTGTATTTGGCGACGAATATTCAACCACAACCGGCTGACTGCCATCAGCATCGGTGAAACCAAATTTCTCCCCTTTATAATTTTCCGAAAGGAATGAAAGCCAGTATCCCTTTTTAATAGACAGATTGAGAAAACCTTTAATTACATTGAAACTCTCAACCTCACGCATTTGAGCCAGCAGGAATTCGCCAACCTCTGCAGCTGTTGCCTCCGGTGATTTGCGCGAAACCTTTGTAAATGGAAACACCACAAGCGTAATATCGCCTTCAAATTCTTTGCGGGTATTCTGCAATTGAATCTGCGAAGGCGTTGCTTCAAGCTGGTATAAAGTTTTAACTGCTTCGGTAACTTTATCGGTCAATATCTGCTCTATCATCGGGGAAATTTATAAAGATGCAAAAGTACGTTTTTTAGGTGGAATACGGAAGTTTTTCTTCATCCTTTCTGATTTATTCCAAGCTGAAATCCTTATTGCCATTGACTTATAGAAGCTATAAAATCTATAAACCTACAGCGCCAACATATCTGAAATATATAGATGCTAAAAACGTTGGTACCAGAGGGTTTAAGAAGTTTATAAAAAATTTTGTCAGCAAGTTTAAACCTCTAACTTTGCAGGCATCAACAAGATTATTAATTACACAATTCATACTGTTAAACAATAAACAATCCTTTATGCAACGTAACGTAATTATTATCGGAGCAGCAGGGCGCGACTTTCACAATTTCAACACATTTTTCAGGGGAAAAGCTGAATATAATGTAGTTGCTTTTACTGCTGCCCAAATTCCTGACATTGATGGCCGTAAGTACCCAAAAGAACTGGCCGGTGCTGATCTTTACCCGAATGGAATTCCCATTTACCTGGAACAGGATCTACCAAAACTTATCAAAGAATTAAATGTGGTTGATTGTGTATTCGCTTATAGCGATGTTCCGTACCCACGTGTTATGAATGTGAGTGCCCTTGTAAATGCCTGTGGCGCTAATTTTATCCTTGTCGGACCCGGCGAAACCATGATTAAAAGTACCAAGCCGGTGATTGCAGTAGGAGCTACCCGCACCGGTTGCGGAAAAAGCCAGACTTCACGCCGTATCGTCGAAATCCTTATGGCAAAAGGATTGAAGGTTGTTGCAGTTCGTCACCCTATGCCTTATGGCGATCTGAACGAGCAGAGAGTTCAGCGTTTCGCTACAGTTGCAGATCTGAAAAAGCACAAATGCACCATCGAAGAAATGGAAGAATACGAACCACATGTTGTACGTGGTAACGTTATTTATGCAGGTGTTGATTATTTGGATATTCTTCGTGCTGCTGAAAAAGATCCTGACGGCTGTGATGTAGTTTTATGGGATGGTGGAAATAACGATTTCCCTTT
>JBBRYZ010000131.1:0-11104 GCA_038237165.1 Bacteroidales bacterium | reverse complement strand
TGCATTACGCTCCGCTACATTACACTCCGCTTCCGCTTCATTCAGCAGCTGCAGGTTCGTGTCGTCTCGACGCCAGCCAACGCTAAATCTCCCTAATTTGTCGTCTCGTCGCCACACGCCCCGCTTCAACTTTTGCGCTTCGCTTCATTCCGCTTCGCCACGTTCCGCTTCGCTCCACTTGCTCCGCTTCACTTGCTCCGCTACAAAGTTAAAGCTCAGAGGGCTTCACCAGCAGCTACATTCATTCCGTCTCCAGCTCCACTCCATTCCACCATCCCCTTGAGACCGTTCACCAACTCAACCGCCCCACCTTCACCATCCTTTTTTTATTTACCATCATTTTTGCCATCACCGCATATCTTGCCGCATCAATACCGTGATTGAAGGTATCAGAAGCTTTATTGGTTGGATTATTGCTTTTATCCAACACCCACGAATAATTCCGGAACTCCTTGATCAGGTTTAGCGAATTCGCCGTAATGAATATATGTTTAGATTTCATGTAATCAATCCCCTTCCTTACGCTGTCCTCCCCCTTAAAGCACCCGTATATATTGTACCCTGCCAGTTCCAGGTCCCGTATGCTTTTCGGTTCCGAAGAATCCGCCACGATCTCATCGTAATGCTTCCTCACATCCTTTTCCGCCAGCAGTTTTGCGATATCCGAATTGGTTAATCCAGTCTGGTATATCTTTTCGTTCAGATAAATATTCTCTCCCTTCATCCCAACCTGTATTAACGCAGTCGGATCATTCGTATAGCCCCAATCCAGCCCGTAGCAAACCTTGATATCTTCCGGCATCGTATCAATCACCGAAAATTGATTGAACACCAGCCCTTCAAAACTCCCGTACTCACAATCAATATGAATTCTCCTGAAGTTAGAATCCATGGCCACCCGCCTTTCAATCCGCTGCCGTTCTACCTGACTCAAAAATTTGTTGTTTTTGTAATTGCTTAATATTACCTCGACTTCTCCGTAATATTCAATAAACTTCTCCAGCCAGAACTGACTTGTCGGATTGAAATCCCCGATCACATATTCCGACCTCCTGGCCAGTTCATCCCAAATCTCGAATTTTAAACTATTGATCTCGTTGCCATACAATAAATAGCGCCTTGCCCCGAGTGCCTTATCAATTCGGTCGGCGCTGAAAAATTCGATGATGGAACCAGTTTTAAAGGTGTACCTGCTTGACGTCATATTGAATTCATCAGAACTAAACGTGTTGGTCCTGATCATCAATTCTTTTAAAATCCTGATAGCGCCAATATCCAGATGTGGTTTTGATTCGGACACAATCGTAATGATTCTGTTTTTCTCCTTCATCGCAATTTGGAAAATAATAAAGATCATCAGGTCATAGGTTTTCCCTGAACCAGTTCCGCCTTTATGAATGATGATTTTCTTATTGGCTTTATATGCATCCATTGTTTTCCTGCATACATAACCGAATTCAAGATTGGCTTCCATCTATCAGGTTTACGATTATACCTTCTGGAAATTCGTGTTTAATCCTCTGGTTGTTGATCTTATCATTCTCATCATCCGTTCCGATCAGTTTGTATAGCACGATTTGCACTGTTGCATTTTCTGAAACGTACCACTTTTTACGAAGTGATGCCTTCATCTCATCTTTATTAACCTGGACAGCTTTTTTAAGAATATCCGATTTGTCCAGCCCTCTTTCGTAAAACGTTGCACGTGAACACTCTATGAATGAAACAATCTCGTCAATAAATATCAATTTATGTTTTTCGATTGCTTCCAGCGCATGTTTCAGCAAGTCTTCTGTTTTATATGCCATTGCCTTAATTATTTAAGTTTAGTTCACCAATAAATTCACCGCACAAAGCACAGTATATAAGGTCTTCAGCTTCTATATAGGTTTCTCCATGCTTGCAATCAGTATCAATCTCATTTTCTGCAGTCATTTTTTATAGATAAGGTTTTCGATACTGCTAACAGATATTTCGTATTTATCTGAAAGTTCCTGCTTTATGTCAGCATATTTTCTGCCAGTTTTAGCCAGTTCAAAATATTTATTCTTCACGACCCATCTTTTGGCATGTTTCTCATTAAATAAGCCGCTTTTAAGCAGTTCCTTCATTGTAACACCAGCCATATTTTCAATATCCTTTTCAATATTTTCCATAGCCTTATGTATTTTGCCTAACAAATCTAACATAATATATTACAATTAATTCACATTATATGATTTATTGTAACTTCTTGGGTCACTTTAAATGAAGGTTAATCTATTTTTGTTTCTAAATTTTTTCAGTCATGGCAAAGAAAGAAGGTAACATCCAACATCCATACACGAAGCCTTCCGCATCGCCCCCAAAGCCAAAAGCAATTCCCAAATCAGTAGGAACTAAACTTGTCAAAACTGGTAAATAAATGGAAAGATATTTTTCAACTCCTTCAATATTTACTGCTCCTTTGGGTAATATCGACCGTCAGGCTGGTATTATTTACGGAGTGACAATAGCCCAGGAAGGACCCGCAAAAGGGCATGGTGCTTTTATAGATCGCACATTTTTACTGTCAATCGTTGATAATGCCGCTACCAAACCAGCTGGAATAAAAGCCAGATTTGGCCATCCCAATATGTGTAGCACTGCATTAGGTTCGTATTTAGGTCGCTTTAAGAACTATTCTTACTCAGGAAACTCGGTCAAAGCTGATTTATACCTCGATGAAACCTCAAAGAATAGTCCGTCTGGCGACCTTTATTCCTACGTGCTTGATATGGCTGAGAAAAATCCTGACATGTTCGGTGCTTCAATATATTTTCAAACTGCTGATTCAGTCATTCAGAAAGAGGAAATAGATGGTAAAACAATCACAAAAGAATATTTCAGATTGTTGGACTTACGTGGTACAGATATCGTGGATGAACCAGCCGCAACAGATGGTTTATTTTCAGCCACAACTTTCCCGGGTATCGCAACTCAATTCCTTGATGCCAATCCTGAAATAGCCGAATTGATATTTTCCAAACCTGAAAACGTAATCGAATTTTTTAATTCATATTTAACCAATTCCAAAATGAATCTTACAGAAAAAGTAAAAGAAAGTTTTGCATCATTTTTATCTGTATTCTCTGCACAACCGCCAGTATCAGATTCATCTGAGCAAAATGATGAAATGCTTAATTCGCTTTTTGAATCCCTTAGTGTTTCATTCCCAGAATCATTTGAAAATACCGCAGATTTTACGCAGCTCCAAAAGGCTGCTTCGATCTCTAATTTTCTTACTTCCATTAATGCTGATTTTACCAGCTCGCTTGAATCAGTAACTGTGTTATCTGAAAGCTTGGCAAATCTGGAAACTGAATTCCAGGCATCACAACTAAAATGTACTTCCTTAGAAGCTGAAATTATATCACTAAACAATACAATTTCCACGCTTACTTCCAAATTATCAGCACGCCCAACAATTCCTTTAAACGTAATCGATCCCCTTCTTTCTGTTAATCCTGAGAAGGACCAGGACAATACGGGTAAGGATATTTATAAAAAATTATCCGCTGATGATAAACTAAAATTAAAAAACAATAAAAAATCTTAATCTCATTCTGCTATGTCCGATATTTTTTCGCAGTCCATTTCTCCCATATTTAAAAAACAATCGGTTGAAGATTATTTCGTTCAGCCTATGTTTGTCCCTGATGATCTGAGAAATATCATCACTGTTCGTACAGATATTAAAGGCACAGAATTGCTTAACCGTGTTTCTGCTCCTTCAATGTTGACCAAACCTAAAAATTCAGCTGGTTTTAATGCAGGTGGTTCATTTGCATTGACAAACCAGGAAATCACCGTTAAGCCTATGGCTATGGAATTCGAGCAAAATGCAAGAGCTTTTTGGGGTTCCATCGTTCAGGAAATGTTAGCTCAGGGTTTTGCTCAGGATGATGTTGAGCAAATGAAATCTCCTGACGTTTGGAATAAAATCATGCTTCCTCTGATCGCCAAAGCTGGACGTCAGGATTTATTCCGTCAGATGTTTTTCGGAAGCCCTGTAGCTGAAACATTTTCCATTGGTTTACCAACTGGTACACTTGATACCAATTATACTGGCTATACAGGCTTTTTTACCAATTTCGTTAATGACCTTTTTGCTGGCACTATTCCTTCAAATCAGCATGTTCCAATAGCTTCATCCGCAGCTAAAGCAAAACAAGAAGTTGTATATACTTATACTGCAGGTACTGATAGCCAAATTATTATCAGCATCAATGGTTTAACATATATTCAACCTTATGCTACTTCTGCAACCATAACCTGCAACAACTGGCTTACTACCCACAAAGCAAATATTGAAGCCCGCTGCCCTTATAACGGTGTTATCGTTACCAATCCTTCTGCTGGTGTTATTAAAATTGTTAGCCGCCTTAAAGGATCAGCATTTTTCGCTTCAGCTACTGTTACTGGTACTGGTAGTTTTGCTGTGTCTGGCATTGTCGCTGTTGTTAAAGCCAGTACAATGGCTTCGAATGAAGCTGATATCACCCTGGAAACTATGCTTGACCTGATGACTCCTGAAATGCAGGATTTCGACCTTGTATTTATGATGACGTCTTCTGTATGGCGCAATTTGGTTCACACGATTAAAGATCGTTCTTCAGTTTTAGGTGACGAGGTTATCCTTAATGGTATTAAGGTTCCTACTTACGAAGGTTTTCCTATCATAGTTCGCCCCGATTGGGATAAATGGATTGCTGCTGGTCAAGTCGGTGTTAATCCTCATCGTGTAGTTCTCACTACGCCAAAAAATTTACTCTTTGCAACTGATGGTACAAGTGATTCCGATATGATCGAAACATGGTACAATCAGGAAGCTCAGATGCGCAGGTATCGGGTTCAGTATAAAGCCCAAACTGCTTACTTCCATAAAGAATTGTTAATCCTTGCTGGGTTCACGGATTAATGGGTGTTGGTTGTCAGCCTGGACCAGTCGTAGAATCACTGGTTCAGGCTCTTTTTTACCTGTAAATAAAAATCTAATATCCCCTTGAAGGCATTCTCAACACATAATTACACCCCTATATTAAATTTATACCGTTCCGATTATACAGCGCTACGGTCTAATTATGAAATATTTATACCATTTGGTCAGGATAATTTATTACCGAACCAATTAAACCAATTAGCACGAGAAGTTCCCGTACACCGTGCTATTCTGAATTCAAAATGCACATACTTTTCTGGTAAAGGCATTACATCAGATAATCAAATCCTATTGAAATTATTGCTGAACCCCAGCAATACTTATCAATCCCTTGATACAGTCTTTAATTATATTTTCCAGGATTATTTAACGCTTGGCAATGCTTACCTCGAAATTATAACAGATTCAAAGCGATCTTTTACATCATTATACCATGTGTTTTCCAGTAAGGTCAGACTTTCAGCCATAGATGATTCAATAATTATTCACCCTTCCTGGGATTTATATACGGGTCCCAATGACCCTAATTTGCAATCTATTCCGTTGTTTCCAAACTTTGCAAAAGGTGCTGATGGATTACTCCATTCAGTATTCCATTTTAAAGACTATGAACCTGATTTTTATTATTACGGCTTACCATCATATTTTGCGGGTATTCGATCTATAATTATTTCAGGCTTAACAACGCTATGGAACCAAAATCGCCTCGAAAATGGTTATACAGCTCCTGGCTTATTAATTATTCCTGGAGTAAACGATGATTCAGATGCAGCAAATTTGGATGCTGAGTTTGATAAATTCAGAGGAACTGACGGAACCAAATCAGGTGATATAATGATTCAATATCTGGCAGACCTTAATCCTGGTCAGTCTTCCCAATCAGCTCAGTTCATAGAATTTAAGAAAAACGAAGAAGCAAATTGGGTTGAATTGCACAAACAATCCGAGTTGGCAATTATTACCATTCACAATTGGTTCCGTTCATTAACGCCGTATTCTGGTGAAACAACTGGTTTCGATGCAAACCGTATTATTAACGAACATGAAATTGCAATCAATACCATAATTACGCCATTCCAATCCTATTTTTTAAAATCGTTTGATCAGATACTTGAATATTTTTCCTTGCCCACAAAGCAGATTTATTTTATAAATGAACCTCCAATCCAGCGTATCAATCCGCTGAAATTCGTTTGGGAAGCCCGCAGGGATGCAGGTTTACCTTTTGATAATACTGATCCAGTTCAGCAAATGCTTGTCATTCAGTTGAAAAACACCTTCAATCAATCCAGTCCGTTAAATACGCAGTAATATGCCAACATCTTCAACATTAATAACACCAACAGAAGTAAATTCGATGGTTTTTACGGTCCCTATTACTGAATCATTTATAAAGGCAAGCTTTATAACTGCTGCAGAAGAAAAATATCTGGTTCCTATTGTTACCAAGCCTATTTATGACGATCTGTTTCTTCATGCTTCATTATACACTTCATTATTAACATATTATATAAAGCCTTTCCTGGCCTTTTGTACCAAGCGCTTGCTTTATAGCCAGTTTATTACAGAAAGTTCTTATACCCACGATACTGCCACAACTTTTCCTTTGCTTGCTGAACCTTCTAAGGAAATTCTAACCACAGATTTACAGATTTTAGATGATATAATTGCTGCCAAAGGTGAATTCCTTTTAACGCAATTATCGCATACGTTATATCCTTTGTATGTTCTTCCTGAACCTCCGACACCTCCAGCTCCTTTTATTTTTCCTGTTACTTTAATAACTCCCGCAGAAGTAAATTCGTTAGCTTTTTTAGTTCCAATACCTGAATCTTACATTTTGCCAAGCATTATTTCTACAGCAGAACATAAATTTTTGATACCGATTTTAACGCATGCGCTTTACGATGATATCTTTGTAAATCCTTCGTTATACGCAGCTTTGCTTTTCAATTATATCAAACCTTATCTGGCTTTTTGCACCAAATTATTACTTTACAATCAATATTATTCGGAAAACAATTCATTAGGTACAGCTATTCCTTTGGCGCCTTTGCGCCTCGACGATCTGAAAGATTTAGGTGAGATTATAACATCAAAACGGCAGATTTTGGAACAGCATTTATCTCCTGATGAGTTTCCGCTATTTGTACTTTATTCCAAATCCCGCATGAATGGCTTTATAATCTCTGAATAACATGAGGAAAATTGCATATCGTGAAGGTCATAAGGATATGATTCAAATTTTGAATGACAATTTTGAATCATTTAATACTGTAGTTGAAGGCACAGCTACTGATATTGCAGCGTTTGATACCAGGATTGATGCAGTTGAAGCTACTGTAGCAGCATTTCATGGAATGTCATTTCTCCAAATTGCAGATACGCCCATTCAAATTACTGGCTGGGGTACTTCCAATGGTCTTTATTATTATCGCATCGGTGTTTCTCAGATTCAGGTAAATAGCTATGTAGAAATTATTCCATTCAATGCTGATTTGGCAATAGTCCAGGCCATGCAACTATTGCCCCAGCTGGTCAGCGGGTTACAATATTTTGATTTTTATGCTAAAAACCTTCCGACTGCCATATTCCACATAACTATTAATATTTGGACTCCATGATAGGCTTTGTTAAACTTCCATTTTCTGCTTCTGTTTTAGCTCCTACATGGATTCGTCCTTCCGATTGGATTGATATTTCATCCGTTGCCAATAACGAAATCAATTTATTGGTCACACAAGGGCTTGCTACTTCCTATGCTGTCACTACTTCATCAGGTACTTATTCTATCGATTGGGGTGATGGTACTGTTGAAACTGGTCGAGTTAGCGGAACTACATATCAACATTCTCATACAACTGGTGGAACAGTTTGTTCACAAGGTTATAGCACCTGGAAAGTCCGTATTTATGGTGCATCTGGTAATATTACTAGCTTTGCTATAAAACGACATACACTAACCACTGCTAAACATTTTATTCCCATACTTTGGGCAGTTTTTGGAACAAATAATTTGACAACATTTTCAGAAGCATTTTACCAAACCACTGGTAATATTGCTTCTTGCCCTCTTTTAGTTTCCGTTACATTACCATCCTTAACATATTGTACTTCTTTTTGGAATGCATTTCAGGATGCCTGGTCAATGGTTGATCTTCAAATTCCGGCCTCTGGTTGGGGTGCAGTCGATAATCTTGTAAATGCTTTTGCAAATTGCAGGTCTTTAGCAACATTAAACCTTCCTTCGTCATGGGGTAATATAACAAGCTTGATGTACACTTTTCAATCTTGTATGTCATTACGCAATTTAACTATGCCTTCTTCTTTTGGTATTGTACAATCATGTTATGGTACATTCCAGGATTGTCAGTCATTACAAAATGTTGTTTTTCCTACCAGTTGGGGTGTTGTAACAGAAACTAATAACATGTTTTATGGTTGCTTTGCTTTAACCTCAGTTTCACTACCAGCCACAATGAGTAGCTCAATAACTTCTCATGCGGGCATGTTTTGCCAAACTGCTAATCTATCATCTGTTACCTATTGGAATAAACTTGGTCATGCTACAAATCAGATTGATTTTTCAGATTTAATTACGCAAACTGAAGCCTATTCACAAGCTATTTCTATTGCTTCCCGTATTTTCAGGATTGGTATCAATGGCGTATCAGGTGCTTTATTAAAAGTTACCTCAATCCGTTTAACTGCTTCTGGCTCAACCTATGGTGGATCTTCTCCGCAGGTCAATGTCAGTTATACTAGTTTAGCTGCAGCAGCTTTAAATACGCTTTTTGGTGATCTGCCTACAGTTACTGGCAAAACAATAAATATTACGGGTTGTCCTGGTGCAGCAACTTGCACAAGATCGATTGCTACTGGTAAAGGATGGACTGTAACAGGCTAATTTTATATGACATGAATTCAATCATAATCATTCTGCTGAGCTTTTTAACTGGTGGTGGCATCACTTCCTTAATCACCCTTCGCTGGTTTTATAAAACCAAAAAGATAGATTACACAGATAAAGCCATCTCATTCATTGAAAAACAATATGATGAAGTAGTTCGCAAGAACCATGAATTGACACTTCGTGTCGATGCACTTGAAAAAATGATTCCGCTTGTATGCTTTGTACCTGATTGTCCTAATCGTCTCAAACAAATTCCAATGTCATGATCTCTTTTAAAAGTTCAAAAAACAATTCCTGGAAAACAACCCTTGTATCAATTTTCAGCGCCTTAGCGCTCTTAATTGCCTTTGGTTTGGTATATTCTGGCAAAGCTACTCTAACCGAAGTAGGCTCATCCCTGGGTGCCATTTCAGCTTTTATAGCAACCATTGGCTTTGCCCTTACCAAAGACAGTGACAAGTCAGGTTTATCAAAATCATAGACCATGAAGTTAAAACCTAACGTCCGTTTAGCTGACTTAAAGCCACAATGTGTTTTAGCCATTTTTATAGCTGATTCAATCTACTCAAAATTTGGTCGGGAGCTTGTAGTAACTTCGATAGATGATTCAGTTCATGGTCCAACCAGCCTTCACCCTTCTGGATTTGCCTTTGATCTCCGTACCACTTTTTTTAGGATAGACCAGATTGCACCAGTTGAAGCAGCCTTAAAAGAAGCTTTAACCGTAGATTTTGATATTTTATACGAAGGTGACCACTTCCACATTGAATATGATCCAAAATGATGCTTCGCCTCATACCATATTATATAATAATCTTTTTGCTCCTGGTAATCTTTTTCCTTCAGGAATGTCGCCATCCCGATAACTATCGGGACCCTAAGTGTCCTCCTACAGTTTCCGATACCGTTGTTCAGATTCAAACTCAAGTAATTCCAGTAGTTCGCTATTATCCTATTCCTGAGCCTTATGCCGTAGTTGATAGCTTTTGGCATAATGTCGATACCAGCTTCATTCTCAGAAATTGTATTGCTACTTTCAAGTCCTTCGCTTCCTTAAATGTATACAATCGTCAGCTTTTGAATGATTCGACTGGTAATTTAGTGATACATGATTCAGTTCAGTATAATAAGCTTAAATCTTTTTCACTTTCAGGCCAAGTTAATGTCCGCAGTATCTACCATACAATCACCGTTCGCTCGCCCCCTAAAACTCAGTTATTTTTAGGCTCTCAGTTTGGCTCAAACTTGAACCAGCTGTACATTGTTCCGTCATTTTTCATAATTACGCCTAAGTCACATTTCTATTCCTTAGGCTATGAACCATTCCAAAAGTTTGTGTTCGTAGGTTTAGCCTGGAAGATTCACTTTTGATGTGACATGAAGGTTCACATTTAATAGTCAAATGATTTTTTGGGCGTGCCCCTCGTTCCTCGGGTCGGGCTATCCGCTTGTATCTTTTGCGCCAGCGCACAATCCCAGCAGCAAAAGGATACCGCTTCTATCCCTCACGCAGGTTGCTGCTACCTTTCATGCTTATTTTTTTAATAAACGAATAATTCGACAAGAAAAAAAGCAGGAAAAAAAGGCAAGCAAAGATAAAGCTTCAGCCAGGACAGCTGCAAATCCCTTCGGGCGCTGTCATTTTTTCATACCGCTATTTAGCATTTCGCTTCGCTCAGTTAGTTAACGGGCAGAAAAAATGACCAGCGGGCTTCGCCATTTGCTGCTTGAAAACCTGCCTGAAGCTTTGAAAATCGCTTTCTTTTTTTCCTTTTTTTCTTTGTCAAAATTTATTTTTAGGCGGTTTCCCGAAAAGGGACTGCTTCCCAATAAAGGGATAAAAGTACTCAGATGGTCCCCGACATAGTCGGCCGTTCTTTGCTTCCTGAAATTCCGATTCTTTCCTATGGTACCTGGTGCAAAAATTGTAACCAGTTAAAACCAGTTACCTATGAAATAATATTCGTATATTGCTTTTTACGAATACTGTTAAATAGTTTTATTTGCATCCCTTACCGCATCCTTGAATACCAGTCCTCAAAACCACCCTCAAACGCTTGAAGCCCTACATAATCAATATAAATAGTATTCCTGGCAGGCATTCATCATCCCATATGCCGTATATTTAAGGAATCAACACAGCATCAATGGCATGGACTACACCGTTTGTGCCCTGCACATCCGTTGCAATAACTTTTGCATTCCCATTCAGCTTAACCCCCATGGCATCA
>JBBRYZ010000130.1:0-11312 GCA_038237165.1 Bacteroidales bacterium | reverse complement strand
ACTTTTTAAAAACCCCTCTGTCCTTCGGACATCTCCCCGTTGGGGAGAACCTCTCGAACAAATCCTAATGATTATTGGGGATTTTGAAACTCTGAAACATTGAAACTCTGAAACCTGAAACATTGAAACTCTGAAACATTGAAACCTGAAACTTTTTAAAAACCCCTCTGTCCTTCGGACATCTCCCCGTTGGGGAGAACCTCTCGAACAAATCCTAATGATTATTGGGGATTTTGAAACTTGAAACTTGAAACTCTGAAACTCTGAAACATTGAAACTGAAACCTTGAAACAACTCACTGACTACTGCAAATAAATAGTACTCCACACCCGAAAGGCACCCGGCGTTGTCAAAAAAGTATCTTAAAATGAAAAAAGCAAAAGAGAGCATTTCTAAGCCCGCTATCCTCAGGCAAAAAGCGGAAGAGGAAATTGGAAAAGACACTTCGTATAGTGCTACTGATATTGCCAATGGCGATATGATGAAACTACTGAACGAACTCCAGGTACACCAGGTTGAACTACAATTGCAGAATGAGGAACTGATACTGGCTGTTGCCAAAGCAGAAATGGCAACAGAGCTATATGATCATGCCCCTGCGGGATATTTTACATTGCTGCCTGATGGTAAAATCGTTGAGTTAAATCTGAGTGGCGCCAGGTTGCTCGGAAAGGAAAGATCCAGGTTGGTACAGAGTAATTTCAAAGAGTTTGTTGCTTCTGATACATTGATTCGATTCAACGACTTTTTGAATTCTGTTTTTGAAACCAGAGAGAGGCAAACCAGTGAAGTAAAGCTGTCCAATAATGGTGCTACATTCTATATTCTGATAGATGGCAAACTATCTACTGAAAATGATAAATGCCTCTTATCTGCTATTGATATTACGGAGCGCAAAAAAGCGGAGGATGAATTACTGGCTAATGAAGCCACAATAAGAGCTATCACGGATGCAGCACAGGATGCCATATTAATGATTGATCCTTATGGAAATATCTCATTTCTGAATCCTGCTGCCGAACGAATTTTTGGATATCCCAGTGATGAAATGCTGGGTAAAGATCTACATTTTCTGCCTACACCTAAATACTTTCAAACCTCACACCGGGAAGCATTCAACCGATTTATCCAAACAGGTGAAGGTCGAAATCAGGGTAAAACACACGAATTACAAGCAATTCATAAGGACGGGCACGAAATTATTATAGAGCTTTCAGTCTCATCTATCCAACGCCCTGGTGGCAGGTATGCAGTCTGTATAATCCGTGATATTACCGAGCGTAAAGCTATAGATATTGCATTGTACAAAAGCTGTAAAGAATTTCAGTCCTATTTCGATACTGCCTCTATCGGGATGAGTGTTACTGCGCCTGATACATCCTGGATTGAAGTTAATCAAAAGCTTTGTCAGATTCTGGGGCGCTCCAAAGAGGAATTAACAGGCCTTTCCTGGGTTGAACTTTCCCATCCGGATGATATAGAGTATGATTCAGAATTATTTCAAAATGCGTTGGATGGAATAATTGACACATATAAGCTCGACAAACGCTTTTTACGCAAGGACGGCAGTATTCTGTATGTTACTCTGTCAACTGTATGCCAACGTAATAACGATGGTTCTGTAAATCATTTTCTTTCTTCATACATTGATATTACTGAACGGAAGCTTGCCGAAGAGACTCTTAAAAACAGCGAGGAACGGTATCGTCGAATCCTCAACAGCGTGGATGAAATCATTTACTCACTGCAAACTGAAAATGATCCGTTGCAGCAGGTTGTTGAATTCGTAAGCAGTCGTTCGGAACAAATGCTCGGTTATACTTCCGATGAATTTATTAGTAATCAATTTCTATGGTATTCGGTTATTCACCCCGATGATATTCAAAATTTAAACAAGGTTACACAGCTGGCATTTCAAACTAAGCAAAACCTGCCTCGTACATACCGCATGAGGCATAAACATACTGGCGAATACATCTGGATTGAAGATCATCCCCAGTTTTTATTTGATGAAAAGGGAGATATCAGTGGTATATTCGGTAGTGCTCGTAACATCAGCGAGCGTAAGCATACCGAAGAAGCCTTGAAGGGAAGCGAAGCCATCTATCATAACCTGATTGAAAAAATGCCTGACGGAGTTTATAAAAGCACCCATGAAGGCAAATTTATAGAAGTAAACCTGGCTTTGGTTAAAATACTCGGCTACGATAGCAAGGATGAATTATTAGCCGTAGATATAAAAAAGGAATTGTATTTTGATCCCTCTGAGCGCGACAGCCTTACACTCGACGAGATGCGTGAGGAACTTGGAATTTTTCGCCTCCGTAAAAAGGATGGCTCCGAAATTTGGGTGGAAGATCATGGCTGGTACACTTCATCCGAATCGGGCGAAACACTTTATCACGAAGGTGTAATACGCGATGTTACCGCTAGGATACAGGCTGAAGATGCTTTGCACGAAAGTGAATTGATTCACCGCAAACTTATTGAAAGAATACCTGATGGAGTTTATAAAACAACCCATGAAGGTAAATTTATTGAGGTAAATCCGGCTTTAGTCAAGATGCTGGGTTATGATAGTAAGGAAGCATTAATGGCTATTGATATCAAAACTCAATTGTATTTTAATCCGGACGAAAGGGAGAGTCTGGTGCTTGAGCAGAAACACCGCGAAATGGGCATATACCGGCTTCAGAAAAAGGATGGATCTGAAATTTGGGTCGAAGACCACGGATGGTATACGACGGGTGAAAAAGGGGAAATACTTTTCCATGAGGGAGTAATGCGTGATATTACAGATCGTAAAAATGCGGAAGCGGCGCTTAAAGAAAGCCAGCTTTTATTTCAGAATCTTACACTTGTTTCACCTTCAGGAATTTTTCGCAGTAGAGTTGATGGCTATACTACTTATGTAAATCCACGCTGGTCGGAGTTATCCGGCTTGTCATTTGATGAGGCTGTTGGATATGGCTGGCTGAATGCTGTTCACCCTGACGATAGAGATCGGTTGAGCGAAAATTGGAATACGGATGTAAGCTTGAAAAAGCCTTCAGCTGCTGAATATCGTTTTCTTAAACCTGATGGCAGCATTGTGAATGTAATCGGATATGCAGTCCCTGAAATAAAGGATAATATAATAAATGGCTTCATTGGCACTATAACCGATATAACCGAACGGAAGCTGGCAGAAGGAGAAATTATCAGTTTAAACGCCACTCTTGAACAACGTGTTATTCACCGCACGGCACAGCTCGAAGCTGCCAACAAAGAGCTGGAAGCATTCAGTTACTCCATTTCCCATGACCTTCGCACACCGCTCCGGGCTCTCGACGGATTTGCCAATTTCCTGCTCGAAGATTATTCAAAGGTCCTTGATGCTGAAGGGAAAAGAATGCTGCAGGTTATTGTCGACAATGCTAACAAGATGGGCTTTCTGATTGATGACCTGCTTGCCTTCTCGCAATTGAGCCGCTATAAATTAGAAATATCCCAGATTGATATGAAAGCGATGGCAATTTCAGTTTACCAGGAACTTGCTTCCGAAACTGATAAGAAAGTAATTGATTTTCAGATCCGGAATATCCCCGACGCCTATGGTGATCCTTCCATTATAAGGCAGGTTTGGTTAAATCTCATAAGTAATGCCATTAAATATACTTCGAAAAAACAAAACCGCGTAATTGAAGTGTCATCTGTTAATGAAGGCTCCGAAAATATTTATAGTGTAAAGGATAATGGCGCAGGTTTCAATATGGATTATTATAACAAAATGTTTGGCGTATTTCAACGTTTACATACTACTAAAGACTTTGAAGGAACCGGTATAGGGCTTGCCATAGTTAAAAGGATCGTAACCCGCCACCATGGCCGGATATGGGCTGAAGGTGAGGTAGGGGAAGGGGCAACATTTTCTTTTACGATAAGCAACAAGCCTTAAAGACGCGACGGCACGCGTCTCAATGACAAAAAAAATATCGACAGTTTCACGATGCCTCGATCAGTGGCCGTCAGAGTGCGACTCCCAGTCGCGCCCTGACTTAACGGCCGCCTCTAACTATTGACGGGGTGACTCAAAGTCACCACGTCAATAATAAACTCACCTCGTCAATAAACAAATAGTTAATCAGTTAATAGGAAAAAGTAAATATACAAACGCACGACTTCACTGCCTGCCCCGAGAAGCGTGGACTTCACAACTGGACGAATGGACGATTGCACGATAACTTGGCTTGAATCCCTGAGACATTGAAACTCTGTAACTTTATAACTCTGTTGCCCTGCGCTTCGTCACCATAGCAATCGGGATCGCTAAGCAACCTGTAACCCTGTAACTCTCTAACAATCGCATGACCACTGTATGACTACTATCTAACAATTGTATGACCACTGAATGACCACTGAATGACCACTGAATGACCACTGAATGACCTTATGACCACTGTATGACCACTGTATGACCACTGTATGACCACTATATGACCACTGTATAACTACTTTAAACCAGTACCTTATAGCCGGAAAACATCATTTATTGTAAAGTACATAAAACAAATGCCACTATCTTTGTTATATATCTGATGGTTTCAATTATTAAAGTTTAATCATTGTAAGAATTAGATTATGGCATTAAATATAAAAATTCTGATAGTTGAGGATATCCCTTCTGATATGGAATTAATACAGCGTGAACTTACAAAAAGTGGCATGCAGATTAAAGTGAAGGTTGTTGAATCCAGGGATATGTATCTCCAGGCTTTAAAAGAATTCGAACCCGATATTATTTTATCCGATTATAATCTGCCATCATTTGATGGCATGCAGGCGCTTTTATTACGCAAGGAACACGCACCCTTGGCTCCTTTTATTCTTGTTACCGGCGCCAATAACGAGGAAATTGCTGTTGAATGTATGAAATCCGGAGCCGACGATTACATTTTAAAAAACAATCTTACCCGGCTGGGTCAGGCTTGTAAGGCGGCCATTGAGAAGAAATCCATCGTAAGGGCAAATATGGAAGCGATGGAAAAGCTCAGCATTCTTTCGCGTGCCGTGGAGCAAAATCCGGCATTAATTGTAATCACAGATAAGAACGGTATCATTGAATATGTAAATCCCAGATACACCGAAATAACCGGCTACACTGCTCAGGAAGTGATAGGTAAAACCCCGCGTATACTTAAGTCAGGACATCAATCGGTTGAATTTTACGAAAATTTGTGGCAGACCATTTTATCGGGAAAAGAATGGAATGGCGAAATGCTCAACAAAAAGAAAAACGGTGATCTGTATTGGGAACATGGAAGTATTTCGCCACTTTTAAATGAATCCGGCCAAATTACCCATCTTATCGGCATCATAGAAGATATTACCGAAAAGAGGAAAATGATAGTTGACCTCATACAGGCAAAAGAAAAAGCGGAGGCCGGTGATAAGCTTAAATCAGCATTTATCAATAATATCTCACACGAAATCCGCACTCCACTTGGAGCCATTGAGGGATTTGTTGAAATGCTGCTGAGTCCCGAAACCCTCGAAGAAAACAAAGCATTATACGGTCAGATCATCAAAAAAAGCAGTACCCGCCTACTCAACACCATTGCCAATTATATGGATATCTCATTAATAGTATCTGGAAATATGGATTTGCATAAAACAGCTTTTTCGCTTAATCAAATGCTCCACCAACTAAAAGACGAATTCTTGGAAGCATGTGCCGAACAGCAAATAAAGTTGAATTTATCAGTGCCAGATAAATCAGTGGATACAATTCTTACAACCGATCCTGAGCATTTGAAGAAAATATGGTCGCACCTGATCGGCAATGCAGTGAAATTTACACCACATGGCGAAATAACCTTTGGATACCGGACAACACCTGAAGGATTGACTTTTTTTGTGAGTGATACAGGTATAGGGATTGATGAAAATAAAGTTCAGCTTATTTTCGATTATTTTATGCAGGCCGATATTTCGCAAACCCGGATTTATGAAGGAACTGGCCTGGGGCTGTCAATCGCCCGCGATTTGGTTAAATTATTGGGCGGGAATATCTATGTTGAATCAGTTAAAAATTCAGGTTCCACATTTTCATTTTCCATCGATGGGGCAACTACAATTCCTGTTATTGAACAACAGGAGCTGAATATAAAACAACCCGAACGAAAGGCTCATCCCCTTATTCTGGTAGCCGAAGACGATGACTTTAATTATAAATACCTTGATATTATACTTAAGCGGGCCGGATACCTGGTTGAACGCGCTGCTAACGGTCTCGAAGCCGTTAATGCCTGTCGTTCTAATCCGGATGTTAGTCTTATCCTTATGGATATGAAAATGCCTGTTATGGGCGGCCTGGAAGCCGCAAGGCAAATAAGGATTTTCCTTCCGGGACTGCATATTATCGCCCTTACTGCTTATGTATCGCTGGCGGATGAAAATGCTGCCTACGACGCCGGCTGCAACGAATTCCTCTCCAAACCTGTAAACCGAGAAAAACTGATTGGGCTTCTGAAAAAAGTGCTGGGTAAGTAAGAGGGGTGAAGGGGTGAAAATAGGGGACTGGGGGACTGAGAGACGGAGGGACAGGGAGACGGAGACATCGGGTGTCTGGGAGACTGGATGTCGGTCATTATTAATTGCATGAACAAAATCGGAATCTTAATTCCTTTTGAAATTATATCACTTAAGATTTGCTTTGTGGTAACGAAAAATAAAATGTTGCTCCTGCACCAATTTCTCCATCAGCCCAAACCCGGCCATTGTGTTGATGAATAATTTTCTGAACTATGGCAAGTCCCATGCCGTTTCCTTCAAATCCTTTTGAATTTGGCATTCTTTTAAACAATCCAAAAAGGGTGTTGGCAAGCTCGCTATCGAAGCCAACACCATTATCCTTTACATAAAAGATATCTGAGTTATCTTCGGTGGAGCTTCCCACTTCAATAATGCTCTTTTGCTCTTGCGACGAATACTTAATGGCATTAGCGATCAGGTTTGTCCACACCTGAAGTATCATTGCAGGATCGCCTTGGGCATCAGGAATGTTATGTAGCCGGATTAAAAATTTTTCATTGTCTATTCCGGTAACATATTTGGCAAATACCGTATTTACCATGGCGTGCATATTTATTTTCGAATAACTTAGCTCCTGCCGGCTCAAACCGGAGAATAAAAGCTGATCATCGATCAGATGCCCCATATTAATGGCATTGTCAATAATAACCCGGAGTTTACGTTTCCCTTCGTCATCCAATGTATCAGAGTTATCATCCAAAAGCAGATTAGCAAACCCGTTAATTGCCCTAAGCGGAGTGCGAATTTCATGAGAAGCTGAATAGCTGAATAATTCCAGCTCATTATAGGCTTTTTGAAGTTGAACGGTGCGCTCTAACACCTTATGTTCAAGATCTTCGTTAAGTTTTTTAATTTCTTTCTGGGCCTGGCTATGCAGTGTTATATCCCTGAAACTCCATACACGTCCAACATTCGTATCATCAAATCGCTGAGGTTGCGAGTACCGTTCGTAAATTCGCCCGTCATTAAATTCCAATATGTCAAATGAGGTTTTATTCTCATCCTGATATAACTCCTTCACTAAGCTTAAGAAATCCTCCGGATTTTTTAATTGGTTTAAGACAAAGAAAATTATTTTTTCATCATTTTGTGTTGAGATAACTGAATTAGGAATCCTCCATAATTCGACAAACTTCTTATTATAATTTGATATCATTCCGTTTTTGTCAACTACAAGTATTCCATCGGCTGTAGATTCAAGAGTTGCGGTTAACAAGGAATTTGACCTTTTAAGTTCTTCTTCAGCACGTTTACGCTCTATTACATTTGCAACCTGGCTCGCAATGGAATCGAGAAATTTAAGGTGATTTTCATTATACACATTTTCTTTTTCGTAATGCTGAAGCACCAAAACTCCGATTGTTCTTTCGGGAGTTTGTAAAGGTACGCCTATCCATGAAGGTGAAGGAGAGCCTAATAACTCAACTTCGTTTTGTTCTTTCAGGTATTCAAAAACCTTTGGGGTTACCAGCATTGGTTTCCCGTATCGAAAAATATATGCGGTGCAGCCCGTTGGCATAGGTTCAGGTTCGGGAGTAGTATCCACCTGATCAATAAAATAAGGGAAACTGTAATATCCGGTTTCTTCATCGTAAAGAGCAAAATAACAATTTTCAGCATACATCATTTTCCCGATTGAAGTATGTATCAACGCAAGCAATTCATGAAGATCCGAAGTAATCGCAATCCCCTGCAAAATCTCATTAAGTATCAACTTTTCAAGTTCCTCCTGCTTGCGTTTGTTGATGTTACGTGTAACTCCCTGATATCCGGAAAGCTTTCCGTTTTTGTCATATATAGGTGAGGTCGTAGCTTCTACCCATATCCAGGTTCCATCCTTGCAAATTTGCTCCAGTTCATAACGCATATTCCCTGTTTTCACTCCCTTTTGTTCATTGGCAATGCGTTGGGCATTCATGCCTTTAAGCAATTCAATCCCTTCAGGTTTTAAAATAGACCAGAGATAAGTGCCTATAACTTCTTCCTGAGCAAAGCCACGCATTTGTTCGTCGGCACGGCTGATATAAGTGCAACGGAAATCAAGGTCTAAATGCCAGATTATATCGCTCGAATTTTCAGTGAGGAAACGAAATTTTCCTTCACTTTCCTTTAATGCTGCCTGAACTTTTCGTTGCTCCGACAAAGAATTAACCATGGGTCTGAATATTTGAAAATATAATATCGGCATAAGTAAAAGCACCAAAATAATACTATCAACTAAACCAAAAATGATCAGATGTGAATTGAAGAGGAACTCGTATACTAATGAGAGTAATAACTCTATCAACAAAATCGAAATCAATATAGTCAGGACTAACCTGACTGGCGAGTCAAGTATTCCCTTTGTCGGTTTCGAATTTTTATCTGATAATGTCGTTTTATTAAACACAGCAGGTATTTTTAGATTTGATATTCAGGATTACAAAATTCAGGAGGTTATTTAGTTACCATTTTTAGATCAGATTCTTATCTAAATATTTATTTCCAAATTCTGATTTAGTCATTATGCTAAAAATAAAAGCTTTTAAGGAAGAGATTGTTTGATACTGTTTCAGAAACTTCATCCTGAATAAATCCCTGGTCTAAATTGGCGGTTCATTGAACTTTAACCAAAATAATATAAATGTTATTATTTGATGAGAATTCATCCTAACAAAAATAGTCTTATTTAAATGAAAAACTGAAGCTGAAACCATCATTAACTTATAGGTATTTTCTTACTATAACTCTGGTGATTATGACTACATGATTTCAACTCAGTTATTTAATCCAAACTTAGCACTCCTACATCCGAAATTAACAAAACAGTTTCCGGGAGTTATAGCAGCAATAAACATTTGCAATCAAAACACCAAAGTCCCGAACTATCAGGTAAAATATAATTCGCTTAACCACTTTAAGTCAATGATTCATCGAATTTCTTTTGAAATTGCTTAAATAGATTGGATATTAACGATCGAAGGAAATAAAGCACTTAGTCCCTCAGTCTCTGAGTTCCTCCGAGCTCATGTATCAACCTTCTTCCTGTGATTCGCGAACACAAAACAAATTGTAATTTCGGAAATATACCTTGCCTGCCAGGCTTACAACTGCCAGCCCGAACCAAACTATTCCAATTAAAAGCAAGTCCATATGTTTTCTCCTTTACCAGCTAATATTGATATTTTACTTTTCCCTGATCACGGTTGTGTTAAAGTCGCTCAGGAAGTTTGTTGTTTTTATTGTTCTGAATGATTTATGTGTAATTCCTGGCCCGAGACTTTTACGCTTTAATATTCTCATATTTGGAACAGGCCGGATTTTACCAACAAAATTCGAAAACAAAAATAACAGTAAACATAAGTGTTGGCTATAGCGTAAATTGCCAATAGTGTGTAGTTGAAACTATTAAATTGTTGTAGTTAAAATCACTACAAAAAAGAATAAAAAAATATTTTTTTATAAATCAACTATTCATTGAATAGCACGACAACACATTGACTTAAAATTAAATCAAAGGATTTTAAAACCAATTTCTAAAGTAGCAGGAAATAATTGAGTCTCCATTCGTAAATCGTCATTCGTAAATCGAAAATTACAAAAAGCTCACTTTCACCTGTATATCTGTATTTCTGCCTTTATCGTCGCTGCACGAAATTTTTACCTGGCCTGCTACAGGCGTAAAAAAGAGTTTCTGTCCGTGTAAAGCTTCCCTGAAGAACTTATCGTTTATATACCAATATACTTTGCTAACATCCGAAGTGGCTGTAAAAGCAAGCTGTAACTGCTGTTTTGCGGAAGCGTAAAGTATGTATTCCTTTCCATCAGCAAGCGAGGTAATTATCGGGCTATCGTTATGATAAACCCTGTTGCACAATGGATTATGCAGAGGTATTTTGCGGTATGGGATCTGCTCATCCTCATAAAAAGCAATTAATCCCGGACTCAGGTTCGGATAAAAATCGGTGCGGTAACCGGCTTGTGGCAGGCATGAGCGACAATAAGAAATACTCCCGGTTTCATCCACAAAAACCGGTAAAAGGTGATCACATTTCCTGTTTGGCGAGATTGCCGGTATATAATCGTCCATAACCAGGTTGGTACACGATTCGCCAGGTGGTAATCCCGACTCGCTGCATACAAGCCTGAAATCCAGTCCTGCTGGTTTTTTGAACCAGGTTGCTTTCCGGTTATATGTGAGGTAGTTGAAGATTTTAAAAAGAATTGGAGTTGCAAAGTCAGCGCCCGAAAGTTCGGGGATTCCTGTGCCATCGAAATTGCCAACCCATACCCCCACTGTATAATCAGGATTATAACCAAAACTCCATGCATCGCGTCGCCCGTACGAAGTACCTGTTTTCCAGGCGATATGCGGCAGATTAACCGAATTTTCAAAATTATTGGGCAGGTCGGGTCGTTTTAAACCAGTTAGTATTTCATTGATCATCCACACCGATTGCG
Organism: Bacteroidales bacterium; assembly: GCA_038237165.1. GTDB lineage: Bacteria > Bacteroidota > Bacteroidia > Bacteroidales > UBA4417 > UBA4417. Next base: position 299 of record JBBRYZ010000130.1, on the reverse strand, counting down.
GACTGAAAAGCGTATCTGTTTCTAAAGGCTTATCCGCAGATGTAAAACGGAGAGTGTGTTTGATACCGCTGTTAGCCAGGCACGAATACAAGTTGGTAAGTTCGGTGAGAGTAACTCCGCAGCCACCCAGGATTACCGAAAGTCCAAGTGTTTTTTTCCGTTCGCCTATCCATTTAAGCCCGCCACTACTCAGTTTCTCATTAAAAATATTAACGCCGACTTTGTTGGCCAGATCAACGGCTGGTATATTGAGCGACAAAGCCAGCGCTTGCGAAGCCGGTAGCCGGCCTCTGAAAGTT
>JBBRYZ010000129.1:0-11445 GCA_038237165.1 Bacteroidales bacterium | reverse complement strand
GTTTCCAGGCGCTTGGTGGTTATACATATCAGCAGGTTCAGGCCAACAGTTCACGTATGATGAACTCAGGGTTTGATTTCGATACATATGGAGCGAATAATATGGGTGCAGGAAGTGCGCTGGCCACTGGAACAGCCGAAATGGGTTCGTATAAAGACGAGAGCCTGCTTATTTCTTTTTTCGGGCGGGTCATCTATAACTATTCTGAACGGTTTCTTGCCTCAGCCTCAATACGGAAGGAAGGCTCTTCAAGGTTCGGCGAAAACAACAAATGGGGCTGGTTTCCATCAGCAAGTATAGGGTGGCGTATCAATAAAGAAGAATTTCTCAAAAATGCAGACTGGATAAGTGATCTCAAACTCCGTGTTGGATATGGGGTTACCGGTAACCAGGATTTTGACAACTACAAATCACTGGTTTTAATGTCAAGAGCCGGCAGTTTTTATTATAACGGGGCTTGGATTAATACCTATCAGCCACGACAGGGGACTAATCCAAATCCGGATCTCCGATGGGAAAAGAAACAGGAGTTTAATGCCGGTGTTGACTTTGGGATTCTGCAAGGCAGAATTAGCGGTGCTATAGATTACTATTACCGCTGGAGTACTGATTTGCTTTATACATACAATGTCTCAGTTCCACCTTATCTTACTACCCAATTATTCGCCAACGTTGGTACTGTAAGCAACCGGGGTGTTGAACTAACACTGAATGCGGTTCCTGTAAAACTTAATAAATTCACCTGGACCAGCACATTCACATTCAGCAGTAATGTGAATAAATTGCAGAAATTTTCGAGTGCTGATATTACAACCTCAAGCCTTGAAGTAGGTTGGCTTGGTGGTTCATTTCCTTTAAATAGTCAACGGCTGGAGGAAGGTAAACCTCTGGGAACGTTTTTTGGTCCTGTGTGGCAAGGTGTGGATGAAACAGGACATGATTTATTTAAAAACCAGGACAGAGCAGGCCATGTTAGTTCGGAAAAGTGGGAGGACATTGGAAATGCCAATCCAAAATGTATGCTGGGATGGAGCAATACTTTTACTTATGCAGAATGGGATCTGAATTTTGCCCTTCGTTCGCAGATAGGAGGAAAAGCGCTTAATATGTATCGCCTGTATTACGAAAACTGGCAAAGCATCGGAACGAATAATATCGTTTATACCCAATATGCAAATCCAGGATTTACTGGTTTAGGTCAGTATTCATCCAAATATATCGAAAGTACTACATTCCTGAAAATGGATAACATCGCACTGGGATATAACTTTAAAGGATTCACCAAATATATATCCAAACTCCGACTTTACGCATCAGCTCAGAATGTTTTCTGTATCACAAACTACCAGGGGCTTGATCCGGAAGTAAGTTTGAGTGGCTTGGCTCCGGGGATTGAATACCTGAGTTATTACCCGAAAACCACCACAGTAACGCTGGGTCTCAACATTTCATTTTAATCCTAATGCACTGTACGTTATGAAAAAAATAATATTTGCTTTGCTTTTCCTGGCTTCCGTGATGATGCTGGGGATAGTTTCCTGCACCAAACTTGATGAGAAATTTTATTCGGATATACCGCTGAATGATTTCTTTCATACCGAAAAAGATGTGCTGATGAATGCCGGCCGTGCCTATACTAAGCTACAACATTACACCGAAGAATTCAGCCTTTGGTCGCTTAATGAGCTTGCTTCGGACGAAATGGTGGCTCCGGCACGCGATGATGGTATGGTTTGGGATAATGGACGATGGAACGATATCCAAAAACATCAGGTAGCTCCTACCAACAAAATCTTAACCATAGCTTACAACAATGTTTTTGAAGGCATAAGCGCCTGCAATGAAGTTATTTACGAAACTGAGTTTACGTCTATTGTTTTCCCTGAAAAAGAACGGATTGTTAGTGAAATAAAGGTCCTGCGTGCTTACTATTATTACCTTGCCCTGGACAACTGGGGTAATATTCCGTTTTCGATCGATTGGACTGATAAAAACCTCCCGGTTCAAAAAGACCGCAAATTTGTGTATGCTTATATTGAGAATGAAATACTCACCAATGTGGACAAACTCAATGACAAGCCAACTTCTGACTATTATGGAAGGGTTACTCAGGGAGTTGCATATACCCTGCTTGCAAAACTTTATCTTAATGCTCAGGAGTGGATAGGCGAAGACAAGTTTCAGGCTTCCGTAGATGCTTGCGATAAAGTAATTGCTATGAATAGCTATCATATTGAGGATGATTTCTTTTCCAATTTCAAAGTTCACAACGAATCATCAATAGAGAATATTTTTGTAATCCCAATGAATTCCATTTTAACAAAAGATCGTTTATACTGGTATACGCTTACTCTCAACGATGCTAGTCGTGCTACCTATAATTTCAAGGGTGGAATGTGGGACGAATTTGTTCTGGAACCCGGTTTTTATGAAAAATATGACGCAAAAGATCTTCGGAGGAACTCTTTCCTTTGTGGACAGCAGAAGGACAAAAACGGGAAAGATATTTCCATCCTTAATGCAAGCACCGGTGTAATGGAACCGTTCATTTACACTTCTACTATTGATAATTACATGGCACGAAAAAAATGGGAAGGCGCCCGCTGCTGCAAATATGAATATCAGGATGGGTTGGAGTATTATGTGACGGATATGGAAAATGATTTTGTGATCTTTCGCTATGCCGATGTGCTGTACACCAAACTGGAGGCATTATGGCGTCTTGGCCGTGCAGGTGAAATGTTAGGCAACGCTGATTTGCAAAAAATACGTACCAGGGCCGGACTGGAACCTTTACAACTGTCTGATATAACAAACAATGGATTACTGGATGAACTGGGACGCGAATTTGCCTGGGAAGGGCACCGTCGTCAGGATATGATTCGATTCGGCGTTTATGGAAACTCTTGGTGGAATAAACCTTCTTCGGGACCCAATGCAAAATTGTTTCCTATTCCTCAAACTGCTTTGACAGCTAATCATAATTTAGTTCAGAACCCGCAATAATCATTTACCTATGAAAAATTCAACGTACATCCTTGTTTTCGTCGGAATTATATTCTTGTTCCCAACAGGTAATGTCTGGGGACAAAAGACCCGCAAAATTGCTGTAAGCGAATTGCGCGATAAAATTGCAGCCGAATGGATTGGCCAGATGATTGGGAATATCTATGGACTGCCTCACGAAACGAAATACATAAATGAACCTGGTCCAGAAAAATGGCCCTATGGGTACACCAAAAATATAGACAAGCTAAAAAAGTACGATGGTGCTTTTTCTGACGATGACACGGATGTTGAATATATGTACCTGCTTCAGATGATGAAATTTGGCGTGGAACCTTCATATGGGGAGCTTCGCGATGCATGGATGTATCATATACGTGACAGGGTTTGGCTGGCAAACCGTGCTGCTCTCGGGTTGATGCATTTCGGATACACTCCGCCATTTACAGGAAGTAAAGAGTTGAATCCGCACTGGTTCCAGATTGACCCGCAACTGATCAATGAGATATGGTCGGTTACGGCCCCTGGTATGGTTAAATATGCCACTGCAAAATCAGACTGGGCTGCCCGTATTACCAGTGACAGCTGGGGAGTGGAACCAACTATTGTTTATGGTGCCATGTATTCTGCAGCCTATTTTGAAAAGGACATTCGTAAGCTCATCGCTATCGGAATACAAGCCTTGCCGGCCGGAAGCCGTTATGCCAACACTGTGAATGATATGATTGCCTTGCATGAGAAATATCCAAACGACTGGAAGTTAGCCCGAAAAGCAATGGCTCAGAAATACTATATAGACGAACCGGATATAACTAAAACTATCTGGAATTCTAATCTCAACGGTGCCTGTGGTATACTTGCCCTGCTCTATGGCAATGGGGATTTCCAACATACGCTTGACCTTGCCTGTGCCATTGGTTTTGACTGCGATAACCAGGCTGCCACGCTTGCAGGTTTGATGGGAATGATACATGGCATGAAAGTATTGCCTAAAAATCTATATCTGCCAATTGAAGGATGGAAACTACCTTTCAACGACAAATATATCAATATTACAAGGTACGATCTGCCGGATGCAAAAATATCCGACATAATTGATAAAACTCTAAAATCAACTATTGATCTGGTTGTATCTAAAGGAGGCAAACTTTCGGGCAAGCCTGGAAACCAGGTGCTGACAATAAATACTGATGCAATATTTAATCCTCCGCTGGAGTTCTGTATTGGACCTCTGCCTCGTTTAGAAATTGGCAAACCAATTGACTACAATTTTTATACTGATGCAAATAAAATATACAACTGGACTTTGGTTTCCGGATCTCTGCCTGCAGGATTGGTCTTTACAAAAGGAAAACTTTCCGGAACTCCACTTACACCCGGCTATTCTGACATTACCCTGCAGCTTGATAACGGAACCCGGAAAATCACCAGGAACTTTCGCTTATTAGTCCGTAATACAAATTTCGCTCCTTTGGCCGATTCCATCTTAGCCAATGTACGCGAACTTAACGAAAAAGTTCTTGATTCCTGTTGGTACACCTTTGGCAAATCAATGTATGCAAAAAATATCAACGTTCTGAACGATGGTATTTTAAATGGTGCAGGATCAGTTTTCTACAGCCTGGCAGCGAAAGCAAATATTCCCAAAGTTGATTATTATGGATATTCCTGGAAAACACCACAAAAAATAAGTATGCTGGCTTTGCATATCGGATGCATGGAAGAATTCGGGGGCTGGTTTACATCGCTGAATGTTCAATACCAGGATTCAACCGGAAAATGGCAACCGGTTGTGCAGACAACTGTCGATCCGCCATTGCCGGCAAACGATATAGTGTTTAATCAGCCACATTTTGTTGAGTATGTTATCAGTTTCCCGACTGTTGAAACTAGTGCAATCAGGGTGATTGGCGATGCAAAAATCCAGAGTCATTGGAATAAATACACAAAACAAGTTTCCGGTTTTACCTCGGTAACAGAACTCAGTGTTTATCATTAATTTAGATCTGTGCTATGCAAAATAGAATCAGGAATACTTTTGGACTTGTTTTTGTCGCTGCAATATTGGCAATATCCTTCGTTTCGTGCAAACAGAAAGAGGCTGGCAGGAATATGGCGGCGACTAAAAATACCTTCACGGCAGATCAGCTAAAAGACAAGATTAAAGGAGGTTGGGCCGGTCAAACGATTGGCGTTGTGTATGGCGCTCCAGTCGAATTCAAATACCAGGGATCACTCATTCCTGATGAACAAAACATTCCATGGCGCGAAGGTTATGTGAAATATTGGTTCGACAAAAAGCCCGGCCTGTTCGATGATATTTATACCGACATGAATTTCGTTGAGGTTTTCGAAAAATACGGTCTTAACGTGTCTATGGATACCATTGCAAAACACTGGGCCGGAACGCCCTATCATCTTGCTCATGCAAACCAGGCTTCCAGGTACAATATTCTGAATGGCATTATGCCGCCAAAGTCGGGGTATTGGAAGAATAATCCTCATGCCGATGATATTGATTTTGAGATAGAAGCCGATTTTATTGGTATGATGACACCAGGAATGGTGAATAAGGCTACCGAAGTTGCAGATCGGGTTGGTCATATTATGAATAGCGGCGACGGTTTTTATGGAGGAGTTTACGTTTCGGCCTTGTATTCAATGGCATTTGTTTCGAATGACACGAAAGAAATAGTGGAACAAGCCATAAAAACCATCCCGGATGGAACAAAATTTCACGATTGTATCGCCGATGTGATCAAGTGGCATAAGCAATACCCTGACGACTGGAAAGCAACCTGGTTTGAACTCCAGAAAAAATGGAACAACGATGTAGGATGCCCCAAAGGCGTTTTTCTTTCGTTCAATATTGATGCAAAAATCAATTCGGCATATGTGACTATCGGGATTTTATACGGGAAAGGTGATTTTACGAAATCTATTGATATTACTGCACATTGTGGCCAGGATGCTGACAGCGATCCGGGAACGGTAGGCGGTGTGCTGGGAGTCATGCTCGGGTATTCCAAAATCCCCGCCTTCTGGCTTAAACCGTTGCAGGAAATCGAAGCATTGGATTTTGAAGGTACAGATATGTCGCTTAACAAAGCGGATGAAATGAGTTATAACCAGGCCATCGAAATGATTAAATCATCCGGTGGAACTGTTGAAGGCGACAAAATTATGATTCCGTTTGCGGAACCTGTCCCTGTAGCTTTTGAGCAGAATTTTGAAAAAACATTCCCTACGTTCCGCGACAGGTACGACAAATCTTTTACAGATGAGCTTTCCTACGATTTTGTCGGTAACGGTTATATTTTTTACGGAAACCTGGTAAAGAATTCGAAAATTGATAAGGATTACATTGATCGCATTTCGAAAAGAGTGGGATCGGAAGTATTCGGACTGGCCGAACCTAACGATCCTTATGTGGCTGAGCTCGACATTTATATTGATGGCAAACTGGATGAACATGTTAAAATGCCGATGAAAAACACCTCACGCCGTTTGGAACCAGCCTGGAAATACCAGCTTGCAGAAGGCAACCACAATGTGAAACTGAAATGGGTCAATCCAAAGCCGGAATATGAAATCAGGATCAATGATATTGTGATTTATTCGGAGAAACAACCAGTTAGTAATCTGCCTAAATAGAAATTAATATGAAAAAAGGAATAAATTACATCATTTTGTCCGCAACATTCCTGTTATTGGTAGCATGCGGAAACAATGGAAAAAAATCAGCAAAGCTTCCGGAAAAAGCAACTTTATCGGAGTCGGTTCTGAAAGATAAGATCAAAGGTGGCTGGGCAGGTCAGACTATTGGTTGCAGTTTTGGCGGACCAACAGAATTCCAGTTCAAAGGATCGATGATTCAGGATTATCAACCCATCGTCTGGTACGATGATTACATCAAAGAAACGTATGCTTCCGATCCGGGATTGTTTGATGATGTTTATCTGGATATTACTTTTCTCGAAATTATGCAACGCGTCGGGCTTGATGCGCCAGCCGATTCATTTGCAGTTGCTTTTGCCAATGCAGACTATAGACTGTGGCATGCAAACCAGGCTGCCCGTTACAATATTCTGAATGGCATTATGCCACCGGCTTCAGGAAACTGGATGAATAATCCACATGCTGATGATATTGATTTTCAGATCGAATCGGATTTTGCAGGGATGATGTCGCCGGGAATGATAAATACGGCTGCTGAAATTTGTGATCGGACCGGACACATTACCAATTATGGCGATGGATGGTATGGTGGAGTTTTTATGGCAGGAATGTACACCACGGCCTTTATCTCTGACGATATCAGTTTTATTGTTGAACAGGGGCTAAAACCTATTCCGGTCGAAAGTAATTTTCACAAGGTTATCAGCGATGTGATCAAATGGCACAAACAATATCCCACCGACTGGAAACAATGCTGGTTTGAGGTTCAAAAGAAACATACTTCCGAAAAGGGCTGTCCCGAAGGAGTGTTTAATTCCTTTGATATTGATGCGAGTGTTAATGCAGCCTATGTTGTAATAGGATTATTGTATGGTCAGAAAGACTTTTCAAAAACCATGGACATTGCAACACGCTGCGGACAGGATTCCGATTGTAATCCTGCAACGGCTGCCGGAATCCTGGGTGTGGTTCTCGGATATGATAAAATCCCTGCATTTTGGAAACCTGCTGTCGAAAAAGTTCAGGATATTAAATTCCCATATTCGAAGCTGACATTAAATGAAATTTACGCTGAAAGTTACTCTCAGGCTGTAAGCCAGATAACAAGAAATGGTGGAGAGGTTAAGGATGGTAATATAACTATTAAAGTTCAGCAGCCCAAAACTTTACGACTGGAACAATCTTTTGAAGGGATGTATCCTGCAAAACAACTTCTGGTGAGAAAAGACTATCTGGAAGAGCCTATTAAAATACCATTTACCGGAAACGGAATAGTGGTGCTTGGTAATGTTAAAAGTCAGTGCGGCGAATCCGACAGTCCATACGTTGCACTTTTAGATGTTTATATGGATGGCGTAAAGACTGAACAGGTAAAAATGCCGTTTAATTATATAAAAAGGAAGTATGACATTTATCATAAATACTTACTGACTAACGGCGATCATAATCTTGAGATTAAATGGGTAAATCCTGATCCTGCTTTCAGAATGTATCTTAAATCATACGTGGTGTATGCTGATAAGCCAGTTGTGCCGATTAATACTGAAAACGCTCAAAAATAAAAAATGAAAAGGAGTTTGATATACGGTTTAATGATCTGGATTGGGTTTTTCTCCTTTTTTACGGGATTGGAAGGCTGCAAGGATGAGTTGAATAATGATTCGATAGTGAAACAGGAACCGAAGCCCTTCGTACGACTGCTCGAACATCAGACTTTTAAAAGCAAGGTTTTAAACCGCTCAATAAATTATGCAATGCTGCTTCCAGCCGAATATGAAAATTCCACTACTAAGTTCCCGGTAGTATACCTCTTGCATGGCTATGGAGAAACAGAAACCGGCTGGTACCAGGGAGGCAGTGCGCAGTATTTTATCGACCAATTTGCCGCCGAAACGGTTCCAATGATTTATGTGATGCCCGAAGGATTCAATTCGTATTACGTTAATCGGTTTGATGGCCATTTCCCATACATGGATATGTTTGTAAATGAACTGGTTCCGCATATCGATTCTCTTTTTCAAACTGTTAAAGATGCCCGGCACAGGGCAGTTATGGGTTATTCGATGGGTGGATACGGGTCTTTGATTTTGCCACTTAAAAATCCTGGCGTTTTTAAAACTTCTGTTGTCCTGAGTATGTCTTTTCGTACGGATGAGCAGTATAAAGCAGAGCCTCAGAGTGTTTTCAATATGCAATGGGGATCTATATTTGGCGGAAGCGGAGCCACTGGTGACCAACGAATTACCGATTATTTCAAACAATACAGCCCATTCCATTTTCTCGGTCAGTCTGGAAATCCTTCAATCGAAGGACTAAATCTGTTTATCGATTGTGGTGATGATGAAGAAACACTTACTGTTACAAACGACGCTTTACACGATTTACTTCGCGATCTGAATATTCCTCATGAATTCAGGGTTAGAAATGGTGCTCATACATGGGACTACTGGCATTCGGCTATGCCCGAAGCGCTCAAATATATTGGTTTCGCTGTACGACAAATGCAATACCCGTCTGATCCTCCGGCGGCTGATCCCGGCACAGCGGTTCCTTCGGAGCGAATAATTACAGAACAACTCACTGGAACAAGCTTAACATTCAATATGATGCTTCCATCAACATATACAGATATCTCATTAAATTTTCCCTTAATCGCCATACTACACGACCGTTCACAGGGAAAAGAAGCTCAGGAATCAAAAGATCTGTATTCGCTGTTGAGCAGCAATATGATTTCCAATAAAATACCTCAGTCGCTGGTGCTCGAAATCCCTTTGCAGGAAACTGTTGTAACTCATGATATTTTACAGCAAATCCTTGACCAGGTAAAAAGTAAATACAGGACAACCGATAAGAAGAGTCAAACCGTGCTTGCTGGCAATAACCAATCTGGAGCCCTGGCCTGGGAACTGGCTCCCGGTTTTTCAAGCTCGATTAATGCCTGTTTGCTTTTTGATGCCTCTTTACCTGAAAATGCTACTACTGTTGATAAGGGTATTGCTTATTATCTCGATATCAGCGACAAGGGAATTAACTATAAAGCGTATCATTCACTTTACCTTGCCATACGCCAGCAGGATGTACATTACGAATACAGGGTCAGACAAGGAACTCCATCACATCAGGCATTTCTTAACGGACTCAGTGATTCATTTTTATTCATGAAAGATCATTTAAAAAATACAGGGAAATGACAAGAAAGAAAGTATTCATCCTTTTTGTAATCCTGCTCACAGCAAATCTCACATTTGCAGCCAGTGAGCTTAGGATCATGGAAAGCATGGTTATGCACAGCCGGATTCTTAAACAGGATGTGCGTTTTTCAGTGTGTCTTCCCGTGAATTATTATTCAACAAAGCAATCCTTTCCTGTTGTTTACCTGCTGCATGGACTTGGCGATGACGAATCATCCTGGCTTGAGTATGGCCGGATTAGTCAATTTGCTGATCAGGCTATAGCTCAAAAAGAAATTGTACCTATGATTTTCATCATGCCTCAGGGATATCGTAGTTATTATGTTAACGACTACAAGGGCTCATTTTTGTATCAGGATATGTTTGTCAAAGAGCTTATTCCTCATATCGACAGCATATTCCGCACTATTCCTGAAAAAGGTGAACGGGCAGTTATGGGTTACTCAATGGGTGGTTTTGGCGCACTGATACTGCCTTTAAAACATCCTGATCTTTTTGGGGTTTCGGTTCCTCTCAGTATTTCAGTAAGAACTGATAAGCAATATATGACCGAGGAAGCCAGTGGCTGGGACGATCAATGGGGGCGGCTTTTTGGTGAACCTGGTTTTAAAGATAGTGCAAGGCTAACAAGTTATTATATACAAAACAGCCCTTTTCATTTGCTCGAAAATATGCGACCAGGTGATTTGAAAAATCTTAGAATTTACATGGATAACGGCGACAAAGAACAGACTTTGTGCCGTAGTAACGAGGAATTACACATCCTGATGCGTAACAGGAATATTCCACACGAATACCGTGTAAGAAGCGGAGGTCATAGCTTTGATTACTGGTGTTTAGCATTGCCAAATGCACTCAGGTTTATCAGCGATGCATTCGAAGCAAAATCTTACCGTGGCGATATTGCTATTCATACTGCTCTTAATAAGGTGATCGATAAACAATTGCTGAATCTCGAAATTGGGAAAGATAAGTTAACCGTATTCGTTCCTTCAGAATATGAACGGACTAATCGCAAATATCCTGTTTTATACATTACAGGAACCTTTGATGCAACGCAGAAAATTTCATTTGCCAGCTGTGTTAACAACGAAATTGAAAGGAATCAAACAGGACCGATGATTGTTGTGTTCCTTCCGCTTATGGACTCTGCTTCCATAAAAACTATTTTGCCGCTGGTTGAAGATAAAATCAGGATACGCCATGGATATCGTTTTCAGGCTATTGCCGGGTATCAAAATGGTGCAAAAGCAGCTTTTGAACTTGGGAGCTCAACAGGACTGTTTGGTAATTGTATTCTTTTTGATGGCTTTTTAACGGAAGATAAAGTTCCTGCAATCGTTTCACAAATAAACAAAGACAATTCCTACCGGACCTCCTTTTTTATAGAAGCTCCGGATAAAGGTAACTACTTCGATGGCAATGGAAATGCACATATGTTGCTGCGTGATGCCGACATTCAGCACGAGTACAGAGTGATAGAAGGAAAAGGAGGATTTGATGGAATGCTCACAAGTTTGCCCGAAATAATTCAATTTACAGCAAAAAGATTTCATAAGTAAAACTC
>JBBRYZ010000128.1:0-11577 GCA_038237165.1 Bacteroidales bacterium | reverse complement strand
TTGCCGGGTGTTTCGGCCATTGTACTGGTTACCAGTATTTTTACAAATATTTATTCGGTGGTGGCGGTGCTTTCGTTGTTGCATCTCCCGATGCGAGAAGGAATTATCATTGGTGCCATGTGCATGGTTTCGCATGGCTTCTTCATTGAAACTGCGGTGATGAAACGCACCGGATCGTCGGTAATCAGGATGCTTTTGCTCCGGCTCACGGGCAGCCTGGTACTTGGCTGGATACTGAACCTGATAATGCCAGGCAGTATGTCGACAGAAATACACACTGTAATCAGCCAGCAGGGAGAATTTGGCGCTGCATTTATGCATTGGCTTAATTCTATAACACGCACTACTTTTAAAATTTTGGTTCTGGTAAATCTGCTTCTGGTTTTTCAACAGATGCTCGACGAATTCGGCTGGCTGGGTGTAATCGAAAAACCCCTTGCTCCTCTTATGAAAATATTCGGATTGCCACGCAGCACAACCTTATCCTGGTTAGTGGCAAATCTTATCGGCCTGGCCTATGGTTCGGCTATTATGATTGATGAATCGGAAAAAGGCCGTATGAACCGCGAAGATGCCGATCTGCTGAATCATCATGTAGCGCTTTCGCATTCGCAACTCGAAGATCCTTTGCTTTTTCTTACGCTGGGATATGCTATACACTGGCTAATCTGGCCACGGATAATTATAGCTATAGCTTCAGTTTGGATTCGCAGGGCGGAACTTAAAATTTCGACTATTTACAGAAGCCGGAGCGCGACTGTCTGATTTCTTGTGAATACCATTAAATAATTTAAAAGGTATTTTCCTGATGCAACCACCGTGATCCTCCCGAAAACAGGTAGGTAGTAGAATCATGTAAAACAAAAAACAGTGTTGACAATCGCATTGATTTCCGTCTCCCTGATTTTAGGTTAGGTGCCGACACGTGGAGGCGAAATTTCAGGAACTAAAAATCCATTTTGAAAACATTTAACTGCGCTTAATTAATTTCCTATAAGGATATGTTCAATAATTAAATGCATTAGCGGTATTGTTGTACTTTAAAGCTGCAATTACACTATCGCTTAGTATAAAAATATTATGTTAACCTTCTATTCTTCAGTCTCATTACACTGCGTCAGGATTTAAATTTCAGTCTTTCGCCGGAACACTTGCTTATGTTACTACAATTTATAACTTTGCAACCCTAATATCTCTGAATTACTGTTTCAATCACAATAAATATACTTTTACAATGAAGGTCTACAAGACAAGCGAAGTAAGAAATATTGCACTTATTGGTGGAGCCAAATCAGGAAAGACTACCACAGCAGAAGCAATGCTTTTTGAAGGCGGGATAATCAACCGCCGTGGAACAATTGAAGATAAAAATACCGTTTCGGATTATCGCGAGATAGAACTGGAAAGAGGCAATTCAGTCAGCACCACCCTTGGGTATGTTGAAGTGAAGGGCAAGAAAATAAACATCCTGGATACACCGGGTTTTGATGATTTTATCGGCGAGGTTGTTGCAGCCTTACGTGTTGCCGATACAGCCATTATGCTTGTGAATGCACAGAACGGTGTTGAAGTTGGTACCGAAATTACCTGGAGGCAGACCAATAAAAAACAGATTCCTGTTATTTTTGCAGTAAACCAGCTGGAGCATGAAAAAGCCAATTTCGAGGAAACTCTACGCCAACTGAAAACCCAGTTCGGCGCAAACGTAACCGTACTGCAGTATCCTGTTAACGAAGGTCATAGCTTTAATGCTATCATTGATCTTCTGCAAATGAAGATGCTTAAATATCCTGACGGAGGTGGTAAACCTGAAGTTCTGGATATTCCTGCCGGTGAATTGGCCAAAGCCGAGAACTTGCAGGGAGCGCTTATCGAAAAAGCTGCCGAAGCCGATGAGTCACTTATGGAAGCATTTTTCGAGAGCGGAACACTTACCGAAGAACAATTAGAAAAAGGACTAAAAGCTGGTATCATAAGCCGTGGATTGTATCCGGTTTTCTGCATATCGGCAAAACACAATAAAGGCGTCGGCCGCTTACTGGAATTTATTTGTTCCTCATGTCCTGCACCTAACGAAATGCCACCAATGATGACAACATCCGGCAAGGAACTCAGGTGCAATTCAGCTGATCCTACCTGTCTGCAGGTTGTTAAAGTGGCCGTAGAAGAACACCTTGGCGAAATTGCTTTCTTTAAAGTATATGGAGGCGAAGTAACCGAAGCCATGGATTTGATAAACAGCTCCAATTCAGGGAAAGAACGCATTTCGCAGATTCTGCTGATTGCCGGTAAAAAACGCGAGAAAGTTGAAAAAGTGTGTGCAGGTGATATTGCAGCAACCATCAAACTGAGAAATACACGTACCGGAGATACCCTGAATTCAGTTAAAAATGCGGAAGATGTGATTGTTCCTATCAATTTTCCATCTCCCAAGATCAGCATGGCCATCAAGCCCAAAAATTCAACGGATGATGAAAAACTGGGTGCACGTCTCAACGAAATGCATAAAGTTGATCAGACTCTCATTATTGAATATTCAAAGGAACTGAAACAGATTATTGTAAAAGGCCAGGGCGAGCTTCACCTGAATATTGCCAAATGGTACCTTGAGCACCTGGATAAAATTCCGGTTGAATACATCGCTCCAAAAATCCCTTACCGCGAAACCATCACCAAACCGGCGAAAGCCATGTACCGCCACAAAAAACAATCAGGTGGTGCCGGACAGTTTGGTGAAGTGCATATGCTTATTGAGCCTTATACAGAAGGTATGAAGTTCCAGAGTGAGTTTCCGATACGTGGCACCGACGAGCAATCGCTTCCATGGGGCGGCAAGCTTGTATTCAACAGCTGTATCGTTGGTGGTTCCATCGATGCACGTTTCCTGCCGGCTATTCTTAAAGGAATAATGGAAAAAATTGAAGAAGGCCCGCTTACAGGTTCTTATGCACGCGATATCGTTGTAAATGTGTACGACGGTAAAATGCACCCGGTTGACTCGAACGAACTTGCTTTTAAGCTGGCAGGACGCCAGGCTTTCAAAGAAGCATTCAAAAATGCCGGACCAAAAATTCTTGAGCCAATTTATGATGTGGAGGTTATGGTTCCTGCCGATCGCATGGGCGATGTTATGACCGACTTACAGGGTCGCCGCGCCATTATTATGGGAATGGACAGCGAAGGTACTTACCAGATCATCAAGGCAAAAGTTCCTTTGGCCGAAATGAACCGGTACTCGACCTCACTCAGCTCACTAACTTCGGGCAGCGGAACTTATACACTTGCGTTTGGCGAATATACCCAGGTTCCGCCTGATGTACAGACCGCATTGCTTAAAGCTTACGAAGAGCAGGAAAAGGAAGAAGAATAACCACCAAACAAACAACTATAAATGCGAAAAACCCTGGCTTTCTGGCCGGGTTTTTTTTATTGTACAAAAGTGCTCAAATATAAACTCGTTAACATACAATGCGAATCAAGGATTGAATTCAACTATAGTGGTTGAGGCAATTAATCCCTTGAAGGCTTCGCCTAGCAACTAACAAATTACAATTTCAACCCTTGATTCGCATATACAGGTATTCGCCATCGAATATTATGTATTGACCTGACTTGTTGGCGCAAGAAACAATATCTGTTTTTATTCAGAAACGCATACACAGATATACACCAGAAAAAGAAAAGCCTATAGGTTAAATAAAAAATAACGATTTTCCACACAGAAACAAGAATGAAATTGCCGGTTTTTCGCAAATTGTCGATAATGGAAGACATGTGTTATTCCTGCTCAAATATTCCTTTTAGAAACAGCAAAGTGCCTAAGTTTCTAAATTTTGTAGGGAGGGTATTTGGGCACAAATACACTTATGTAAAAGCGGGCGGATTTAGATTTTACCATATATTTCCACGTAACATCCTGCTGAAAAAATAATAGTTAAAATGCATCAGAAAAAAAAGAGGGTCTCAATAATTTGAGACCCTCTTTTACTACAACCGTTATTGGATATAACGTTTAAATCTTGTGTTATTATTTAGCCGGGAATTTGGTTGCATTTTGACCCATTACCATCATATCCCTAATGTCCTGATCAGTGATATTGATAATTGGCATGGCAGCTGCAGTAGGACAACCTCCTTCAAAATGATCAATATCATTTGGCATGCCCCAAATAGCTTTATGTTGTATTTCGTGCGGATCTTCTCTCAGCATCACACCCATAACCAATCTCGGATTTTTACAGTAAACATTGATTGTAGTTCCGTCAGCACCATGGCATGATTTACATTTTGCATCATAAACGATTTGACCATTAGCTGCATTTCCCCCTTTGCCAATGTTCGAAAAAACCACGGTACCTGTAGGATAAGTGCCAGAAGTTGTAATAGTGTAAAAATCGTCCGTGTTATGTGCAGTTTCTTTTATGAATTTTGCTAAATTCCAGATTTGTGCATCAGTTAAAAATGTGCTGTAATCAGGCATTTGGCTTGTGTAAGCAATAGTTCCTGTCATTGAGCGTCCACCAGCATGTTTACAAGCGTCAAAAATCTCTTTGATAGTGTGAGCTTTACCATAGGTATATAAATTACCAGAAGCAGCAACAGGATACGATGCAGAAGAAGCTTTATTGATGAGAACGCCTGTTTGACCTCTTAGATCCCAACCGTGACAACTTTTACACCTGAAAAAGTCTGGTTTTGCAATAATTGTGGCATCAACAGTTTTACCTGCTTCTCTTTGATAATTGACTACATGGTCGTAAATCCTCGCGCCCTGAAGTCCATCAGCAGCATCATAAGCAATTTGATCTGCACTTTTTTCGTCCTTTTTACATGATGTTAAATACGAACTTGCTCCAATCAGCAAGACTATTGACAGCAGGAAAATAAATAACTTGGATGGTTTTTTCATTGTTTGTTTTTTAAATTGGTTTTTATAAATTATTGTTTTTTTTGAAACCAGCAAACATTTTCAGCCACATATCAGAGGTACTGAACTGATGTACGGTTATAGAATGTCGGAGATTTTAAGAAACAAAATAAAATAAATGCACCGGTAGAATGATTAACAGGAAAGCTGTTATTTTCTTTTAGTTCTTTGCGCCAAAAGTACTTTATGAATCTGTAGCGATTTGGTAGTTAGCTCCTATTTTGAGAGAAAAACACTCAAAATATGGTGAGATGTATCAACCTGCTGATGATTTATATCATTAATATAAGAAATGTCCATATGGTAGAAATCAATAATTCGTTTTACGATTGTAAGGCCCAGGCCAAGCGATTCTGTTTTTGAGTTATTCTTGAAGAACCTTTTAAATAAATCATCAGGATTAACCGATAAAGGTGCTCCTGAATTTTCAATTACCAATTTATGCTTGGTAAGTTTAATGTTAATAGAACCGGCTGGTATATTGTGCTTAATAGAATTACTTAATAAATTGCTAATCAAAATATCCAATAATACCGGATTCATCAGTAATACCGGGCTTTCCGCAAAATAGGTTTTAACCTCAATTTCTTTCATCGCGATAAGGTCTTCGAATAGTGTTAAATGTTTCTCAATTGATTGCTGCAAATTGATAGGTTCACTGGCACTGAACTGCATGTTCTCAATTTTCGAGATCAAAAGCAAAGCATGATTAAGTTTTGAAAGGCGATCGGCAGAGTCGATGATAGCGGATAATGAATTCAATTCATTTTCAGGAATATCCCTGGATTGAAGAATTAATTCACATTTGGACCTGATGATGGCAAGAGGTGTCTGAATTTCATGAGAGGCATGTTCAATATATTCCTTCTGAATAAGATAATCCTTTCTGGATTTATTGGTCATTGCCAGTATTGCTTTGTTCAGTTTAGTAAATTCATAAATATTTGTAGGTTTTAATTCTAAAGGCATACTCTTTGTTATATCATAATCCTCAAGTTTCTGTAAAAGAGAATAAAAGGGTTTAAATGTTCGTCTTGAAATAATAATGTTTACTGATACCATTACCAGGATTGAGGCCCCAAGTAGTATCAGAACAAAAGTCGCAATACCTTTAACCAGATCACGCAGCTCAAAGAACGATTTGAAGAGAAAGAATTGATACGGCTGGTCCTTGACTTTATATGTAAAGATTAAAACACGATGATGAATATTGCTTTCTTCAAGGTCGTCAAAAAGCAGAGTATCTTTTATTATATTAATAGGTTTGTACTGAGGTATAGGAACAATCTTAACTTTTATTTCATAAATGATATCCAGATCGGGCAATGTATTACTATGATCAATATGTGAAATGATCTTTGCTTTCTGTTTTAAGAGTAAAGTATCAAGTTCTCCAAAAATTTCGGAAATGATAAGCTGATAGAAAATAAACCCACCTATTGCGAAGACAAATATGGATGAGATCAAATAATAGATGCTTGTTTTTGTGAGAAGTTTCATTGATCTGAAAATTTGTACCCTATTCCATAAACATTCTGTACATAATCTTTTCCTCCCTGTTCTATCATTTTTTTACGGAGATTCTTGATATGGCAGTAAACAAAGTTGAATGATTCAGCCATGTCAATTTCGTCGCCCCAAAGGTTTTCTGCGATCGACCCTTTTGTAAGTGTTCTGTCCTTGTTTGAAATGAAATAAACGAGCAGATCATATTCTTTTTTGGTCAGGCTAAGAATTTTATCATTTACCGATACTTTTGAAAGGGAGGGATCAATTGTAATCTCATTGAAAACGATTTCTTTTTTGCCTTCAAAGTTCCTTCGCCGGATGATTGATTTAATTCTTGCATTCAATTCAGAAAGATGAAAGGGCTTTGTAAGGTAGTCATCTGCACCGATCTCAAGTCCTGTGATTTTGTCATCGAGTGATTTTTTTGCTGAAATGATTATTATTCCTGTTGTGGAATTAATCGTTTTCAAGGCTCTGATCACGTCAAGCCCGTTCCCGTCAGGCAAGGTAATATCTACGATGAGGCAGTCATAATTGTAAAGATTAATCTTTTCAATGGATTTATCGTAAGTTGGGCATGCTTCACAAACATAACCCTCAACTTTCAGGTATTGGATAATACTGTCGGACAAATGCTTTTCGTCTTCAATAAGAAGGATTTTCATTGAAATCTGATGTTATTAAAATTAAAGGAGCAACTGCCTTTTCCGAGGCTAAACTTAAAGAGAACCTCTGCAGCAAAGGTACCAAATATATAGAGATTACCGGGGTTTTATTGCCCAAAATCTCCTACTTTTGCACCCATTAATGAAAAAACCAAAGAGTAAATATTATGTAGTGTGGGAAGGCCATCAATCCGGCATTTACGATGCATGGGATAAATGCAAAAAGCAGGTGGATGGTTATACCGGCGCAAAGTATAAAAGCTTTGATTCGCTCGAAGAAGCTAAAAAAGCATTTGGCAGCAATGCCTTGAATTATTTGGGGAAAACTGTAAAGGCACCGGTTAACAAGGAACTTCTTCTTAAACATGGCAATCCGCTTAAAGAAGCTATATGTGTAGATGCTGCCTGCAGTGGTAACCCGGGAATACTCGAATACCGGGGCGTAAACCTGGTAACCGGTCAGGAAATATTTCACCGGGGCCCATTTCCGCAAGGGACAAATAACATAGGCGAATTCCTTGCAATTGTTACCGGTCTGGCCTGGCTGAGGAAAAACAATATTTCTTTACCGCTTTACAGTGATTCGCGAAATGCCATTTCGTGGATTGAGCAAAAGGCCTGCAAAACCAAATTGCCGAGGAACAAAAAAAATGAGGAACTTTTTGATTTAGTTGATCGCGCTGAGGAATTTCTCAGGAATAATTCGTTCAGTACACGCATCCTGAAATGGGAAACCAAAGCCTGGGGTGAAATTCCGGCCGATTTCGGAAGAAAATAACAGTATTTAACACCATGCATAATTGACTATTCTGTGGTTAAAGATCATAGAATATAGCAACAGCGGGACTTCGGGCCAATAAATATCTGCAAAACAAGTGTTTGTTATTTAAAATTGGATTGCGTAATTTTGCGCCCCTCAATTTAATAGTTACTACAGTGAATCGCCTCAAAGAATATAATATTCAGTTCGTTGGGCTTGAGCCAGGGAATCATATTTTTGAGTTTGAAGTGAATGATTCGTTCTTTGAACATTTTGAGTATTCGCTGATTCAGCGCGGAGAAGTTCATGTTACAGTTGATCTGGAGAAAAGTGAGAGAATGATGATTTTCACAATCAATCTCCAAGGTAACGTAATGGTTCCCTGCGATCGCTGCACACATGATGTGAGCCTGCCTGTATCGGATACGCAACAGTTGATAGTAAAGCTGGGTGCTGAATATGGGGAAGAAAGTGAAGATGTGGTTATTATTCCCGAAACGGAATATAAGTTCGATCTTTCAACGTACATTTACGAGTTCATACACCTGAGTTTGCCGGCACGCCTGCTTCACCCGGATGATGAGAACGGAAACAGCACCTGCGACCCTGAAATGTTGCAAATACTCGAAAAACTTGCCCCAACTGAATCTGTTGATCCCCGTTGGGAAGCGCTCAAAAACCTTAAGACTGATTAATTAATAATAAGAATTAACAATAAACACAACATACAATGCCAAATCCTAAACACAGGTTCTCGAAAACCAGAACGGCCAAGCGCAGAACACATTATAAACTTGAAGCGCCAACCTTCATTCTTTGCTCAAACTGTGGTACTTCGGTTCTTTATCACCGCGTATGCCCCGAATGTGGCTTCTACAAAGGACGCCTCGCTATCGAGAAAAACACAACAGCTTAATTTTGCCAATAACACGGCATATCATGTTTAGCAAAAGATTCTTTAAATGAGAATCGGACTGGATGTAATGGGCGGCGATTTCGCGCCTAAGGCTGCTATTGACGGAGCTATTCTTGCAGCTAAGAAGTTGTCACGAAGCGATAAAATCGTTTTGATTGGCAGGGAAGACGCAATCCGTTCGTTATTAGACGAACGCGGATGCGATTCTTCTGTTTTTGATATAGTGCATGCTCCTGATGTGATCGAAATGGGCGAACATCCAACCAAAGCCCTTGCTAAAAAACCTGAATCAAGTATAAGTGTCGGGTTTAACCTGCTGAAGCACAAAGGCATCGATTCATTTGCCAGCGCCGGAAACAGTGGCGCTATGGTGGTAGGCTCAATATTCAGCGTAAATACAATCCAGGGTATATTGAGGCCATGCACATCGGCCATTATTCCACAGAAAAACGGCGGTTATAGCCTGCTTGTTGACGTTGGAACAAATCCCGATGCAAAGCCTGATGGGTTTTATCAGTTTGGACTAATCGGATCCATTTATGCACAAAATGTGTATCATATCGAGAATCCAAGGGTGGCATTGCTGAACATCGGACATGAGGAAGAAAAAGGCAACCTGACCACTCAGTCGGCTCACCACATGATGAAAGATTCGAAAGACTTTAATTTTATTGGTAATATCGAAGGAAGGGATATCCTGCAAAATAAGGCTGATGTAATTGTATGCGATGGATTTACGGGCAACATTATCCTTAAACTTATTGAATCCTTTTACGACGTTATGGAGAATCGTAACCTGAAGGATGAATATGTAAACCGGCTGAATTATGAAAATTACGGCGGAACTCCTATCCTCGGAATCAATGGTGCCGTTATCATGGGTCATGGTATTTCGAATGATATTGCTATCAAAAATATGGTTTTGCTTGGACGCGATGTGTTTAAAGCAAAAATTGCCTCAAAAATCAAGCAGGCTCTATTGAACCTCAACGGAGGTTTTATTGTGGAATAATATCCCCAACTATATCTGTGAGAGCAGCATTCCAAACCCGGAATTTATTAAGAGCGTTTGTACAAAATACTTTTTAAAACTGGACAACAAAAAACTTATGACAAAACTAAGAGCCGCCATCACCGGAGTTGCCGGATATGCACCGGAATATATACTTAATAATGACGAATTAAGCCGTATGGTAGATACTACCGACGAGTGGATCATGACCCGTATCGGAATTCGTGAACGCCATATTCTGAAAGGCGAAGGGCTTGCTACGTCGGATATGGGTTATGAGGCAGTAAAACTGCTCCTGGCCAAGACGAATACAAAACCCGAGGAAGTTGACTTGCTGATTTGTGCAACAGTAACTCCGGACATGATGTTTCCTGCCACGGCTAATATTATCAGCGATAAATGCGGAATTCTGAACGCTTTCAGCTTTGATATGAATGCTGCCTGCTCCAGTTTCCTTTATGCGCTTACTGCCGGGCAAAAGTTTGTTGAATCGGGAACTCACAAAAAGGTGATTATTGTAGGAGCTGATAAAATGTCATCCATTACCGATTATTCCGACCGTGCTGTTTGCCCGCTGTTCGGGGATGCCGCTTCGGCCGTAATGCTTGAGCCTACGATTGAAAATACCGGTATTGTTGATTCAATTTTCTATACAAATGGCGTTGGGAAACAATACCTGCATATGAAAGCCGGCGGATCGCTGAAACCAGCCTCGCACGATACCGTAGATGCAAAAGAGCATTTCATTTACCAGGAAGGCCAGACTGTTTTTAAATGGGCTGTTTCGAAAATGGCTGATGTTTCGGCCGAAATGATGGAGAAACACAATCTGAAACCCGAAGATCTGGCATGGCTGGTTCCTCATCAGGCCAATATGCGTATTATTGATGCCGTAGCCAACCGCATGGGACTTTCGAGAGAGAAAGTAATGATCAATATCGAAAGATACGGGAACACTACCTCGGCAACCATACCGCTTTGTCTGTGGGAATGGGAACCCAGGCTGCGCAAAGGCGATAATATTATTCTTTCCGCTTTTGGAGGAGGATTTACATGGGGAGCTACTTATCTGAAGTGGGCCTATGATCCGAAGTAGTCAGAAGGGGGGAGTTGGAGAAGGGGGACTGGGAGACAAGGAGAAGGGGAGATACGGAGAAGGGGGGACTGGGAGACAAGGAGAAGGGGAGATACGGAGAAGGGGGGACTGGGAGACACGGAGAAAGGGTGACTGAGAGACTAAGAGAAAATAAGAGATTGAGAGGCAGAAAGACCATTTGACTTGATAAAAGGAAAACTAAACAAAGTAACTCTTTGATTATACTGAAAATGAAAAACCCTGCTTTTGGCGGGGTTTTTTCATTTTGATCCAATCCACTTATACTCTCTGAAAACAAAGGAAACCGCTTCTTCATATTCGTCGAAACTTTTAACCTTTTTCAGATTTTTAAAAACCTGGTGGGGATCATTGAATGAATCGGCAAGGTATTTCCAGTATTCTTTTAAAATTCCCAATACTGCCAGGTTATCATTCAGTTGTCTGCGATACCCGAAATATAAGTCTTCTATAAATTTTCGGATTTGTGCTTGCTGATCATCCGGAATTGGCAAACCTTTAATCTTGGCCGGTAAAAACGGATCCGAAAGAAGTCCACGCCCGATCATCCAGGTATTTATTGCCGGGAAGTGATTATTAAGTCTTTCAAAATCTGAAACTGAAAAGATATCACCGTTATATGCAAGCGGAACAGTAATTTGAGAAGACACCAGTTGAAATGTTTCTAGATCCGT
>JBBRYZ010000127.1:0-11705 GCA_038237165.1 Bacteroidales bacterium | reverse complement strand
GTTACTTTCATAAAATAATAAATTGATATAGTTTTAACCCGAAACGAATGCTAACTGTTCATCTCTGGCATTATTCAGGCAAATCAAAGGCGAAATTTCCGAACTGCTGTGTCAGTCATAAAAATGCAAAGAAAACTCTAAAAACCTCCTCCATCCCATCAATCCTCTCAATCCCATCAATGTCCTCAACCTTTCAAACCCTTTAAACCCTTTAAACTCTTCAAACCCATCAATCTCCTCAAACCCATCAATCCCATCAATCCCATCAATCCCTACTTCGCATACATATCAATTACTTCCGAGATAGCTTTAGTGCAGGCCGGGCAGAATTCCTGTTTGTCGCGTGTAAACATAATACAGTCGAGCGCAGAGCGATACAAACCGAATTGCATATAATTGCCTCCTTCGAAAGCGCCGGTAGCATCTTTATACTTGTTTTTTGAAAACATTTCGAGTGTTTGTTTCTTCTCCCGCTCAAATAAAGCTTCCATCTCTGTTTCAGGGACATTGGCAGCGCGTAAGGCCCGCCTTTCCTTCTGAATTCCAAAACTAAAGTCATCGAATTCCTTCTTTCCCCAGGGCGTTGGAAGAGGTGTTCCCGGTTTAACCAATTCTTTCCATTTCAGATTCGCAGGATCCAGAAGCGCCGTAACATTGGGTTCCCACGGCTCAACAGTAATCGCCGGGGTTTCGTAAGCAACATCCGAAGTATAATATTCATCTGCCAAAGCAGCAAAACAATGACCGAATTCGTGAACAAAAATATAGCGCGAAAATTTATTATCAGCAGCCACGGTAGAGTATAGGTTAAAGATACCTCCGCCGCCATAGGTTCTCTCATTGATCAGGATAAACATATAATCATAAGGCACGCTGGCTGCCACATCGCGAATAGTGCGGTTGTCGTACGAAAGCGCATACCTCTCCGAATCAAATGCCCCGTATGACATCGAAAGCGGTGTGCGGCTGAAAACTCCCGGATGCGGTTTGTTTACACCGCTGGTTGCCGACGGCGTTTCAACAGCCCGTACATTAAAATCCGCTTTGCGCGATTTGTACGGCTCAACCGTGAACAATTCATCGGTAAGCGTTTTCACATCTTTATGAAACTTATCCATTTCAGCAGCAGTGTACCCGTCGCCAAGAATCACAATATCCACATGGGTACTTGATTTACCATTATCAATATAAGTAAATGATTTATAATTACTTTTTAGCATTGCAGGATTTACATTCCGCGCTTTGGGATCGATGATAATGCTCCAGATGGAGACGAAATTATTTTTCGCATCACGCTTTTCGATGGTGAGTTTTACCGGCAGTTTAGGCCAGGGCAAGCGCACCGATTCAGGAAAGGTTCCCCAGTTAGGATCACCGGTACTCTGCCATTCGCCAAAAACGCTTGCAAAGCCACGGCTATAGAGCATAGTATTTGTGAGGGTATCAGTTATTTTAAAGAAGTACAATCCACGGTCCAATTCGTCCAAAAGTACTGTCTGGCTTCCAGCCCAGGGACCGTCGTTAAGGATACGGTCGAGAGAAAAGTGCTCTTCTTTAGCGGTTCCAGTATGGAAGTAATCCACACGCATGGTTTGACCGGTGAAATATTGACTGTAATTTACATTGGTAGCTTTTTGCGCTTGCGCGAATAAACAGATTCCCAAAGCAAGCAATAGCATTGTAACTCTTTTCATTGTATCAGGTTTTTATTTAAAAACAAAAGTATCGAATTAACAAACAATAGTGGTTTTTAAAAATTAACCAATCTTAAACACAAATCTCTTTGCGGGTAAGATATTTCAATTCAGAGCAGCCATAAACGTCCGTATTATTGAAACTGAACCACATCGGGCTTTCCAATCACAAAATCAGGGAATCCGAAATCGGTAGTTTTGATTGGATTTACTTTAAAAACATTATCATCAGTGCCCGGAATAGTAGGATAAAAAGCGATTGAAATCTGCATATTCCGGAATATAAGATAGTCGTTGCGTATCAGTACGCCTAATCCAAACTGCGGATAAATACGGCTGTGGCTAAAACCTGTGGTTTGGCTTCCAAGCATTCCAAACGAACAATTCAAATAAGGCCCGAATCGGAATCCAAGTAAATTCCAGGGAGCATAGGATTGTGTTTGAATAACAAATAAAAACCGACGCGTTCCGGAAAGCACACTGCTGTTAAAACCGCTAATCCCATACCCATCATTAAGAGTCAGTCTTTCGTAGGAGGCTCTGTTTATTCCAATAGTCAGTTCAGGTTTCACGAATTGCCTGAATTTCCAGTTACCAATACTGAATAAACCCGAGAAATAGTTGATGCTTGCATTAAATACCGTTTGGGGTGATATGCCTGAATTAATAAATGTTCCGTATTCGATATGCGAGCCAAAATATCCCCATTTGAAGAAATTACCCCACGAATGATATACACCCCAATACCAGCGGTCGTCATTTTTCAGCTGGTAACCGGCCACAAGACCATAAGTTATTCCAACCGGCACATCCTCGGTTACCCCAAACCTGAAAATATAACTCTGCTTTACATACTTACGGCTCGAAATCCCCAAACCTGACAAATAGAACATTTCGCTGGTATAATACTCCATGAGGTCGGGCTGTTCAAAAGGTTTTTCAAGGTATCTGATATTCAGCATCCGGGTTGAAAAAATGAGTTTGGTTGTCCTGTCGGTAACCGATTTCCCTTTAAAAATCTGCCAGGCAACAGCGCCCCAATAATCCTGAATATTATACCTGGAGGTTAAAAATAAACGTGTAGTATCATTTCTGTATATCCATCCCGGCTGCATAGACTGTGAAACTAAAACGCCCCCGGCCCATCGGGCAACAGGCGAAAAGAAGGGTCTTTCGATATTGATTCCTTTGACATAATTTTTATTTTCATCGATCGAATACGCCAATAGGGTGCTGATATAAGTGTTTTTTATATTCGGAACCAGATAGTAAGTCGATAAGGCATAATTACTGTTCTGATAATTCTGAGTAAATGAATATGAAAAAGTATGCCCCAGACCGGCAAGATTTTTATCCGAAAGTTTTAAATTAATCCGCTCACTGCTTAATCCGCCATCGGCAACAATGCTCCATAAATCACTGGTAGCGACAAATACATCAACCGAGTCGGAAGCTGGACCGGTAAACGCCGCCGTAATTGTAACCTCGTGAATATAGCTCTGGCTCCTCACCAGTCGCTCCGATTCCTTTACCATCAATGAATCAAAGAGATCGTATTTATGAATAAGCAGTTGATTGCGGATAGCAAAATGCTGCGTTTGAATATGAACTGTATTCCCGCTCTTTTCAAGATAACTCCGCGGATAGATAGTTGTATCGAAAATTGAGTGCCCAAAAGGATCGAGCGTGGTGATATTGATGTTTCTGATTATTTTTCCTTCAAACCCCGTGTAGTTAACAACAATATGCTTATCCGAAGCTGTCTGGGCGGGAACATCCGAAGAAACAACTGGTTTCAGGAGGAGTTCATGCAACAAAGATGTGATTTTTCGCTTCGAAGAATAATCTTCAATCTTTTTAAAAACCCTGGAATGAGTGGTATCAGGAATATCCTGTGTAAAAGCGACTCTACTTGTGCCGGCAGTGAATAAAAGAAACAGGATGATATTCCGGGGTAACATCAGAAAAATGGTATTGCTTGTATGCCTGGCAGTATAAGCCTGAGATTCAACTTACGACTCACCAAAAATAGTCTATTTTTCGCCCAAAACCTATAAACCAATATTCTGTTTTGCCTGTTAGCAAGATATGAAAACAGAATACAATGAGCATAGAAGTACATTACTAATTTCTGTGAATGATTTCATTTGCTGAAAGAACCAAATTTCTCTTGAATTCTCATCTGATTATAGAAGAAATATCTGGTTGCCGGTTTTATAGACTTTTGCTAACTGATTTCATTCACATGAAACCCTTGCACTTTAAAAGAAAGGCTACGCGAAAAGATGAAGGCTGTCCATACAGGAACAGCCTTCATCAGATTCATTTAAACGCCATGACAATCAAGGTGTTTCGTAAGTATTGACTGAATAATAAAAGCCGGTTAAGCTTGTTGGTTCAGTTTTAAAGCAGTACTACTGAATTAACTTTGGCCACCCTGACTCTTGTCCATTGCTCACATTCAACTTGTTCAGGTAAATATAGCTTCCACCAGTGTTCGAAAGCCCGGTGATATAGAAATAGTTATCACTCGTTTGAATTAGTCCGTATCCCTGTTCATTATCGGCGCCACCAAAGTTTTTTTCATAGGTTACGGCTCCCAGTGAACTTGTCCTTACAAAATAAACATCCTGCAGGCCATTTGTAATACTTTCGGTTATCCCGGTAATTGCAAAACCGCCATCAGAAGTCTGAATCATGGTTGCGCCATATTCAAATCCGGCTCCGCCATACTGTATTGGCGCAGTCCAGCCTGTAAAAAGATTACCTGAAAGGTCTGTCTTTACAAGAAAAACATTTTGGTTCGTGCCTTTCATTATTGATCCGCTTATGGCTATGCCTCCATCTTTTGTAAGAGCTAAAGAGTATCCGAATCCTGTTCCAAAGGTTTTTGTCCAATAAATGCTGTCGCCGGTTGACGAAACTTTCATCAGGAAAATCTGACCGCCTTCCATATTGGCTCCACCTTTCAGCGCTCCTGTAATAAAATACCCACCACCTGGAGCAGCTATTGCGGCATAAGCCACTTCGTTAATTGAATCGTACACATTGGTACCCTGTACGCCAATACTTCTTGCCCATATTTCAGTTCCATCATCGTCAATCCTTTCGAGCAAAATATCACGGTTAACAGTTCCCGATTTTTGAATAAAGCCAACAGCCAGGTATCCGCTATCCGCATTAGGCACTATCCCGAAACCCTCTGTATAAGCTCCGGATCCATAGGTTTTCGAAAATAGCGTTTTGCCATCTTTATCTGTCTTTACAACCAGCATGGATGGTGATCCGCCATTGGCATTGTTGCTGAATCCTGTAGCAATATACCCGCCGGCAATATCATTTGACCGCTGAACATTGAAAAAGGCATCCGAATAATAACTTCCAAAAGATTTAGTCCATAGGGTATCACCGGTTGTTGGATTAACCTTCAGAAGCATAGCATCATACCCTTTTGAGGCCGTAGTGTTATACCCGGCAATTACCAGGTTGGCACCATCAGATACAATGCTGTTCCCTCCCCGTAAATATTGTGGCGTGGAATCCTGTACTTTATTATTACAGGAAGTGAGGACAGCAATAATCGGGATTAAAAGAAGTGCTGATGTAATAAGTCTTATATTCATTGGTATTTAAAAAGATAATTACGTGAGGAACAAAACTAATTAATTGCGGATATCAAGCTCTTTGATAATATTGGTAGCGCCTGCAAATTTCTCGATTATAAAAAGCACATACCTGGCATCCACGCATATAGTACGCTGCAACTTAGGCTCGAAAGCATAATTGCCGCTCATGGCTTCCCAGTTGCCGTCGAATGCCAGACCTATAAGCTCGCCATCAGCATTCAATACAGGGCTACCTGAATTTCCTCCGGTAATATCGTTGTTCGTCAGGAAACCAACAACCATTTTCCCGTTTTCGCCATACCGTCCATAATCTTTAGCCTTGTAGAGCTGTTTTAGTTTTTCGGGCACCACAAATTCCGGATTCGAAGGATCTTCTTTTGCCATCACACCATCAAGCGTGGTAACAAAGTTGTATTGAATTGCATCGGCCGGACTGTAATCGAGTACTTTTCCGTATGTAAGTCGCATGGTGCTGTTGGCATCAGGATAAAATATTTTGTCGCTTTGCATTTTTTGCAAGCCTGCAACAAATAACCTGCGTCCTTTTTCGAGCAATTCATTCGATGGCTTTACCAGGCTGTCGATAAGGGTTGCGTTGGCAACAAAAGCTTGCTGTAAAGGCCATGCCGGATCTTTTTGCAAGGATTTAAGATTGGGTTTGGTCAGGAAAAGATCAACTTTGGTTTTGCTTCCAAAAATGGTTTTGCTGAAAACCGCATTGGCATATGCCGCGAAATCACCTTTGTATTTCTGATGGATTTTTGTGAGGTAAGCCGGTTGTAAGTCCTTAGGAACATCATCATAATAAAGCTGAAGCATGGCGGCCAGCATTTTAACGTCGGTAGCCATATTATAGTCTTTGAAATATTTTTCGGATGTTTCAGAAACCTGCTTGCTTAAGGTTTTAACCAATTCCTGATCGGGCTTGGGTTTGGCAAGTTCGTCAGCCAGTCTTTTAAAACTCCTTGAATAAGTGAGGACTTCGCACCCGCTCCGAATGGCTTCGGCATTGTAGCGAACTGCTGCTTCGTATTTGTTGATAGTTTCGTATGCAGTTGAAATATCGCTTAACGCTTCGCCATATTCCGCACTCCTACTCTTATCCTGACCAAGCCATTTAACAAACTGTTCTTCGAGTTCGCGTTTTCTATCATAAATATCCAGTTGTTTCAGGCCTTTATTCTGTCCGATATAAAATTTCCAATAGTTGGCTGAACCTGCAAATTTGGAAGCATATTGAATCCGCACTTTGGGATCGGCAGCCATATCTTCACGTAGAATATCTAGTTTCTTAGTCCGTATTTTAACAACCATAGGATTGTTTTTCTCCAGAGCCCATTTAATGGTATAGGAAGTGGCATAGCGATCGGTTCTGCCGGGGTAACCCATAATCATAGCAAAGTCGCCAATCTTTTTTTCCTTTATCGAAACAGGTAAAAATTTCTTTGATTTCAAAGGAACATTATCGGCAGCATAATCAGCTGGTTTGTTATCCTTGTTTGCATATACACGGAAAACCGAGAAATCGCCGGTATGTCTTGGCCACATCCAGTTATCGGTATCGGCTCCAAATTTACCGATTGATACAGGCGGCGCTCCTACAAGTCTTACATCTTTGTAAACTTCATAAAGAAACAGGTAATACTCGTTACCATTGAAAAAGGAAGTGATCCTGGCATCGTATTGGGTGCCTTTGGTATTGCTTGCCTCTATTTTTCGTGAATTATCCCTTATTTTGGCCGCTCTTTCAGTTTCGGTCATCGTTTTAGTAACGCCCTCGAGTGTAGATGCAGTTACATCCTGAATACTGACCAGGAAACTGGCCCTGAGACCCGGATTTGGCAATTCCTCTTCGTAGCGCGTTGCCCAGAAACCATTGGTCAAATAATCGTGCTCAACTGAACTGTGCGATTGAATGGATCCAAAACCACAATGATGGTTAGTAAATATTAGTCCGTTAGGCGATACAATTTCACCGGTGCATCCGCCACCAAAAATGATGATGGCATCTTTAAGGCTGGAGTGATTGATGCTGTATATTTCATCAGCAGTAAGGTGAAGACCTTCTTTCTGCATATCCACATAGTTGAGGCGCTGGATAAACAATGGCAGCCACATGCCTTCGTCGGCACGGCTCTGGAAGGATAGCACTGATAAGAGCGCGAAAAGTACAAGTGTGATTTTTTTCATTTGGGATTTGATTTTGTTAGTATGTATTGGTTCTGACTTAAGGTAAATCGGTTCTCTATATTCAGATTTTTTTTAACATTTTATGCTTTTCCTGCATTAAGGGGAAGTATCCGTAACAATTGGTTGTATTCCCTCCATATTTAGATGAAGTTTTCTGTTTTTATGAAGGAATCCAATATTCGGGTATCGATTCCTTTAGCTTATTAAACGTATTGTTCTCCTTTTTCATTGCGCACAGCATCCACATAAGCACGGATATTCTGCTCGTCGTTGCGCTTGCAGATGAGCAAAATACCGTTATCCTCAACCACAATCATGTCGTCCATTCCCTGTATTACCGCAATCCGGTCCGAAGGCAGATTAATGATGCAGTTGTGGGTATCGTAAAGAAGTGGTTTTGCACCTATAACTGCATTTCCATCGGCACTTTTTTCCGAAGTATCATACAAAGAGCCCCAGGTTCCCAGATCGCTCCACCCGATATCGGCAGCAAGTACAAATACATTATCGGCTTTTTCCATCACACCGTAATCGATCGAGATGCTTTTGCACACCGTATAAGCTGTTTCGATGTAAGCAGGCTCAGTTGCGGTGTAGTATTCATCTGCGCCATCTTTAAAAAGGCTGTTCAACTCGGGCAGGTGCGTTTCGAAAGCTTTCAAAATGCTTTTTATTGACCAGATAAAAATGCCTGCGTTCCAAAGAAAATCACCGCTCGCCAGGAATGATTCAGCGAGTTCATGGTTAGGTTTCTCAGTAAATGATTTTACTCTCCTGGCGGGGCACTCCGGCCGATATGCGTTAGCATCATCAAACTGAATGTAACCGTAGCCGGTGTCGGGTCTGCTGGGCGTGATGCCAAGCGTAAGCAGCCAGTCATTCTGAGTGGCAGCCTGAAGCGCGCAAAGTAAGGTTCGGGTAAATTCTTCCTCTTTCAGGATAATATGATCCGAAGGAGCAACAACTATTGCGGCATCGGGGTTGAGCTTATATATTTTATGCGTGGCATAAGCAATACACGGAGCTGTATTGCGGCGCATAGGTTCGCAAAGCACGTGCTCAGGCAGGATGGCTGGCAACTGCTCAATCACCTGATCGAAATATTGCAGATGCGTAACCACAAAGATATTCTCGGGCGGACAAATTGTTGTAAGCCTTCTGAAGGTTTGCTGAATAAGGGTTTCGCCTGTTCCCAGGATATCAATGAACTGTTTTGGACGCGAATTGCGGCTGAGTGGCCAGAAACGCGCCCCCACTCCACCAGCCATTATAACACAGTAATAGTTTTTATTCATATGGCTTAGATTAATTATAACAATTTAAATTACAACAATTTGAAGGTTGATTAATTTCGGCAAAGGTAATAATTCCGTTTTCTGATTTACGAAGATCCGGATTAAAATTCTATCGGCTTTTTGGGCGTTTTAAAGAATTAAGGGAATGTCATACAATGGGCGTTTAGTTGTCATACAATAGTCATACGATTGTCATACCGTTGTAAATCGAGATTATTCATTATTCGTTATTCAATTTCAAAGGTCATTTGTTGTCATGCAATTGTCAAACAATGGTCAAACGATGGTCAAACGATGGTTATTAAGTTGCCAAAATCATGAAACCCTTCAAACATCTGCAAACCTTTCAAACTCTTCAAACTGTCACACTGAGCGTAGTCGAAGTGTCAAACTCTTCAAACTATAATCTTTTAACCATTAACTAATCTCACCCTCACGCCTGCATCACCTGCGCCGACTTTGGCACGAGGTAATATTTTCGGGTTGCCGGGCAAAAGCATTTATACCGGGTACGCAGCTTTTCGAGTTTTACAAACTGCCGGCCACTCATCAGGGTGAAAGTACTGTTCATGGGTATATCGCCAACGGTTATCAACACCTCGCCTCCTTCTATAGATGAAAGTGTATTTAAAAGCCTTGCATCGCGGTGAAAAGTTGCCGGTGTTTTCATGAAATAACGATGAAGCTCTGTTGTAAGTTCAGGAGGGAAAACCTGCGCTTCGAAAAAAGGCTGCACAAGGGAGCGGTACGCATTCTTCCATTCAACACCATGGGGCTTTGCTTTGCGCCCATATTTTTTCATTACAACAAGATGGGCAAGCTCATGCAGAAAAACCAGCAGAAACGTGTACTGACCCAGGTCGGAATTAATGTGAATTACCGGTCGGGCGCCAAAACGAACTCCTTTAAAACAACCGAGCCGGGTTTTACGCGGAGCCGTTATGCGGAACAGGAATTGATATTCATTGAATAATTCCCGTGTAAGCATATGTGACTGCTCCGGGAAGCGGGTCAAAACACCTTCAAGTGTTTCAGGCTTGTAAGGCATATGCAGAGAACTGAAATATTTTAATATTTTGAATTTTTTCGGGACTCAACATACTGCATCCACACTTACTTTTGCCCGTTGAAGCAGGCGACCTATGTCGTGACGATTGGGCGCTTCCGCTAACCGTACAACTTGTGAATAAAAGGAGCATTATCACTGATGCACTGAAAAGTAATTTTTGCATTCCGGGTATGGAGGCTATATTTTTTAACATATTCATTTACGCAATTTTAACCACATTTTTCGATAACATTCTGCTTAAAACTAAAACCATTTTCCAGCTCACCTGGTCACAAAAAACGACACAGTGAATGCTGTTCTTAAAATTTACGCTAATTTAGCACTTATTATTGTATCCAATGAAATTTTTATTCCACTTTGGGCGCTACCTGAGCATGCTTCGGCAGGCATTTCAACGTCCTGAAAAACAGTCAATTTACTTCCGGCAGGTGATGGTCGAGATGGAAAACCTCGGCTTGGATTCCGTTGGTATAGTTGCCATCATCTCGGTTTTTATGGGAGCTGTTCTGGCCATACAGATGGCCTTTAATATTGATACTCCGCTAATTCCGTCGTATACCATAGGTTTTGTTACCAGGCAAAGTGTTGAACTTGAATTTGCGCCTACCATCATCAGTCTGATCCTGGCAGGGAAAGTAGGATCTAGAATAGCTTCGGAACTGGGGACCATGCGGGTAACCGAACAGATCGATGCCCTCGAAATTATGGGGATTAACCCGGCTACTTTTCTAATACTCCCCAAAATTATCGCATCCATGATCATCAATCCGTTCCTGATCATGATGAGCATGTTACTTGCAGTTGGAGGAGGCTGGATGGCAGGAATTTTTACAGGACTTTTTCCTTCGGCCGAATATATTTATGGCATACAATCGTTTTTTCATTTGTACGATATCTTCTATGCGTTAACCAAAACAGTGGTTTTTGCATTTATAATTGCATCGGTTTCGGCTTATAACGGCTACTATACCAAGGGAGGTGCGCTCGAAGTGGGCGAGGCAAGCACGAACGGAGTCGTTTACAGCAGCATTGCTATAATATTTATGAACCTCATACTCACTCAGATTCTGCTGGCATGATAGAAGGTAAAAATATCAGCAAGAGCTTTGGCGACCGTTTGGTACTCGAAAATATTTCGGTTACCATGATAAAAGGTCAAACCAACCTGATCATAGGACAGAGCGGCATGGGCAAGACCGTGTTGTTGAAATGTCTGGTTGGTCTACTCGACGCTGATAAAGGGCAGGTGTTTTACGACGGGAGAGCCTTTTCGAAGATGTCATTTGACGAAATGAAAGAAATTCGCCAGGAAATCGGGATGATGTTCCAGGGAGGCGCTTTGTTCGATTCGCTTACTGTAGAGCAAAACGTGATGTTTCCGATTACCATGTTCACCAAACAAACGCAGAAGGAGAAACTCGATCGCGCAAACTTCTGCCTTTCGAGGGTAAACCTGGAGAACGCGAATAAATTGTATCCTTCGGAACTTAGCGGCGGTATGAAAAAACGCGTAGCCATTGCCCGCGCCATTTCTATGAATCCCCGCTACCTTTTTTGTGATGAACCTAATTCCGGTCTCGATCCGCCAACAGCACACCTTATTGATGAGCTTATCAAGGAAATTACACAGGAGTATAATATGACCACTGTTGTTGTAACCCATGATATGAATTCGGTGCTCGAAATCGGTGAAAAAATTTACTTCCTTTATAACGGTAAACTTTGGTGGGAAGGAGATAAACACAATATTTTACATACTGATAATCCTGAATTGCAAGCATTTGTTTTTACTTCGGAACTTACAAAAAGACTTAGGCCGGTGAAAGGGATT
>JBBRYZ010000126.1:0-11761 GCA_038237165.1 Bacteroidales bacterium | reverse complement strand
TTAACAACAACCAAATGGGGTTGTCCACAAGACCTTGACAGCACTTTCGTCCAGTCACAGGTCATTATAAAAGATACCACCATTTACGTTCCGGTTCCTGGCCAAACCGTTCACGACAGCATACCTGTCATCATAACAAAAGGTCTGGTGAATAGTCCCGTGAGCAAACTCGAAACCGCTTATTGTCTAGGCAAAGCTTGGGTTGTAGATGGTATACTCAAACACACTCTTGATCAGAAACAAACTACTATTCCTTTCACTATTCCTGGAGCTATACATACCTCCACATCAAACACATTTCAAACCATCAAAGTACCATATTACGTTGACCGGCCAATCCCAAAGCCTCTCCATTGGTGGCAAAAGCTTTTTATTTGGTCAGGTGTGATAGCCTGGTGGGTAGGATTGGGATATTTGATACTCAAGTTTAAGAGATTTTCACTTTAATAATTGTCTATCAATATCACCTTTTATTATATATCCACAGCCTAAACTATAGCTTTTCTAATCAATGTTTATAACTCAATAATATCTAATGTTTGTACAATTGTTTGTACATAAAGAAAAAACACTTACAAATTTCTTTGTAAGTGTCTGATTTTCAGCTCCCCCTTCAGGACTTGAACCTGAGACCCTCTGATTAACAGTCAGATGCTCTAACCAACTGAGCTAAGGAGGAATGGTTGGTTAATTGTATTTCCCCTCGAAAGGGACGGCAAAATTACACATTACATCGGAAATAACAATATCTTTGCAAAAATAAATTCAAATTCCTTTAAATCCTTTTAAAATCCACGTATGAGTACTGTAATTGTTGGAACGGTTGCTTTTGACAAAATTGAAACCCCGTTTGGGAAAACGGAAAAAATACTGGGTGGCGCTGCCACTTTTATTAGCCTTACTGCCTCACATTTCACCAAAGATGTGCATATAATCAGTGTGGTTGGCGGCGATTTCCCCGAAGAATATACCAAGTTGTTAACTGACAGAGGCATTATTACCGATGGCCTCCAGGTTAAATCTGATGGAAAATCTTTCTATTGGTCTGGACGCTACCACACCGATATGAACACCCGTGATACTCTGGTTACAGAGCTGAACGTGCTGGCCGACTTCGATCCTGTTCTTCCTGCAAGTTGTCTTACTCCTGAATTTGTTGTTCTAGGTAACCTCACCCCCAGTGTTCAGTTGCGAGTACTTGATCAATTGGTAAAACGTCCGAAACTTATTGTGATGGATACCATGAATTACTGGATGGACTCGGCATGGGACGATCTTATGAAGGTAATTGAAAGGGTAGATGTGCTTATGGTAAATGATTCCGAAGCCAGGCAGCTAACCGGTGAATATTCGCTCGTTAAAGCAGCTCAGAAAATTCTTGCCATGGGACCAAAATACCTGGTCATTAAAAAAGGAGAACATGGCGCACTACTTTTCCATGGCAATAGTGTTTTCTTTGCTCCTGCTTTACCATTGGAAGAGGTTTTTGATCCAACGGGTGCAGGCGATACATTTGCAGGAGGTTTTATCGGCCACCTGGCCAGTACAGGTGATATTTCGTTCGGCAATATGAAAAATGCAATTATTTATGGCGCTGCCATGGCATCGTTTACTGTCGAAAAATTCGGAACCGAAGGCTTGCTTAACCTTACAAAAGAAGATATCTCCAACCGAATGAGACTTTTTGTTGATCTGGTTCAGTTTGATATTTCGCTGGTTAATAAATAATATTGTAATCCTGGCACTTAACCTGGCCAGGTATGATAAAAAAAAGCAAAAGCCGGATTAATCCGGCTTTTGCTTTTTTATTGGTTAACTGAGGTGTTTTCGCTAATAATTATCCTTTCACATTTTAGCCTGGGAGTGAGTCGACCAATTCCTTATACCATTCTTCGCCATATTTCCTGATCAAGGAATCCTTCAGGTAAACGTATAAGGGAATATCATTTTTCTTGCCATTTAAAAGCGCCGGTTTGCAGATATGCCATTCATGGTAGTTCACCGCATCAAAATCATTGTATTTGCTGATCCTTACCGGGTATAAATGGCATGAGACAGGTTTCAGGAAAGGGATTTTCCCTGCTTTACATGCTTTTTCGATAGCACATAATGCTATTCCGTTGTCATGATACACAAAAGCGCATTCACGTCCGTTCACAAGCGGGGTGACATACATCCCGAACATATCATAATCGAACACTCCATTGAGTTCAACCTGAAGAATACCCTCAGGTGTCATATATGGCTTAATCTCATCCATGTAATCTTCGAGAATACTGATTTCTTCTTCATCCAGTGGCGCTCCGGCATCGCCATCCACACAGCATTGTCCTTTGCAAGCCGAAAGGTCACACGCGAAACGAATGCTTCCCAGATCGTCGGATATTAATGTTTGATCAATTGCTATCATGATGCAAAAGTACTGCTTTTTGTAAAGTGATGATGAAAGACGTTGTAGAACATGGATGCCATAGAAAGAGTTGATGATCGGGGATATTGATTTGATTTTACATTTTAGGCTTCAATAAAATTTCATCCATTTGTTCATCTATTTATCTCTTCAAATCCATTTCGCCCTCTTTCACTTTGTCTCTGAGTCCCTGTGTCACTCCTTCTCCATTTCGCCCTGTCTCCCCTCTCTATCCTGCCTCCTCTCCTTTGCCAGTTATTTTTTTTTGGCTACCTTTGCCGAATGGCACAGAACGAAGAAGTTTTCAAAAAAATTATATCCCATGCCAAGGAGTATGGGTTTGTATTCCCATCGAGCGAAATCTATGACGGCCTTAGCGCTGTATACGATTACGGGCAAAATGGTGTTGAACTGAAAAATAATATCCGCCAGTATTGGTGGAGATCAATGGTACAATATCATGAAAATATTGTTGGTCTTGATGCCGCTATTTTTATGCATCCTACTACCTGGAAAGCATCAGGCCATATTGATGCTTTTAGTGATCCATTGATTGATAACCGCGACTCCAAAAAACGCTACCGTGCCGATGTTCTAGTCGAAGACCAGATGGCAAAATGGCAGGATAAAATTGATAAAGAGGTCGAAAAAGCAGCAAAACGCTTTGGTGAAACCTTTGATAAAGACCAGTTCCTGGCAACCAATGGCCGCGTATTGGAATACAAGGAGAAAATTGATTCAACTACCAAACGTTTTTACGGAGCCATGGAACGCAACGACCTGGCTGATGTAAAAAAACTTATCGAAGATCTCGAAATTGTGTGTCCGGTGTCTGGAAGCCGCAACTGGACCGATGTGCGCCAGTTTAACCTGATGTTCAGCACTTCGATGGGATCGGTGAGTGAAGACTCAAATATTATTTATCTACGGCCGGAAACAGCGCAGGGTATATTTGTCAATTATCTGAATGTACAGAAAACAGGCCGGATGAAAATTCCGTTTGGCATTGCACAAACCGGCAAGGCTTTCCGTAACGAAATTGTAGCCAGGCAATTTATTTTCCGCATGCGCGAATTCGAGCAGATGGAAATGCAGTTTTTTGTACGCCCGGGCACCGAACTCGAATGGTTCGAATACTGGAAAACAGAACGCATGAAATGGCATCAGTCTCTAGGAATTCCTGCCTCAAAATACCGCTGGCATCCACACGATAAACTAGCTCATTATGCCAATGCCGCCGTTGATATTGAGTTTGAATTCCCAATTGGATTTAAGGAACTGGAAGGAATACATTCACGCACCGATTTTGATTTAAAGGCTCACCAGGAATATTCAGGCAAAAAAATCCAGTATTTTGATCCTGAATTAAACGAAAACTATGTGCCTTACGTAATAGAAACTTCCATCGGCCTCGACCGAACATTTCTGGCAATACTCAGCTATGCCTATACCGAAGAAAAGCTAGAGGACGGTTCCGAACGCGTTGTACTTCGTCTGCCTGCCGTACTTGCGCCAATTAAATGTGCTATTCTGCCATTGACAGCAAAAGACGGGTTGCCCGATAAAGCACGTGAAATCATGGAAACGCTTAAATACGAGTTCATGTGCCAGTACGAGGAGAAAGATTCGATCGGAAAGCGCTATCGCCGTCACGATGCCATTGGCACTCCATATTGTATTACTGTTGATCACCAGACACTCGAAGATAACACCGTAACTATCCGCGACCGCGATACCATGAAACAGGAGCGCATTCCGGTTGAGAAAATCGGTGAGCTGGTACTGCAGAAGATCAAGGGATGACGACTGGTTCCAGCCTTGTTATACCAGAAATGATTAACACAAAACACTTAATGATTAGTAAAATGGTTTATCCGGGTTAAATTCCGGATAAACCATTTTTATTTAAATCAGGCTGGGCGGGATTTGAAATCCCGCCCCACAGAGTTCGGAATTTGAAATTCCGTATTGAATCAAAAATTCCATTAACTTTTTAAAGGCTACAAAAAAAAGGTGCAAAGTTTATAACCATGCACCTTTTAAAAAGCAATAAATGCTTATTCAGTTTATTTTGCTCCCGGAACTACAGGTTCAACAGCACGTGTCGAAGCAACCTGGATCAAGAGGTTACCCTTAACTTCAAGAATTTCGATATTTGGTATTTTAATATCGCTTACCCTGAGGCTGTCTTCAATTTCCATTTTGGAAATATCGATTGCAATTTCTTCCGGCATATGCTCAGCCAGACCTTTAACTTTCAGCTTACGGAATTTCTTAACAAGTTTACCTCCACGTAATACACCGGGTGAATTCCCTTCAACACGGATCGGAAGGCTGACAATAATTGGTTTGCCTTTAGTTACCTGCAAAAAGTCGGCATGCAGGGTATTGCCCGTAACCGGGTGATACTGAACTTCCTGAAGGGTAGATGTGAATTTTCTTCCTTCGATGTCAAGGTCAATCAGAAAAGTGTAAGGAGTGAAAATGATGGTGTCGAGTACTTTCCCGTCAAGCGTAAAATGAAGTTCTTCTTTACCACCGTAGATTACACATGGTACTTTGCCGCTTGCGCGGTTCATTTTAGCATCTTTTTTCCCTACGTTCGCCCGGAGCGAACCGCTCATAGATACTGTTTTCATTAGAATTGATTTTAGTTATTATTAATTGATGTTATTTGATTTTAAAAAGTGATGAAATAGATTCGTAATTATGTGCCCTTTTGATAACATCTGCCAGCAATGTGGCAGTAGTCAGTACTTTTATCTTGGGGCTTGTATGTTGCAATGGAATGGTGTCTGTCACTATTACTTCGGTAAATGCTGAATTAATAATCCGATCGAGTGCATCCCCCGATAATATGGGATGAGTGCAGAATCCGCGTACGCTGGATGCTCCGTTATCAATCATAATCTGCGCTGCTTTGGTAATGGTTCCGCCTGTGTCAATGATGTCGTCGAGCAACAGAACATCTTTTCCTCTAACATCGCCAATCAGCGACATTGAATCAACCTTGTTGGCTTTTGAACGCTGTTTGTAACAGATTACAAATCCAATATCAAGGGCTTTGGCGTAAGAAGCAGCCCTGCGTGTACCTCCCGTATCAGGCGATGCAAATACCAGGTTAGGCAGGTTAAGCTTTTTAATGAATGGTAAAAATATGGACGATGCATATAAATGATCTACAGGTACATCAAAAAATCCCTGAATCTGATCAGCATGCAAATCGATTGTAATGAGGCGTTGCACACCGGCAGCAGTGAGCAGGTTGGCAATAAGTTTGGCTGTAATCGGCACGCGTGGCTTGTCCTTGCGATCCTGTCGTGCATAACCGAAATAGGGGATCACGGCTGTAATCTGCCTGGCTGAAGCACGTTTGGCAGCATCAACCATAAGCAAAAGCTCCATCAGGTTTTCCGACGGAGGGAAAGTGGACTGTACTATATAAACATCGTTGCCACGAAGATTCTCTTCAAAAGACACCGTAAATTCCCCATCACTGAATTCTGTCACTTGAACTTCACCCAGTTTTGTTCCAAAGCTAAGCGCAATATTTTCGGCCAGGTAGCGCGTAGCTCTGCCTGAAAAAATTTTAACCTCATGTGCCATGATCAGTGAATTTTGTTAAGAAGCGGCAAAGGTATGAATTTTTTGATTTCTTCATAGTATAATTAAAAACCTTTTTATGTATAACTTTGATTATTAGCTGGATAAATGATATAATAATGAATCTGGCAGAGCTTTTCAGAAAATAAATTTATGGATCGAATCGTTTTACAGACTATCTTTGAACTTTTACATTAAAGCTAGGTGTACGCAATAATAGATATTGAAACCACAGGAGGCAATGCCAGTCGTGAACGGATTACCGAAATAGCCATTTATATACACGATGGGCTGAGGATTGTGAATGAATATTCAACACTTATCAATCCCGAATGCATAGTGCCTCCTTTCGTTGCCCGCCTCACTGGAATTTCGGACGAAATGCTTGTGCATGCGCCCAGATTCTTTGAAGTAGCCCGAAATATCGTTGAAATTACTGAAGGCTGCACCTTTGTTGCCCATAATGCAGCTTTCGATTACAGTTTTGTGAAGCAGGAATTCCTGAACCTGGGTTATAAATTCAAAAGACCGGTTTTATGCACCGTTAAGATGTCGCGAAAGCTCCTGCCTGGTTTTTCATCATACAGTCTGGGAAATCTTTGCAGCAGCCTTGGCATTCAAATCACATCGCGCCACCGTGCTTCGGGCGATGCGCTGGCAACTGTAAAACTTTTTGAGCGTCTGCTGAGTGTTGATCCTACTCTGAGCCAGATCCCGACCGACGGACTCCACCCTTCTCTGGATCGTTCTATTTTCAGCACATTGCCTGCAACGCCCGGCGTGTATTACTTCCATGATGAAAACGGGAAATTGCTTTACATTGGGAAAAGTAAAAATATTCACGCCAGGGTTTTGTCGCATTTTCAGAACAGCAGCACTAGCAGAGCTATCGAAATGCGCTCGAATACAGCAAGCATCAGCTACGAAGAAACCGGCAGTGAACTGATAGCCCTTTTACTTGAATCGGACGAAATAAAGAAACATAAGCCGCAGTATAACAGGCTTCAGCGACGCACGTTATATAAATATGGATTGTACTCCTTTACAACTCAGGCAGGATATCATGTTATACAGATTGAAAAAATAAAAACAACCGGCAGACCTCATACCGTATTTGCATCTTTTGACGAAGCACTTGTATTGGTGCATGAAATTGTAGCGAAGTATGATCTTTGTCAGAAATTATGCGGTCTTTATCAGAATCACGGAGCCTGTTTCCAGCATTCCATCCGGCAATGCAAAGGGGCATGCATAGGCATTGAACCTGCTGAATCCTATAACCTTAGAGTTGATGCCGCGTTGGCCGAATTTCACCATAAATGGTCGGATATGGCTATTATTGACTATGGCCGTAATGAGGATGAAGTATCGGTGGTATTGATCGAAAATAATGTATTTGCCGGTTTCGGATGGATAAACAGGGCCGACGGTATTGAAAATCCTGCTCAGATTAGGGAAAGCATAAAACGGTATGATGACAATCGCGATGTGCATCAGATTATCAGGGGGTTTCTGAATACAGGGAAGGCGCTGAAAATTCTCAGGTTTTAGAGTTGCTTGCTTGTCTTATCAAATAAGGGAGAGCACAGAAATGTGATGTCATATTTTCTTCAACACTATTATCTGGAAATCAAAGAATACAAAATCTATTTTTCGAACGGTACTGGTTCTTTAACGGACACGAATTCCCTTTTTGGAACATATTTCTGTTTGTACGCGTATAAGTGTTGATTTCAATTTCAAAGTTTCAATATTAATATTTATCATATCTCATTGCTTTGCTGATTTTTACACATATGTGAAATTGTACATATTTGTTAAGATTTTGTTATTTCTTTATTTACTCTGATATGTAGCATGATTTTTATTCCATAGTAAGGGAATCTGTTGTTTTTAAGAACAGTATTAAGAAATTTCTTTTGGCAAAGGGAAACACAGTTACTTGCTGTGGTTTTAAACGGTGGGAGGCAACTTCCGCCGTTTTTTATTTCCACCCCTCTCGGGTGTTCAATACCCGGTTTCCCTAAATGAAAACTGCCGGATTTCTCCGGCAGTCTTTTTGCTGTGTAGTGGCAAAGGGAAGTAATACGAGTTGTGCGAGTTCTTCGAAAAAACCTTTGACCTGTTCGTCAGAGTCAAAAGTAATCTTAAAGCATTGTCGGCCGAAGCCGGATAATCAAAAACCAAAGTTAACCAAAAACCACTTTACCAACTTTGTTCATTAGTTTATAGCCAACAATTGAAAAGGTAATAGGGTTTGTATAAAAATAAATTAATTTTTTCTGACTATAAAATGTATCTGATTGTTATTCAACAAAATGAATATTATTCCAAGATTTATGAAATCCAATCAGGTATTTGATTGAGCAATGCCGGGATTAACATTTCAATAATTAATTATTCCCGCCGTCCTCAATGCGACCGTTAAAATTTATGAAAAGTGATCTGATTCAATTTCATTTGAGTGTAGAAAATGATCCGGAATCGGCTATTTCAATTCAAATGTTGTTTGTCCTATCTCACGGTCTTCAGTAAATATGTTAACAAAATACTTGCCTTTTACAAGTTCAGCGCCATTTATAGGAAGTTCGAAATAGGCACATACATCGGCAGCATCGCCTTCATAGTTCAGTGTTTCCATAGCCGAGAACTGTAGGGTCTGCCCAAGGAATTGAAATGTGTATGCCGGTCCCCGTGTAAGGATAACATTATCGGGACGGGCAATACGCACAAAAAATCTTTTATAGCCAGAGCTAACAAGCTTGTTTTCACTTATCGTAAAACAAACCTTTATTTGATCAGCCCTGCTTGCTTTATCGGTTTCTTTTTCCTTTTCAACCCCTTTCGACTTAAAAGCGACCGCAGTTATTTTATAGGCTTTGAGAACGGCAGCGCCGGTTATTTTTTCATTAAGCGCTTGCTTGTCCTTTGA
This sequence comes from Bacteroidales bacterium, assembly GCA_038237165.1. Lineage (GTDB taxonomy): Bacteria > Bacteroidota > Bacteroidia > Bacteroidales > UBA4417 > UBA4417. The sequence continues at coordinate 2,816 of JBBRYZ010000126.1, read as the reverse complement.
CAGGTCATTTGTTTTCTGTTGTTCAAGATTAAAGTCAATCTTTATTTTTTCGTTTTCAGCTTTTAATTTGCGGGTCACTGTAAACAGCGAATCGATCTGCCGCTCATAAACATGTGTAATTTGCTGTAATTGTGCCAGTTTGGGTTTTATTGTAGCTAGTTCGGACTTTGAACCTAGTAGTTTTTTGATTTCGGTGGCTTTAACATCAATTATGCTGTCTCTTTCCTTCAGCGAGTTAGTAAGTTCACCATACGATGCTTTTACACGTTCGTGCTCGGCAAGTAACGAATCAAGTTGTGCCTGCAATTCAGTTTTCAAGTTTTCAGAACTCTTTTCCTGTGTTACGATCACATTTTTCTGATTTACCAGCATCCAGGCCATTATGGCAATAACAATTAGTAAAACTCCGATAATTATTTTATACCCTAATGTATTAACAGGTTTTGATTCCATAAAAATAAGGTGGTTTTATTATTCAAAGGTAACGAATCATTAGATTCAAAACTTTGCTTCTGGCAATTTTTACAGCTAAATATAAAACGCCCTGACAGGTAACTTTGTCAGGGCGCTAGTAATGGGTTAACAGTTGTTTTAATGACCGGCAGGGCCAATAACCTTAAATTTATCGCCGGTTTCTTTAACCAGTTTACGATAAAAGGAATCGCCGTAACCAGGCTGATTTACTGTTGGATTTGCAAATTTATATCCGGCAGGAACAGGAACTGCTTGTTTGATATTGCCGTCCATATATTTGGCAAACAGGTAACCATAAAGTTTCTTCCATTCATGAACCGTATTGTTTCCCTGTGTAACCGAAAAGTCAGTAAGGAACTGTATAGCCTTGGCAGGATTTGAACGGTACATTTCGAGGGCTATTTTATCGATGGCCGGAACCATAGCAATATAGTTGCTTTCCAGCTCTGATTGTTTTTTCTGAATGTCAACAATCATATCACTATAGCGGGTATATGCAAAGTTCGAAACCTGGTTAAATACCCAGAAAGCTGCATTATCATTGAAGTCCATCATCGATCCGTTACCAATGGCAAAGGTTTCGGGCACTTTTGTCATGCAGGTGTACATGGGTGAAAATACGGTTGTGTAAGTATCATCAACACCAAACCAGATAATACCACCCAGTGGACTGGGAACATATGGACGCGACTGGGCAACAAATACAAAACCCGTTTGCTGCGTACTGATGGCGCGTTCGTTGAAATATTCCACACCATCCACTTTCCAGGTAAGAGGACGCCAGCGTACAATGCAGCTATATGGACCAGCTCCAACATCTTTGGTCATATCCAGTTCGGTACCCTGGTAATAATCACGCATCAAACCCATTACTTCATGCAGACTGAGTTTATGATCAGGTTTCACATAAAGTGGCATCCGGTTCGTTAGGTTCTCACCTTTGATATAATCAAGGTATTTGTCCATGCCTTTGGTTACTTTATTGAAACCGCTCCAAACGCGGGCTTCGCACATGCGGGCGCCTTCGAAAGTTACAGGGGCATAAGTATCTGAGAAACTGAAATCTTTATCTTCGCCTTTATACAAGTCTTTTTCACGTGCAAAGCTGATCACATCAGGTGAATAAAGGCAGTTTTCAGGGTCGTTGAGAGGGAAAGTTGTAATACGGGCCTGGTTGGCATGACCCGAAATATAGCCGTCGGGAATACGCACAGCAACCCAGGCAGCGCCTTTGTTATATTTAACGGTAATACGCCCTTTTTTATCTTTTACCTGAACAGGTTTGCCTTTTCCAACCATTTCCATAATCCAGACTTCGTTCGGATCGCTGATGGAGAAAGATTCGCCTTCGCTGGCATATCCGTATTCAGCCATCAGTGAAGTAATAACCTGTATGGCTTCACGAGCCGTTTTTGAACGCTGTAATGCGATATAAATAAGACTTCCGTAATCCATAATTGCCGAAGTGTCAACAAGTTCTTCACGGCCTCCGAAAGTGGTTTCACCAATGGCAACCTGGTATTCATTCATATTGCCGACAACATTGTAGGTTTGGGCAGCCTGTTTAATTTTACCTAAAAATTTACCTGTATCCCATTCGTAAATATCCAGCATTGATCCTGCCGGATAAGTAGCTGCAGACCAATAATATAATTCGCCGTACAAAGTGTGCGAGTCGGCCGAGTAACTGATCATGCTTGAACCATCAACGGTAGCTCCTTTAGTAATCAGAAAATTGGAACAGGCAATTACCCTGCTGCCCGAAAAGGCGAGCACAAGGCTAAACGCAAGCAGAAAAACTGTTTTTTTCATAGTGATGAATTAAGTGTTTGAAAATATTTTCGGTGTGGAAAACAGAAATTTGTGGGGTCAAAAGTAGCGTAAAAGGTTGATACAAAATAAATAGTCGGATCAATTTTTAGAAAATGTCAATTATGGCAGATTTGTCAGTATACAAGCATGACATTCACTCTGCCTGTAAACGATATTAACCACGGAGGCACGGAGGGCATGGAGAAATACTATTTCTCTACAGAATGTTGAGGAATGATTTGATTCTCTGCTAAAATATGGCTAAAACAACAGAGCCATTAAAAAGAACCTGAACTTTAATAATATAACTCCGTTCTCTCCATGCCTCCGTGTTAAAAAACGAACAGGAAAAACACCTTTATTCAATCATTCCCACCCCAACCGTTTCATTGGTTCCTTCGTCGATAAAAATAACGGCGCCGGTAATACGGTTTTGGTTGTATGAGTCAAAAAGAAGTGGTTTAGTGGTTCGGATAGTAATCCTGGCGATATCATTCATTTTTACGCTCAAATCATCCGTTATTTGCCCG
>JBBRYZ010000125.1:0-11867 GCA_038237165.1 Bacteroidales bacterium | reverse complement strand
TAAATCTCAACCGGGTTATTGAACGATACATTATCAATTCCATTATCAAGTCCAACCCATATACTCTGGTCGCTATCTTTACAAAGTGAAAGAACTGTATTATTCTGTAGGTAATTTTCACTGTGCAGATGGTTTAAAACATTGCCGTGAAAGTCTAGTACAAATAAGCCATTCACAATGGTGCCGAAAACTATTTTATCTCCGAAAATAATCCCGTTGTTAATCTGGAATTCCTTGAGCAACGGATTTGCAGAAACATTCCATGGATTAATGCCACTTTTGTCAAGCAAATAAATTCCTTTGGATGAGGTGCCGATCAGGAAAGAATCTTCTTTAAAAGGAAGAACAGCTTTAACCTCGGTGCCGTGCAAAGCCTCGCTCTTATTAATTCTTACGAGCTTTTCGTTTATAACTTCGTACAGATCGCCTTGTACTGCATGTACAAAAAGACGATTCCCGGCTTTCAACAGAAAAACGATTGAGCCCGGAAGTGGTATTGATTTAACGGTATGCTGATCATACACAAAAAGGCATGAAAATCCCTGAAAATATACTTTGTTATTGGATTGAACGATTTTCCAGATTTCCTGGTTATGCAGGTTGAAATGTTTTAACAAGGGTACCAAAGATGTATATTTCAATCCCAATGTTACGTCCTTTGTCCAAAAACCAAATTCTTCGTTCGATCCTATATAAATCCTTTCGTCAGCACTTGTGGAAACCGAACGTACGATGGCGCGTGAAGGAAGCGGATAGAGTTCCCACCTGATGCCGTCGTATTTCAGCAGTCCGTTATTGTTGCCCGAATATACAAAACCTTGTTTATCAATATCTATTGACCAGTTCTGGCTTCCGGCATGATATTGGTTTCGGTTGTAATGCGTAACCAGGCTCGATGACTGCGCAACGGAAACTGCACTTGATAAAAGCAGACAAAGGCAAATCAAATATAAAATATAAATGCTTCTCATTCCGGTGTTAAGTCTGTGTGTGGCTGTGTAAGTTAGCGGATAAAATTAATCTATTTAGATTGAAATATAAAATTCCATAACTAATCAGTCCTTGAATAATCCATTTTGCCACAGATTTCGCAGATTTGCACAGATTTCTAACTGCTTTCAACAGTTTTCACAACATAAACAGACCTAATTAATTTATACTTAGGGCCTGATAAAAAAAACTCAACTATTCTTGTTACATTTGCCCGTAGGGCATTTATATCAATAGAAAAAGGAAGATGGTTAAATTAATTTGCCCATAGGGCATTAACAATCAAAATATTATGTTAATCCCCTATGGGGAATAGTCCATCAACGACCGGTTATTCTATTGACATGCATCCCCTAACGGGGAAAGACAAAATTATAAATGCAAGGTTTATCTAACTATTCTGGATATTCCGTTGCATTCATTAACAACATTTGTGCTGATAATTAATTGGTAATCAGCCTAATAATTCATTCTCAGCAAGCCCTACTTATCTGCGTAATCTATGGCTTATTTTCATCCTTCATTGCATTAACCAAGCTGATCAATTATAAAATCCCATTTTTTTGATAAAATCTTATGAATGAAGTTGAAAATATTTCATAAAAAAAGCCACATCCTTTAAAGATGCAGCTTAAATAATGTGTGGAAATCAAATCCTTAACTTTTCTTCCTGCGTAAACGTTCCTGTTCCAGCAATGCCAGCTCACGTCCGGTTTGACCGGCAATAGAAGTATTTTCCTCAGCTCGACGTATCAGATAAGGCAAAATATTGCGTACCGGTCCGTACGGAATGTATTTGGTAACATTATAACCTTCTTCGGCTAGGTTAAAACTGATATGATCGCTCATGCCATAAAGCTGCGAAAACCATATTTTAGGTTCATTCCTTTTCAGACCATGTTTATCGATAAGTTCAGTAAGCAACCGATTACTGTTTTCATTGTGTGACCCGCTAAATACTGAAATCCTGTCGAGGTGCTCAAGCGTATATGCTACACCGGCATCATAATTTTTATCGGTACCATCTTTATCCGGTTGAATAGGCGAAGCGTAGCCGTTTTCGGAAGCACGCAAGCGCTCTTTCTCCATATAGGCTCCCCTTACGAATTTAATGCCCAGGTAATAATTCCCTTCTTCAGCTTTGCGAAGCGAGTCTTTTAAAAAATCAAGCCTGTCGGTCCGGTACATTTGTAAGGTGTTATACACAATGGCTTTCTCCTTATTGTATTTTTCCATCATCACGGTAACTACCTCGTCAACAAAGGGCTGATACCATGAGTCTTCAGCGTCAATCATAATAGGAATATCGTTTTCGAAAGCCGTGTGGCACAGTTTTTCGACACAGTCCTTAAAAAACTGAATAGCCTTAGCTGTTTTATCGTCAACAGCTTTGTTATCCGAAGCCCATGTCAGAACTTCCTGCGATGCAAATGCAGTTGGTTTAAATACCGAAAAAGGAATTTCAGGATGTCTGGCCGCATTAATCACCGATCGTAGCGTTTCATCCAGCGTGCGTTGCATGGATTCCTGATCTTTACCGCCTTCTACCGAATAGTCAAGAATAGATTTGACATTGTATTTACTCAGCAGCATAACTGTTTTCTCGCATTCTTCAAGGGTTTCGCCCCCGACAAAATGCTTGTAAAGTGTAGGTTTTATTGCCCAGGCAATGGGCAAATGCATTTTTAATGCAAAGTATGTCAACGTTTTACCAACTTTAACAAGCCCTGGACTTGCAATGGCGCTGAAAAGCATACGGGCACGCGACAGATCGCCATTGCTTTTGTAGCGGAAGGCAATCTCAGTATTCTCGAATGAAAGCATAGGATGTTTTTTGAATCCTGCAAATGTAAAACCTTTTTGCAGGTATGAACCATAGTGTGTAGCTGTTTTCAAATTATTTTATAACCATGATTTAGTGAAATCCATATTTTAACCACATTCATATTCGGACTTAAATCGACCAACTTAATCATCCTTGTCATTCGCTTCATCATTATTTGCATTTCGCACTGCTGGAAAATCTTTATCTTTGCCGCAATTTAAAAACCATTTTAATTTTCATGTTTCAGTGTTGAAACTGCAGGCATTTTTAAATCCATAAATAAAATTTTAGAGTTTTAAAAACGGTATGAACATTTCAAATTCAATATATTCGGGTGTCGAAGGTTGGTCGCGGTTGCAGGAAGTCATTCTTGAATTTGGTAAATCAGGTATTTTTTTACTTGTTGACGAAAATACCCGTGAATTATGTTTGCCTCTCCTTAAAGAAAAATGTTCAGGTCTTGATGATGCACTTGTAATTGAAATACATAGCGGTGAATCGAATAAAACGATTGCCAGTATTGAGAAAATATGGCTTGAACTGGTTGACGGCAAAGCAGTAAGAAATTCATTGATGATTTGCCTCGGAGGAGGCTTGATTACAGATATTGGCGGATTTGCGGCTGCTTCGTTTAAACGTGGAATGAATTTTATTCACATTCCGACTACCATGCTTGCAATGGTTGATGCCGCTCTGGGCGGAAAAACCGGCGTAAATCTAAACTCAATAAAAAATCAGGTTGGTGTTTTTGCACCTCCCAAAGCTGTATTTATTTTCACAGAGTTCCTGAATACATTGCCAGCCAGGCAAAAACTTTCGGGATATGCCGAAATGCTGAAACATGCCATGATTGACAGCGAAACCCATTTTGCAAAACTGATTGTGCTTAATTCGCCTGATAAAGTCTGCAATGAAAAGGATATACTTGAGTCAGCCGCCGTCAAATTAAAGATAGTTACTGAAGATGCGGATGAAAGAGGACTTCGGAAAGTACTTAATTTTGGACATACCATTGGTCATGCCATTGAAACCTATTCGCAGAAATACGATTCCGATCCTTTATTGCACGGAGAAGCTATTGCCATTGGTTTGATTTGCGAGAGCTTTATCTCGATGCGAATGTTTGGAATGCATGAAAACGATCTGAAACGTCTGTCGAACCTCATAAGCTGGCAATTTCCTCATTATAGGTTTAAACCGGGGTTTTCGGGTGAACTGCTTACGTTTATGACTCATGATAAAAAGAACGCCAGCGTCTCGAAACTGAATTTCTCGCTCATCCGTAAAATAGGAGAGCCTGTTTGGGATCAGTATCCCGGCGAAAAACTTATTCTCGAAAGTCTGCATTTCTATGTGAACCTTGAAGTGGGATTTTTTGTGTAGTTTTTTTTAACTGTGGCTTTTGGGGATTGATGCTACGGTTAACTCATGTGAAAAGTTACGCTTTTTACATTTCATACATTTACATTTTGATTTTCATAAAATATTTCTGAATGCGCAGTATTTCAAATAATTGCAATTTGATCAATTGTTCTGTTACCTTGCCATTCAGCAAGAGTATCGTCAATAGATTAATGGTTATTTATCATTTATCCGATGGCAAAAATATAAGTGAAATTCGTACCGATTCGGCCGATACGGTGGTAATGCAGAATTTGCTGATCAAAATAAATGAACAAAGCATTAATCCTGAAGTAATTACGGAAATCAACGTTGGTAATGCCGGTACGGTGATGCGTTTCCTCACGGCAGTACTTGCTGTAACACCCGGCAAATGGCTGATCACCGGAACCGAACGCATGCAACTCAGACCGGTGAAACCACTTACCGATGCATTGAAAAAACTTGGCGCTGACCTTATTTTTACAAATAATTCCGGTTATCCACCGGTTCAAATCATTGGAAATCCAACTCTGAAAGGCGGAAAAGTTCAGTTAAATGCCCGTATCAGCAGCCAGTTTATCAGCGCTTTAATGATGCTTGGTCCTTTGTTAAAAGGTGGAATTGAAATCGAATTACTTGGTGAAATCATTTCAGCATCTTACATCCGGATGACACAATCGCTGATGCAAAAAGTTGGAGCTGAAATAAATTTCGTTGGCAACAAAGTGAAAATTGGAGAATGGAAATACAATGAGTTTGATTTTGCTTCGATGGTGGAACCCGATTGGAGTGCGGCAGCATTCTGGTACCAGGTTGCAGCTTTTTCAGAAAATTCCAAAATTCTTTTAACCGGACTTCGTTCTCAGAGTGTTCAGGGCGATTCAGTTTTGCCCGCCATTTATAAAAACCTGGGTGTGAAATCAGTCTTCACAGAAAATGGATTACTGCTTACAAAGTCAGATGAGCCTGCGCTTACAGAGTTTAATTATGATTTTACAGAATGCCCCGATCTTGCTCAGGCTGTAATTGTAACCTGCGCTGCTTTAGGGATTAAAGGACATTTTACCGGACTGAAAACGCTTCGGGTAAAAGAAACCGATCGCATAGCCGCTTTGCAAAATGAGCTCAGTAAACTTGGATATGGAGTCGAAGTAACCGATGACCAGATTTTTTTGAATGGCACTTTGAGTGAAAATAATTCTGATCAGAATTCTGTTATTGTTAAGTGCTATGATGATCACCGCATGGCCATGTCATTTGCTACTCTTGCTTTGTTGCGGAATGATATCATCCTTGATGAACCCGATGTAGTGAAAAAATCATACCCCGGCTTTTGGAAAGATTTGGAGATGGCGGGATTTTTATATAAGAATAAAGGATATAAGTGAAAAGTGAAAAGTGAAAAGTGAAAAGACGACCTCCCTCGAACTATGGAACAAACAGGAACTAAATTGAAAATTAGAAAAAACTTAAAAAAGTGAAAAATGATTTTCTGTCTGATATAGTAGTTGAATATAGGCACTATTCATGTTCGTAGGGTTCTCCCCCACGGGGAGATGTCCGCCTCAGGCGGACAGAGGGGTGAAAATCTGAAAGACAACTTTAATTTTGATATTGCAAAAGTCAAAATCTGGAAATGATATCTGTCTGAAATTCAATGTTTGACAAGCGTATTAAATCTCAATCTTCTAAATCAACCATTGAGACGCGAGGCATCGCGTCTCTACCTGTAAAACCCATCAATCTCCTCAATCCCCCAATCCCATCCATCTCATTAATCCCATCCATCTCATTAATCCTATCCATCCCATTAATCCCATTAATCTCCTCCATCCCATAAATCCCATCAAACTCTTCAAAATTCGGTTAATAACTTTGCTTGGGCAAACGCCTTATTTTTAATATTTTTGCTTTCCAAACATTATAACGACACTATTTATGACGGTTGACATATTTATCCCTTGCTTTATCGACCAGATATACCCGGAAACTGGTTTTAACATGGTTAAAATTCTCGAAAAACTTGGGGTTGAGGTGAATTACAACAATCAGCAAACCTGCTGCGGCCAGATGGCATATAACAGCGGTTTCTGGGAAGAAGCAAAGAAAATAGGGGAGAAGTTTATCCGTGATTTCCCGAATAACCGTTATATCGTTGGCCCTTCGGCTTCATGTGCCGGCTTTGTAAGGAATTATTACGATGAAATGTTCTACAATTCTGCATTGCATATAGAGTATCACCAGCTCAAAAAGAATTTCTACGAGTTTACCGATTTTGTGGTCAATGTTTTGAAAATTAGCGATGTAGGCGCAACTTTCGAACATTCTATTACCTATCACGATTCGTGTGCCGCCTTGCGCGAATATGGTCTTACCAATCAGCCACGCGAATTGCTTAAAAATGTCAGGGGGCTTGAGCTTCGCGAAATGAAAGATACCCATACCTGTTGCGGTTTTGGCGGAACTTTTGCAGTGAAACACGAACCCATCTCCACGGCAATGGCTGAACAGAAAGTCCTCAATGCCCTTGAAACCGGCGCCGAATATATCGTTAGTACGGATTCGTCATGCCTGATGCACCAACAGGGATATATCGATAAAAATAAGCTTCCTATAAAAACCATGCACGTTATCGATTTACTTGCCCAGGGCTGGTAATATTGAACTTGCGGTATGAATTTCGACGAAGCAAAATTGCTTTGTAATAAGCAGCATTCCTGATGGTGCATGTTTTCATAAAATTCCAATTTCGACAATGGAAAATAAATATATCTTGCAGATAGCTAACGAGCTTGGAGTTCGTGACTTTCAGGTACTCAACACCATTAATTTATTAAAAGAAGGAGCAACCGTTCCTTTCATAGCGCGGTATCGCAAGGAAATGACAGGCAGTCTGGATGAGGTTCAGATTGAAGCCATTCGCGAACGACATGATAAAATTATTGAACTCGAAAAACGCCGTGAGGCAATTATATCTTCTGTGAAGGAACAGGAAAAACTGACTCCTGAACTGGAAATGTTGCTGATGGGAGCTTCAACAATGAGTGAATTGGAGGATATTTACTTGCCATACAAGCAAAAACGTCGCACACGCGCCTCTATTGCCCGCGAAAAAGGACTTGAGCCTCTGGCTAAAACTATTATGTTGCAGCAGGAAACAGATCCTTTGCGCAAGGCAAAAGAATTTATCAATACCGAAAAAGATGTAAAATCGGCTGAAGATGCTTTAGCCGGAGCCAGAGATATTATAGCCGAATGGGTGAATGAAAACCAACAAAGCCGTCAGCGCATCAGAAATCATTTTGAGCGGTTTGGCGAAATACTTTCCCGTCCGGTAAAAGGCAAGGAGCTGGAAGGTATAAAATACGAAACTTATTACGATTGGGCCGAACCACTGATGAAAGCTCCTTCGCACCGTTTATTGGCTATGCTGCGCGGCGAAAATGAAGGTTTTCTGAAAGTTAACATTGAACCGGATGAAGTTCAGGCTCGTGAATCCCTGAATAAATTATTTGTTAAAACAACCAATGAATCCTCCCGCCAGGTGGAGGACGCTGTAAAAGATTCCTATAAACGGCTTCTGCAACCATCCATTGAAACAGAGTATCGTCAGATGACCAAGGAAAAGGCCGACAAGGAAGCTATACGCGTTTTTGCCGAAAACCTGCGGCAGTTGCTTATGCTTCCGCCATTAGGACAGAAGACCGTGCTGGCAATAGATCCCGGATTTCGCAGCGGTTGCAAACTCGTAATCCTCGACCGGCAGGGTCGGCTTATGCATAACGAAACTATCTATCCTCACCCTCCGCAGAGCGAAGTAAAACAATCGGTTTCGAAGATCCAGAATTTAGTTAAAGCATACAAAGTTGAAGCAATAGCAATCGGTAACGGAACTGCCGGTAGGGAAACCGAAAACCTCGTAAGGCGCATTCCGTTTGACACGGATTTAATTGCCTTAATGGTAAATGAAGCCGGTGCATCGGTTTATTCCGCTTCGGCTGTTGCCCGGGAGGAATTCCCGGAATATGATGTTACCGTTCGCGGATCAGTTTCTATAGGTCGCCGCCTGATGGACCCGTTATCCGAACTTGTTAAGATTGATCCAAAATCCATTGGCGTAGGGCAATATCAGCATGATGTTAATCAGGCTATGCTGCAAAAAAGCCTCGAAAGTGTAGTGGAGAGTTGTGTGAATAAAGTAGGAGTGGAGCTTAACACGGCAAGTAAGCAGTTGCTTACGTATGTGTCGGGTGTTGGACCGGTGCTTGCTGCTAAAATTATTGAATACCGCGATAAAAACGGGATGTTCAAAACACGCGAACAACTTAAAAATGTTCCCCGCCTGGGCGAAAAGGTTTATGAGCAGGCTGCCGGTTTTCTGCGTATCAGGGAATCCGAAAATCCTCTTGATGCCAGTGCAGTTCATCCCGAGAGCTATCCTTTAGTGATGCGGATGGCAAAAAAAGCGGGTTGCTCTGTTGCTGATCTCATTGGCAACGAGGATTTGCGAAAGCAGATCAAACTCGAAGAATTTATAAACGATAAAGTTGGAATGCCTACATTGACCGATATCATGGCCGAGCTTTCTAAACCAGGCCGTGATCCGCGTCAGAAATTCGAGCTTTTTGAGTTCGATAAAAATGTAAATTCCATGGATGACCTTAAGCCCGGCATGGTTCTCGATGGACTTGTTACTAACATTACAAACTTTGGCGCTTTTGTTGATATTGGAGTTCATCAGGATGGATTGATTCATGTAAGCCAGCTGGCTGATAAGTATGTGAAAGATCCGAATACCATCGTAAAGCTGAATCAGAAAGTGAGAGTAAAAGTTTTGGAGGTTGATAAGCAACGCAAAAGGATTCAGCTCACATTAAAGAATGTTTAATTAATCAGCCCCTTAATAATTCATTTTGCCACAGATTTCACAAATTTTCACAGATTTAGGACTGCTTTCAATAGTTTTTATAACAAAAACAGACCTAGGACAAATATAAATATCTGTGTAATCAGCGTAATCTGCGGCTTATAATCATACTTCATTGCATTGACCAGGCTGATTCCTAGCAAGAATATTTAATAATCTGATAGCATTTTTATCTTGGTTATTACATCATAAGTTCTGAATTTCTGCAAGTCAGATAAAAAAATAAAGGGAGACAATCGATGCCTCCCTTTATTGCTTTTTACGGATAAACTAAATTCTTAATATTCCGTATTCAAATCTACACGACGGTTTTCAGTTCTACCTGCAGCCGTTTTATTATCAGCTTTAGGTTTAGTTTCACCGTATCCGATAGCAATTAAACGATCGGCTGAAATGCCTTTACTAACAAGGTATTTCTTTACAGATTCAGCTCTTTGCTGACTGAGAACAAGATTTTTCGCATCAGTTCCTACATCATCAGTATTACCCTCAATATTAACTTTCATTTCAGGATATTTATTCAGGATAGGGATCAGTTCATTCAATTTGGGTTCCGATATTTTCCGGATGATATCCTTGCCTGTTTCAAAATAAATTGCCTTCGCGATATTGATTACCTGCTCTTTTTCTATCTTTGTCATTTCCGGGCATCCTTTGTTAGCAACTGTTCCAGGAACTGTAGGACATTTGTCAAGATAATCAGGAATACCGTCTTTATCTGTGTCTATTGGGCAACCAACTGCATCAACTTTCACGTTGGCAGGAGTATTCGGACATTTATCCAGGTAATCGGCTACACCATCATTATCTGAATCAATCGGACAACCTTTGGCATCTACTTTTACTCCAGTTGGGGTATTAGGACATTTATCAAGATAATCTGCAACGCCGTCGCCATCTGTATCAACAGGGCAACCTTTGGCATCCACTACAACGCCTGCAGGAGTATTTGGACATTTATCCAGGTAATCAGCCACACCATCATTGTCTGAGTCTTTTGGACATCCGTTGGCTTCAACTTTCACGCCTTTAGGAGTATCAGGGCATTTGTCATCAATATCGGCAACACCATCACCGTCTGTATCAGGACAACCTTTTAACTCTTTCAAACCGAATACATCCGGACAACGGTCTTCATCATCAACAATGCCGTCTTTATCCCTGTCTTTTTTAGTTGTAAAGCGATATTTCAGACCAACATGAGGATGTACATAGGATATTCCTGTTTTGTCGGTTGTAAAAGCATAATCAGCGCGGGCGTACATCGAAAGTTGTTTTGCAACTTTTAAATCAAGACCTAAACCAGCCTGTGCTTTTAAATCACTTGTCTGGTTAATGTAATGACCACCAAATCCAAAATATACATAAGGTGTAACTATCGCATCTTCCGGAATAACGCTGCCCAGGAATTTGATTTGCCCGTCAAGATCCGCATACCAGAATTTACCATCAGTAATAGCATAATCTTTAGTTGTAACTTTTTTCAGACTAAGCAAACCTGATGTTAGTTGTACATTGAAGAAACGATTCAGATAACGGCTTACCGAGACATCAGGAAATCCGCCCTGAAATTTCATGTCATTAAATTGATCTGTAAGCTTAAGACTTACATTGCTGAAGCTTGCCCAATGAACGCCTGCGCCGATAGCCCAAGGATAGTCTGCTGTTTGAGCAAAGGATGTGAGTGTCATCCCGAGTACAATAAAAATTGCAATTAATTTTTTCATAGGTCTTGATTTTTAAGTTAATATTTAATGTTGGTTATGGTTTGTTTTCTTGAAATTTCGTTGATTACAACCTAAAAGCTTCCTGTAACTTTAAAGCTGGTAAATAAAGGTTTGGATTTTAATAATCTGAGGGATAAATTCTTGTTTTAAACATGATAAATCAATTGAAATATTGTGTAAAGTATACATAATACAGATAAATGAAACAGCAAAAAGAGAAATGCTTAATTTATACATTATTGCATACCGTTTTTATTTAACATGAACTAACAAGAAAAAAGCTAAAGTGTTTAAGAGTGTGGCAATTCAGTGGATTTTAGGTTAAAATAGTAGTCAAATTCGGAATCTCGCTTTTCAGCAAGCAAATATAAGAAAGAATATTATTCAGTTGTTCAGCCTGCATCTATATTTAATAAAATACCTTACTTCAAGAATGCTGGAACGGAGTCTTGTTTGCACTGTTTTTCAAATTATTGGTATTCCCTTATCTCACTGAATGAATAGATTTATTAGCTTTCAGTTTGACTCACCATCTCTCTATCTATCTCTCAGGCTCTCAATCCCTCAGTCCCTCAAGTCCCTAAGTCCCTATGTCCCCTCACCCTCCGCCCAGCAAGAACACTGCCGGCCTTTTGTGCAAATCCGGTTTTTCTTTTTTCCATTCATTTGCTGTCATACTCCGTATCCATTCAGTATTGAGAGTAAGATCGGCTGCAATACAGAGCATTAGCGAAGGATGGCAGGTTTTTAGTATACTTTCGAGCATGGCCATGTTCCGGTATGGAGTTTCAATAAAAATCTGGGTTTGGTTTCCTTTTGCAGCTGCTTGCTCCAGTTCACGAAGTGCCCTTGCTCGTTCATCAGGTTTAACCGGCAGGTATCCATGGAATACAAAATTCTGCCCGTTAAGTCCTGAAGCCATTAAAGCAAGCATAATGGACGATGGCCCCGTTAGTGGAATCACCCTTATGCCTTTTCTGTGGGCAAGTCTCACCACTATATTTCCCGGATCAGC